>JBDHVB010000058.1:0-26126 GCA_039809465.1 Myxococcota bacterium
CGCGGTGAGCCCCAGCTGGCGGACGGCGCGGTACTCACTGGCGCTACGCACCACCGCGAAGTCCTGCGGATGCGCGCCGAGCGTCTCCTCGATGGAAGCGATGTGCGCGAGCGTGTCGTTTGCGCGATCAACCGGCCGGCGGCGTGGGTTCGTGACGATGTCCCAGACCATCCCCGCCATGTTGGCTTCGCGGGTGCGCGGCAGGTCGACCTGGTTCATGAAAGCGGACGCGGGGAGCCACGGGCGGTGGCGCTTGCCGATGTCGTAGCTCTTGAAGACGCGCGGCCAGATGAAGGAGTCGACGTGCAGGTCGATGACCTCGCAGTCGAGGTAGAGATCGACCGCGGCGCGCGGCACGGCGAGACGCCAAGCCCAGCGCTCGGGATTGCGGCGGTAGTCGGTGTACGCGAGCTTGGTCATTTCCCGGGGCGCGGCCGCAGCTCTACAAGAGGCTCCAGAGGAGCAGCATCGCCAGCATCGCGGCGGCAAAGCCGAACGCGAAGGTGGCCACCGGGTTCGCGAGCATGATCTGGCGAAGTCCCCCGCCGCCGCGCTGCCGGCCGGTCTGGCGCGGGGTCGTGGCTGGCGCGCGGCGCTGCGGGCCGTTCTTGAGCATCGCTTGCGCTTCCTCGATGGAAGCCGCGACGGTCGGGAGATCCCAATCGTGGTTGGGCGCGTCATTGACGCGTGGGTTCGTCGCGTCGTCTCGCTCTTGCTTGCGGGCGATGCTTGCTTCGCGTTGGCGGACGGCGCTCTCGCGCTGCTCGAGCTCGCGTGTCCGCTCACGCAGACGCTCCGCTTCGATGGCGACGGTCTCGGCCTTCTCGTCGAGCTCGGCGCGCTCCTTGTCGAAGGCGGCGCGGGTGCGTGCCTGGATGGCGCGCTCTTGCTCGAGCAAATGCCGGTCTTCGTCGAGCTGCGCCTTGAGCTCGGCGAGGCGCTCCTTGTTGACCAAGGAGACTCCCGACTCGGACACACTCGCGAGCCGATCCTCGCGCTCGGTGGTTTCGAGATCGGTTGCCATGGCTTCCGCGAATTTTTGTCCAATTGGGCGCCCGCGTCTACTGGAAACGGAGCGGCCTTGTCAGGGTTTCTCCCCCTCCAGGCGCTGTTTGACGGCGCGATACGCAAGCCCCAGCTCGCGCGTCGCGACATCGACGATGTAGCGCGCGGCCTCGGCTGCCGAGTCGGTCACGTGGAAGCGCTCGAAATCGACGGCCTCGATGGTCTTTTCGGGGACGAAGGTGTTCTTCAAGTAATCGAGCAGCGGCTGCCAGTAGGCGCGGTCCATGAGGACGATCGGGAAGTTGCGCACCTTGCCGGTCTGCACCAGCACCGCGATCTCGAAGAGCTCGTCGAGCGTCCCGAAGCCGCCGGGCATGCACACGAAGGCGTAGCTGTACCTCACGAGCATCACCTTGCGGACGAAGAAGTAGCGGAAGGTGACGAAGTCATCGATGTACGGGTTCTCGCGCTGCTCGTGCGGCAGCTTGATGTTGCAGCCAATCGACGGGCCGCCGGCTTCCTTTGCCCCACGATTCGCGGCCTCCATGATGCCTGGCCCCCCGCCGGTCATCGTCGTGAAGCCAGCGCGGGCGAGCTCGCCGCCGAGCTCGCGCGCCATGGCGTAATACCGGTGGCCCTCCTGGAAACGCGCCGAGCCGAAGACGGTCACGCACGGGCCAACCTTGCGCAGCTTGTGAAAGCCCGTGGCGAACTCCGCCATGATGCGCAAGAGCCGCGTGGCGTCGTCATGCGGCCGCTTGGGCCCCTCGAGGAGGTTGCGGTCTTCTTGGTCGGGCGGTCTTTTGCCCCATTTTCGGGCGTCTTGGTCGATAGGGGGGGACGTCATGACCGCGAATATAAGACGAGTCCGGGTGGTTTACGGTAGACGGAGTCGTAGTGAAATATTCCTTGGTCAGCTTTCTCCCCGCCCTCCTCGCCGCCTCACAGGCCTTCGGCACCTCCGGGCCGCGAGCTCCCGCCGTGCCCAAGGAAGCGCACCAAGCAGGCGCCGAGGACAAAGGCGCGCCGCGCGTGCACGCCTATCTGCTCACCGACGTCGCCACCGTGACCCCGGGTGAGAAGTTCCGCGTCGGCGTCTACTTCATCATCGACGACCACTATCACATCTACTGGAAGAACCCGGGCCAGGCGGCCATCGCGACCGACATCCGCTTCAGCGGAGAACACTTGAGTTTTGGCGCGCTATCGTGGCCGGCGCCGGAGATCTTCAAGCAAGCGGACGGCTTCATCACCACCTACGGCTACGCCGGCTCGACCTTGTTGTTCACCGACGCGACGGTGGCGGAGGACGCGCATGGAGAGCTCACCATCAAGGTGAGCGCCGACTATCTCGCCTGCAACGTCGACTGCACGCCGGGCGAGGCGACGCTATCGCGGACGATACCGGTGCGTGACGCGGCGGCTCCCGCCGATGACCTCGTCACCAACATCTTCAAGCACGCCGCCGCGCGCGTGCCTCGCGCCGCGTCGGAGCTGGGGGTTCAGGTCCAGGTGGCCTACGACGTGGCCGCCGTGAAGCCCGCGACGCGCTTCAACGCGGCGCTCGCCGTCGTGGCCTGCGCGGGGCCTCCGCCCCAGGACGCGGCCTGCCCGACCTATCAGGTCCCCGGGAACACCATCGAGGACGTCTTCGTGCCCGAGCGTACGCCAGGCATCGAGTGGAAGGCCGTCGCGGTGCGCGAGCACCCGAGCGCCTTCAGCGGCCTCATCATCGACGTTGTCGGTCAAAGCGGACCGGACGAGCCCGACGGCGACGCTACCTTCGCGGGCGTCCTCGAGCTCGAGCGTGAAGACGGCAGCCCGGCGCTCGTGCAGTTCGCGACGCCCTTGAAGCGCGCCACCAGCAGCACCGTAGTCAGCGCGGTAGCCTCGTCGCTCCTCGCGCCCGTCACCGTGGCCGCGGCCGCCGTGGCGCCAACCGAGGTCGCGCCGCTCGGCGTCTGGCAGATGCTCCTGCTCGCCCTCCTGGGCGGCCTGGTCTTGAACCTCATGCCGTGCGTGTTGCCGGTGCTCGCCATCAAGGTCACCGGCTACACGCAGCTCGCGCGGACGTCGGCGCATCACGGGCGCGCGGTCGTCTTGGGTCACAGCCTCGCCTACACGGCGGGCATCCTCGGCGCGATGGCGGCGCTGGCGCTCGGCGTCGTGCTCCTCCGCGTCGGCGGACATGCGGTCGGCTGGGGCTTCCAGTTCCAGGAGCCCCTCTTCGTGACCGTGGTCGCGGGCGTGCTCACCGTGTTCGCCGCGAGCCTCTTCGGGGTCTTCGAGATCGGCACCGGCGGCGTGGCGGCGATCGGCGACGCCGTGCATCACACCCACGGTCACGTGAAGAGCGCGCTCGAAGGCGTGCTCGCGGTCGCGGTGGCGACACCCTGCTCCGCCCCCTTCCTCGGCACCGCGGTGGGCTTTGCCCTCGCCGGCGAGGCCTGGCTCATCGTCGTCATCTTCCTGGCCATCGGCGTCGGCCTCGCGGCCCCGTTCGTGGTCCTCACCCTGGTGCCGCAAGCGCTGAAGCTCGTGCCCAGACCCGGCACCTGGATGATCCGCGTGAAGCAGGCCATGGGCTTCGCGTTGCTCGCGACCGTGCTCTGGCTCGCGTGGGTCATCGGTCAGGTGGCCGGCGCCGACGGCATGGCAGCGGTCGTCGGCTTCGCGTTGGTCGTCGGCCTCGGCACCTGGATGGTGAGCAGCGCGCGCGGCAAGCTCCGCTGGCCGGTGCGTGGCGTGGCGCTCGCATTGGTTGCCATTGCGTTGATGATGACGCTCCGCGTGAGTGACGCCACCGCTCCCGTCGTGCCGGTGGCCGAAAAGTCGGAGGGCCTCGCCTGGCAGACCTTCGCGCCGGACCGCGTCCGCGACGAGCTCGCCCGCGGCAAGGTCGTGTTCGTCGACTTCACCGCGGAGTGGTGCATCACCTGCAAGGTGAATGAGCGCGCCGTCCTCTCGAGCGAGCGCATCGCCGAGCTCACCAAGAAGCTGGACGTGGTCATGCTCAAGGCCGACTGGACGCGCCGCGACGAGCAGATCCGCGCCACGCTTGCCCGCCATGGCAAAGCCGGCGTGCCGATGTACCTGGTCTACAGCCCGCGCAAACCGCTCGAGCCGTACGTTCTGCCGGAGCTGCTGACGACCGATCTCGTCGTCAGCGCGCTCGAGCAGGCGCACGGCAGCTGACTTGAAGCACCGGGCTCGAGCCTGACGCGATAACGCTCTTCGGCGCGACTTTCAGGAGTCTGCTGAAAGGGTTTGTATGTTTTCGCCAGGGTTCCGCGTCGGCTTGCATTCGAGCCCAACCGTCGAAGCGCTCTCCCCAACGCAGAGCGTCACGAGCGCCAGGCGCGCCGGCGGTCTGCCGTTCTCGACCCCGGAGCAGATGATCGCCGCGTCTCGCAGCGGTCTGCCGCGCTTCGACATCCCCGCCATGACGCGCGCCGGCAAACGGACTCGCGCCAACAACCGTGGCCCGACCAGCGCCACTTCGGTCGGCTTCTTCATGCCGCGCGACAAGGTGACCTCGCGGCAGCTCATCACCGCCATCAAGCACATCGACGTCCAGAACGTGCGCCGCGCCAACATCAAGCCGACGGCCGTCTTCGACTTCGACAACACCATCATCGGCGGCGACGTCTTCCGCGACTTCGTGGCGCTGCTCTTGAAGCGCGCCGCGCTGCCACAGCAGAACGCCCCGCGCGTCGCGAGCCTCCTCGCGAGCGTCGCCAATGGCAAGGTCGACGCCCGTGCGCTCGCGAGCGACTCCACCAACGCCATCGTCGCCCGCGCCCTGCGCATGGTCGATGACGACACCCTGTCGCTCTCGGACGCGTTCTTCGTGGTCATCGGCGCGCTCGCTGGTGTCCACGAGAGCAAGCTGACCGCTGTAGCGGAGGAGCTGTTCACCCAGGGCTTCGAAGGCAAGCCGCCCTACCGCACCAAGTTCTTCAACCACGGCAAGCTCGGCTCCAGCGCCGAGGTGCTCATCCGCACGCTCAAGTCGAGAGGCGTCGAGTCGCACATCATCACGCTCGGCATCCCCACCGTGGCGCGCGCCGGAGCCCGCCACGTCGGCATCGCGCCCGAGAACGTGCACGGCTTCGAGCTCGAGGTGATCCACGGCGTGTGCACCGGCCGCGCCGTCGATGCGCGCGTCATCGGCAAGCACCGCGTCGCCGAGACCCTGGTGTCACGCCGGCCGCTCTTTTGCTTCGGCGATTCGTTGAACAGCGACACGCCGATGCTGTCCGTCGCGACGGTGCGCGCTTTCGCGGTCGAGCCGGGCCAGGAGTTCAAGGATCACATCAAGCACATGCACGCCGACGTGACCGCGCTAACCTACAAGAGCTCCTAGGCGCACGGCTCCTGGAAGATCTCGCGATCTTCGAGTCGGTAAGCCGTGAGCGCCCCACCCCAAACGCAGCCGCTATCCAGGCCGACGACGCTCGGCGTGACGTGCAGCCCCAAGCCCGCCCAGTGTCCGAAGATGACCACGGCGTCGCGCGAGCGCCGCGCTGGATGATCGAACCAGGGCACGCATGACGCCGGGATGTCGGACGGCGCGCCGCTGAAGTCGAGCTGCAAGGCGCCGTCGCGCGTCAGGATGCGCATGCGCGTGAAGGCGCTGAAGAGGAACTGCAGGCGCTTCTTGGTGCCGTACTCGGGATCCCAGCGCTTGGGACCTTCATCGAAGGTGTCACGCAAGAGCTCGCGGCGCTTACCGGTCTTCAAGGCGCTCGAGGCCTCGCCGGCGAGCTGCTCCGCTTCGGCGATGGTCCACTCGGGCACGAGCCCGGCGTGCACCATCACGTGCTGCCCGTCGCGCACCAGGAGCGGCTGCTGGCAGAGCCACTCGACGAGCTGACCACAATCCTTGGCGTCGAGCACGTCGTCGAGCGTGTCGCGCTTCTTGCCGGTGGTCGCTCCGTAATAGCGGGCAATGAGATGGATGTCGTGATTGCCGAGGACGATCTTCAGCCGATCGCCCTGATCGACGGCCCAGCGCAGGACATCGAGCGAGTCGGGTCCGCGATTGACCAAGTCACCGGTGAGCCACAGTCGGTCGACCTTCGGGTCGTACTTCACGCGGCGCAGAAGGCGCTTCAAGGGCTGATAACACCCCTGAACATCGCCGATTGCATACGTCGCCATGAGCGCATTAAGAACATTCACCGCCACGGCAACAAGGGGTTTCATGCGTAAAGACGGTGCGACGCCGAAGAAGGCCAACCCCGCCGACGACACGTTCGCCGCCGTCGACCTCGGCTCGAACAGCTTCCACATGATCATCGCCCGGCAGCAGGAAGGGCAGCTGTCGATGCTCGACCGCATGCGCGAGTCGGTGCGCTTGGCCGCCGGCCTCGACGAAGACAAGAAGCTCACGCCCGAAGCCCAGACGCGCGCCCTGGAGTGCCTTTCGCGCTTCGGCGAGCGCATCAAGAACCTCGAGCACAGCCACGTCCGCGCCGTCGGCACCAGCGCCCTACGCCAAGCGCGCAACGGCCGCTCGTTCCTCGCCAAGGCGGCCAAGGCGCTGGGGCACCCCATCGAAGTCGTCAGCGGCCACGAAGAGGCGCGCCTCATCTACACCGGCGTCGCGTCCGACTTCGCGGACCAACACGAGCGCCGGCTGGTCATCGACATCGGCGGCGGCAGCACCGAGTGCATCATCGGCGAGGGTCACGACATCATGGTCGCCGACAGCCTCCACATGGGCAGCGTGTCGTTCACCATGAAGTTCTTCGGCAACGGCAAGATCAAGCGCGAGTCGCTGAAGAGAGCCTCGATCGCCGCGGGCCTCGAGCTCCGCTCCATCAAGCGGCGCTACAAGAGCATCGGCTGGGAGGTCGCGATCGGCAGCTCGGGGACCATCCTCGCGGTCGAGCAGGTGCTGCGCGTCAACGGTTGGAGCAAGGACGGCATCACGCACAAGGGCCTCGAGAAGTTCCAGAAGGCGCTGCTCGCGGCGGGCCGCACCGACCGCGTCGACATCGAGGGCCTCGAGCCGGACCGCGCGTCGATCATCGTCGGCGGCGTCACCATCCTGCTGACGGCCTTCGAGCAGTTCGGCTTGAGCACGATGCGCGTCGCGACCGGCGCCCTCCGTGAAGGCGCGCTGTACGACATGATCGGCCGCTTCAAGCACGAGGACGCGCGCGACCGCACGGTCAACTTCCTCATGCAACGCTACGTCATCGATCGCGAGCAGGCCTCACGCGTCGAGCGCACCGCCATGGGCTTCTTGCGCCAAGTGACCGGCGCCTGGGAGCTCCACGACACGCCGGCCAAGCAGTTCCTGGGATGGGCCACGCGTCTCCACGAGATCGGGCTGTCGATCGCCTACAGCGGCTATCACAAGCACGGCGGTTACCTGCTGCGCTTCACCGACATGCCGGGCTTCTCACGTGAAGAGCAGCAAGCGCTCGCGGCCTTGGTGCGCACGCACCGCCGCAAGATCAGCGACGATCTCTTCGAGCCGCTCTCGCCCAACTATGCCCCGATGGTGAAGCGGCTCTCGGTGCTCTTGCGCCTCGCGGTGCGCTTGAACCGCAGCCGTTCACCGAAGCCGCTCCCGGACATCGCGCTCACGGCGCATGGCAACAAGCTCCACCTCAAGTTCCCCAAGGGCTGGCTCGAGGCGCATCCGATGACGCGCACCGAGCTCGAGCACGAGAAGGAACGCCTCGAGTTCATCAAAGTGAAACTGGCCTTCCACTGAGCCCTCCTCCGTCAAACCCACGCGGCGTCGCGCTCTATCGCTTCGTTCTGATCGGCGTCATCGCCGGCGGCCTCCTCGGCTGGCTCGCGCCGTCCGCGGGCGAAGCCGTCAAACCGCTCGGCGACTTCTTCATCCGCTTGGTGAAGATGCTCATTGGCCCACTGGTGTTCACCACCATGGCGCTGGGCGTGTCGAGCATGGGCGATGTCCGCAAAGTCGGACGCGTCGGCGTCAAGGCCCTCATCTGGTTCGAGGCGATGACCACGGTGGCGCTCGCGCTAGGCCTCATCGTCGCGCGCGTCGTGCAACCGGGTCGCGGCATGCACATCGATCCGTCGACGTTGCAAAGCGCGGCGCTGCCCGCCGCGGCGACCACGTCACAAACGGCGGCCGAGCACTTCTTGAACATCGTGCCCGACAGCATCATCGGCGCGTTGACCACGGCGAACGTCCCGCAGATCGTCTTCGTCGCGCTCTTGGTGGGCCTCGCGCTCGCGGCGATGGGTCCGAAAGCCGCGCCGCTGGTGCGCGGCCTCGAGCTCTTTGGAGCCCTGCTCTTCTCGGTCATGGGGCTGGTGATGTTCTTCGCGCCGCTCGGCGCGTTCGGCGCCATGGCGCACACCATCGGCAAGCACGGCCTCGCGAGCGTCGGTAGCCTCTTGCTGATGATGCTGACCTTCTACGGCACGGCGTTGTGCTTCGTGGTCGTGGTGCTCGGCTTGGTGCTGCAGGTCTTGGGCCTGTCGATCTTCAGGCTGTTCTCGTACATCCGCGAGGAGCTGCTCCTGGTGCTCGGCACCTCGTCGTCCGAGTCGGCGCTACCTTCGCTCATGACGAAGCTCGAGAGCGCGGGCATCCATCCATCCGTCGTGCGCCTCGTCGTCCCCACGGGCTACTCGTTCAACCTCGACGGCACCTGCATCTACCTCACGATGGCGACGTCCTTCGTGGCGCAAGCGCTGGACATCCAGCTCACGCTCGGCGAGGAGGTCACCATTCTCGGCGTCCTCTTGCTCACGTCGAAAGGCGCCGCCGGCGTGACCGGGAGCGGCTTCGTCACGCTCGCCGCGACGCTCTCGACGGTAGGCCGCGTCCCCGTCGCCGGCTTGTCATTGCTCCTCGGCATCGATCGCTTCATGTCAGAGGCCCGCGCCTCGACCAACATCGTCGGCAACGCGGTCGCCACCATCGTCGTCGCCCGCTGGGAGAAGGCCGTCGACTTGGACGTCATCGCGGACAAGCTGGGCCAACGAGGGCGTTGACTCCCGCTACATCAGATCGCGGTTGCGGTGCTTCTTTTTCTTCTTGGCCTTGGAGCGGTCCGACTCGATGCCGTCGTCCGCATCAGCGGGCGCCTGCTTGTCGGAGAGGGCCGCCAGGAGCGCGGCTTGCGCGGCTCTGCCCTTGCCGCCGCCGGTCGAGCGCACATAGGTGGCGTTCGGCTGCAACAGCCAGGCTTGGGTGTTGTCCTCGAGGGCGCCGCCGATGGCCTCGGCGTAGACGCGCTGCTTCAGCACGGGATCCTCGATGGGGAAAGCGACCTCGACGCGGCGGAAGAAGTTGCGGTTCATCCAATCGGCGCTCGACAGGTAGAGCACCTCCGCGCCGCCGGCGTTGAAGTAGTAGACGCGGCTATGCTCGAGGAAGCGCCCGACGATGGAGCGCACCCGGATGTTCTCCGAGACGCCGGGCACGCCGGGACGCAGACCACAGACGCCCCGCACCAAGAGATCGACCGAAACGCCCGCCTGCGAAGCCTTGTAGAGCTGCGCGATGATGCCGGGCTCGGACAGCGAGTTGAGCTTCGCGGCGATACGCGCCGGCCGCCCCGCCTTGGCGTGCTCGATCTCCTCGTCGATGAGCTCCATCAGCCGCTTTTGCAGACTGAACGGCGATTGGAGGAGCTTCTTGAGCTTGGTGACCCGGCCAAGGCCAGTGAGCTGCAGGAAGATCTTGTGCACGTCCTCGCCGATGTCGCGCGAGGCGGTCATATAGCCGAAGTCGGTGTACGCTCGAGCGGTCTTGTGATGGTAGTTGCCGGTGCCGAGATGCGTGTAATAGCGGAGGCCTTTGCCTTCACGACGCACGATGTGGAGCATCTTGGCGTGCGCCTTGTAACCGACGATGCCGTACAAGACGTTGGCGCCGGCGTTCTGCAGGCGGGTCGCGAGATCGATGTTGGCGGCTTCGTCGAAGCGGGCGCGCAGCTCGACCACCGCGGTGACCTCCTTGCCGGCCTGCGCCGCGTCGATGAGCGCGTTGACGATGGGTGAGTCGTTGCCGGTCCGGTAAAGCGTCTGCTTGATGGCCAGGACTTCGGGATCTTTCGCCGCCTGGCGCAACAACTCGAGGACAGGCGCGAACGACTCGTAGGGGTGGTGCAAGAGCACGTCACCACGGCGCAGGGTCTCGAACATGTCGGTGCTGTACGAGAGCGCGCGCGGCGTCGACGGCACGAACCCCGGGTACTTGAGATCGGCGCGGTCGATGAGGTCGTAGACGCGGGCGAGGCGCGACACGTTCACCGGTCCGTTCACCTGATAGACGTCCTCCGCTTTCAGGTCGAACTGCTCCTGCAAGAAGGAGCGGATCTCGGGAGGGCAGTTGTCGGCGACCTCGAGGCGCACCGAGTCACCCCAGTTGCGGCGCGTCAGCTCGCCTTCGAGCGCGTCCAAGAGATCGTCGACCTCTTCTTCCTCGACCCAGAGCTCGCTGTCGCGCGTGAGACGGAACTGATAGCAGCCCGTCACTTTCATCCCAGGGAAGAGGTCGCCGACGTTCTCGTGGATGATCGAGGAGAGCAGCGCGAAGTCGTACGGGCCGCGGGCGATCTCCGGCGGCAAGCGCACGACGCGCGGCAAGGAGCGGGGCGCCTGGACGACAGCGTAGTCGCAATCACGGCCGAAGGCATCGACGCCCTCGACGGTGACCGCGAAGTTGAGCGACTTGTTCAGGACGCGCGGGAACGGGTGCGCGGGGTCGAGCCCGACCGGCGTGAGCACCGGCAAGACTTCACGCTGGAAGTGGGCGCGCAGCCAGTCCATGCGCGGGCCTTCGACGAAGGACTCGCGACGAGAAATGAAGATGCCCTCGCGCTCCAATGCCGGCAGCAGCTCCTCGTTGAGCACCCGGTATTGCTGCTCGACCAGCGCGTGCGCGACGTCGCTGATGCGCTTACCGAGCTCGAGAGGTGAGACGTTATCGGGCGTGGGGGCGGCGAGGTTGTAGCGCTGCTGCTGCTTCACGCCGGCGACGCGGATCTCGAAGAACTCGTCGAGGTTCGAGCTGCAGATCGTCAAGAAGCGCAGGCGCTCGAGGAGCGGAACGTCGGGGTCCTGGGCCTGAGCGAGCACGCGGCGGTTGAACTCGAGGAGCGACAGCTCGCGATTGATGTAGAGGTCGGCGCTCGCCGCGGAGAGATCGACGGGGCGCTGCGGAATTTGCGCGCGCGCCCGGAGGACTTGCGCCTTCGCGGCGTCCACCGCGGCGGCGGTTGGCGCTGTCGGGGTCTCGGTGGGGGCTGGCTCCATCACGGTCATCGAAGAGCGTTCTAACGTGCCGCACTTCGGGTGTCACGCCTGGGCCCCATCGGGCTCTTTTCACGTCCGGCGCGCGCGAAACGAGCCCTTACGGCGAGGTCATCAGCGGGAGGGGGGCGGTCGTCCCGCCGGTAAGCGTCCTACCGGCGAGCGTAAAGAGATCTGCGACGTAGCCGGTCAGGCTCTTGTTCGCGAGCGCGAAACCTTTGGCGGTGGTCGTGAGGAAAAATCCAAGCGATTCACAGCAGGCGGCCACGCCCACGAGGAGCCCAATGCTCGGGTCGGTGGTATCCGAGAACGCGAGCATCGCGGCGGCGGCTGCCGGCACCGTGGCAAAACCAGCCCCGCGCATCGTAAGGTAGGCCAAGGGCCCCGTGCTGATCCAACCATCATCCCGCTCTTTCGCCACGAGCTTCGCGGCGCGCGCAGCGCTCTGGAGCAGAGCAACCGCACCATATGCGGCCGCAACGGCCCCCGTAGCGCAAAGCCCCGCGAGCGCGACTTGTGGCGTCTCGAGTGACACGTGGTTTGCGAGCTGGGTCAACGTCGGCCACGCCGTGATGCCGAGCGCGACCGCCGCCGTCGCGGCGCCTCCAGCCGCGAGTGAGCTCACGGCAAGCCGATAGGAGTGCTTGCACAGCGCGCGGGACCGCGTCTCGGCGAGTGTCGTCTCGGCCGCCGCGGCATCTCGCGCCGATAAGACCGGCACCTCGGTGATGAAGACGTTACGCGCGGCGCCAATGCTCATGAGCAAACCCCATTGTCGGCGCGAGCTCGCCGTTCAGGGTCATCATCGGCCGCCCGGGTCCGACGATGCGCCGTACCGCTCTGACCTGCCGTCAGGTGCGGCGCGCCAGGGCACGGCAAGTCGCAATACGAGAGACAAGCGCCGAGGCGTATGGCTATGCTTCGTTCAACGGGTGCCCCATGAACGTCGCCATCGGTCACAATGAGCTCGTACGCTTGCGCGACACGCTGTCCGCCGAGGCTCTCGCGGAGCTGCGTGATTCCAGGCTCTTGGATCGGGCTCGCGAGGCGCTGCGCATGCATGACGCTCCGCGCGCTTTGAGCCTCGCACAAGCCGCGCTGCTGCTCGACGCCGATGACGCGCGCGCCCTGTACCTCATCGGCATGGCGTGCCTGCGCATGGGGCAACGCGCCGACGCGCTGGCGGCTTTCGAGCGCGCCCTGCTCGAGGATCCTCATTATTGGGTGAGCGCCGTCGAGCTGGCGAAGCTCCACGCCGAAGCCGGTGACGTCGCGACCGCCCGCGGTTACCTCGCTCTGCTGACGGGCGAGCCCGACGTGCCCTGCGACGTGCTGCACGCCGTAGCAAAGTACGTGACCTCATGAAGACGAGCGGCCTCGGCCCACGGCTCGCCGCGTCCGGACCGCCCGCGCCGAGCACGCACGATGCGCCTCGGCCTCGCGCCTCAGTGAACCGGAGCATCGACGGCGTCGACCAAGCCCCCTCCACCGGCTCGGCGCGACAGCCGAGCACCGACGCCAGTGATCCGGATGCTGCGCGCATCGTCCAGAACGCACGCAACGCCCTGCAGCCACGCTTGCCCCTCCAGCTGCGTCTGCGAGGCGCCGATGATTGGCCCACGACGGTGACCGGGACCATCGAGCGTCGCCGTGACAAGGGCACCAACGCCATCGTCAGCACCTTCGTGGTGGACAGAGACGGGAGCCTCGCGACCTCGAGCCTCACGCGGCTGACGCTCACTGCGCAAGAAGCCCAGGGCCTCGCCAACAATGCGCGCGTCACCTTGAACCGCGATGACGGCCACGGCTGGTACGTCGCCAAGCCCTTGCCGGGCGATGGCGCTTTCATGGGCAGCCTCGTCGGGCGCGTCGAGAGCCGCGCCGACGGTCTGTGGGTCATCCCCTCGAGCGAGCTCTCCGCGCTGCCGGCGCTGCCGCTCCGCGAGGCCGACGGCGTCTCCGTGGGCGACTTCATGGTGGCCGAGCTGCGCACCTCCGCCGACGGTGGAAGTCACGTCGTTCCGAGCGATGAGCCCAAGTGGCGCAAGCTCGATCCCGAGCTCGCCGACATCATGAGCATCGTCGTCGACGAGGCGGGCGTCGACGTGACGATCCCCGAGATCGTACGCGCCGAGGCGACCGCCGCGCTCGCGGCGAAGCCCCTGACCGTCGAGGCCCTCACCGCGGCCGGCTATCGCGATCTGACCGCGATGGCGTTCTTCACGACCGACAACCCCGACTCGCCCGGGGGCAAGGTCAGCCACGATTACGATCAAGGGGTGGCGCTGGAAGAGCGCGCCGACGGCGGCTTCACCTTCTATCGCGGCATCGCGCACCCCGAGTACTTTTTCGACTTCTTTCCAGAAGGCGAGCGCGACGCGACGACCCGGCGCGCCATGAGCCGCATGCTCACCGCCTACTTCAAGGGCGGCGACGCCCCCATCTACGACCGGCGGTTCTCCGAGGGAGCGATGTCCTTGGCGGCGGACGGCGTTCGGCCGAGCTTCGTGGTCAAGCTCGAGCTCGACGCGCACGGCAGGATCGAGGTCGACGACAGCGGCCAGCCACGTGTCGAGGTCATGAAGGCGGCGGTCAAAGTCCGCCATAACGGCAACTACTGGGACAGCAACCACTACATCGAGGGCGGCGACGGCGACACGATGCCGCCCGACTACCGCGCGTTCTGGGACGCCGCCAAGCGCCTGGGGGATGCCGCTGGGGTGAAGCCGAGGGCCGGCGAGGAGCTCGTCTCCAAGGCCATCGAGTCGTACTTCTCCCAGCTCGCGAACAGCGTCATCCCCATCGAGCTCGAGCGCCTGCTCCGCGAAAACGGCCTCTATGAAGAAGACGGCGCGAAGTACATCTCGCGTGTTCAACCGCCTCCCGAGCCGGAGCAGCTCGATGCGTTCTTCGGCCTGATCGCGTCGCTCGACCTGCAAGTACCGCCCGCCCCGCCTCTCACGGAGCTCGCCCGCACGGTCTCTCCGAATGACGACCGCTGGCCCGCGGTCACCGCCGCGCTCGGCCTCGACGACGCGCCCCCCTCGAAGATCTACGAAGCGCTGAGTACCCTGGCGAGCGCTCCGAACGATCCGCGCTTCGACGCGGTGCGCGACGCGTTGTGGACACCGCGCGAGCAGGCGCGCGCGCTCATCGACGAGCAGGAATTCGACCCGCGCTTACAAGGCACCATCGCCTACAATCTCATCCGGCGCTTGCCGCGCGCCCGAGTCAGCGCGAGCGATAGCGGTCACTACGACGTAGGCCGGCTGTTCTACGGCTGGCTGACCGCGCCGATGCGCCGCACCGTCGACGTCATCAATCAAGCGCTCTGGTCGGCGCTCATGGCCAAGGACATTCCTCGGGCGAAGCGCATCCTCGCGCAGATGCCGGCGCTCGCGGCTCAGCACGAGCGTATGCAGAAGCGTATGGATCAGATCATGCGCGAGGTCGGGTTGCGTGAGACCGCGATCGCCTTGCAGCCATACGTCAAGCAAGGTTTGCTCGACGGGACCGTGCGCTATATCGGCCTCGAGGGCGTAGAGGTCACGCTCGACCGCCCGCAGGTCCAAGTCGTGATCCCCCTGAAGTGGCTCGCGCAACGCTTTGGCGGCCAAACACCGCGTCCATCACGCGACGGCGACGCGCTGCTCGTCGATAGGCACGTCATCGTTCAGACTGCCCAAGAGACGCGTGTTCGCATCGACCGCGCCGACCCCAAGCAACGCAAGATCTATGTCGACATCATGCTCGACGAGGAGCCTCGCTAGCGCTTCCGCGGCGCTAGCAATCACCGCAGGCGAAACCATTGGCACAAGTCTCGCGGTCGAGACCGCTCGGGCACAGCACCGTGCAGGAGGCGGTGCTGTCACAATGAACGCGGCATCGGCCGGTGCAGGTCACGGCGCAGCTCGCTCCGTCGCCGCAGCTCACGTTGCTATTGGCGCCGACGGTCACCGTGCAGCTAGCGCTGCTCTCGCAGCCGTAAACGCAGTTCTCTTCGCACGTGGCGGCACAGCTCGTGGCCTCGCGGCATTGCAGCAGGCAGTCGCCGCCGCAGCTCATCCGGCAAGTGGGGCCGTTCTCGCAGGTCAGGTCACAAGCGTCGCCGCAGGTGAGGTTGCAGGTCCCCGCGAAGCCGTCACAGGTCGAGATGCAAGCGTCGCCCTCGGCGCATGGCACGTCGCAGTTGCGGCCTCCCGTGCAAGTACAAACATCATCGTCGCACACCACAGAGCCGTCAACCGGCTCGCTGTCACTGCACGCGACACACGCAACGATGACCGCGATAGCGTAGAGCTTCATCCGTGTAGCTCTAACTCGTCACGGCACGGGCAGGCAATGTTGACCGCCGTGGCGCGCGCATGCGATTCCCGGCGGCCCTCCGCCCTGTAGGTACGTCGATGTCCTCCACCACGGCCACGTATAGCCGCCCCACCTTGGGCGGCCTGTTCAGCCTCGCTTGGCCAGTCATCATCTCGCGCTCGACCCAGGTGGTCGCGGGCATCTTCGACGCCTTCATGGTCGGCTACCTGGGCGAGGCTGCTTTGGCGGCCACCACGACCGGCGCGACCAACTCGTTCAACATCTTCATTTTTCCGTTCGGCGTCGTCTTCATCGTCGCGAGCTTCGCCTCGCAGCTCTTCGGCAAGGGCGACCTCGCGGGGGCACGGCGCTTTGCCTGGTACGGCATGGGCGTCGCGCTGGTGACTCAGCTGCTGTGCACGCTGGCCGCGGTGTTCATCCACGAGCTGCTCGCACCCCTGGAGTACGCGCCCGACGTGCGCGCCTACATGGAGACGTACCTGCGCATTCGCTTGATCGCCGGCGGCGCGGCGATCGGCATGGAGGCGCTGAGCAACTACTACTCGGGCCTCGGCAACACACGCTTGCCGATGATCATCTCGCTCGCGGTGATGGTCATCGACGTCGCCGGCAACTGGCTGCTCATCCGCGGCAACCTCGGCTTCCCCGCGATGGGCGTCGCCGGCGCCGCTTGGACCAGCACCATCTCGTCGGTGGTCGGCTTCATCGTGTTCTTCCTGCTGTTCATGCGCGACGGCAAGGGCGTCGCCCGAGCTCCGCTAAAATGGAGTGAATTCCGGGAAATGCTACGTTTCGGCGTACCCTCCGGCCTCAACTGGTTCCTCGACTTCTCGGCGTTCAGCTTCTTCTTCAACATCGTGCTCGCGGGCTTAGGCACCACAGCGCTGGCGTCGTTCATGTCGGTGATGCAGCTCAACAGCGTCGCCTTCATGCCGGCGTTCGCGCTGTCGAGCGCTGGCGCGGTGCTCATTGGTCAAGCGATTGGCGCCGATCAAAAGGACGACGTACCGCGCACGCTCCACATGACGTTGATCGCGAACATCGTCTGGATGTCGCTGTGCGGCGTCCTCTATCTCGTCATCCCCGGTCCGCTCTTCTCGATCTTCGTGAGCAACGACGACCCGAATCACGCGGTGCTGCTGCGGACGGGCGTCACCATGCTGATGCTCTCGCCGCTCTGGCAGATCTTCGACGCCACCGGCATGGCCTACGCCGAGGGTCTACGCGCCGCGGGTGACACCAAGTTCACCATGTGGGCGCGCGCCGGCCTCGCCTGGCTCGTGTTCGTACCCGGCTCGTGGATAAGTGTCCGCTATTTCAATCAGGGGAGCGTCGCGGTCATGCTCTGGGTGACGGCGTACATCGCCTTGCTTGCGGTGGTCCTCGTGCTCAGGTTTCGTTCGGGTGTCTGGCGGAACATCGCCCTCACCGAGAACGTCTGATGCTCCTGACTTCGTTGATCTTCCTCGCAGCCGCCGTCGTCGCGGTGGTGATCTTCCAGCGCTTGGGGCTCGGCTCGGTGCTCGGCTACCTCGCCGCCGGCGCCGTCATTGGTCCGTCGGGCTTCGGCCTCGTCGAGAACGTCGAGGGCACGCTGCACCTCGCGGAGCTTGGCGTCGTGCTCATGCTCTTCTTGATCGGCCTCGAGCTCCAACCGGCGCGCTTGTGG
Organism: Myxococcota bacterium; assembly: GCA_039809465.1. Classification (GTDB taxonomy): domain Bacteria; phylum Myxococcota; class XYA12-FULL-58-9; order XYA12-FULL-58-9; family JALHOP01; genus JALHOP01. The sequence goes on from JBDHVB010000058.1 coordinate 17,258, forward strand.
AAGATGCGCGCCATCGTCTTCGGCGTGGGTAGCTTGCAGGTCGGCCTCACCGCCCTGGCCGTGTGCGTGACGGCGCTGATGCTCGGCGTGTCGTGGCAAGCGGGGCTCGCGATCGGCGTCGCCTTGGCGATGTCGTCGACGGCGGTCGCCACGCAGATCTTGGGTGAGAAGAACGAGCTCGCGGCGCCGCATGGCCGCAGCGCCTTCGGCATCCTGTTGTTCCAAGACATCGCGGCGATCCCCGCCTTGGCGTTGATCCCGCTGTTGGGCAGCGCCGCGACCAGCGAAGCCGCGCGCCATCCGCTATTGCGAGTCGCCGTCGTCGCCGGCGTGCTCGCCGCATTGGTGGTCGTCGGCCGCTTCTTGCTGCGCCCCGCCTTCCGCATGATCGCGACCATCCGCAGCCAGGACCTGTCCACGGCCTCGGCATTGCTCGTGGTCATCGGCACCGCCGCCGCGGTCCACGAGGTCGGTCTATCGATGCCGCTTGGCGCCTTCCTCGCGGGCGTACTGCTCGCGGACTCCGAGTACCGGCACGAGCTGGAAGCCGACATCGAGCCGTTCAAGGGCCTGCTCCTCGGCTTGTTCTTCGTGGCCGTCGGCATGTCGGCGAACCTCGCGGTCTTGATCGAGCGTCCGCTGGTCGTGCTGGGGCTGACGCTGCTGCTCGTCGCCATCAAAGCCGGCGTGCTCTTCGGCATCGGGCGCTTCACGAAGTTGAGCTCGCGCGAATCGGCGAGCCTCGCCATCTCGGCCTCCCAGGGCGGTGAGTTCGCGTTCGTCATCTTCACCACCGCCATCGAGGCCGGCGTGCTCGGGCCCGCGCTGGGTGAGCTCCTTGTCGTCGTGGTGACGTTGTCGCTGGTCACGACGCCGCTGCTCTTCATCGCGCGCGACGCTATATTCGCGCGCTTGGGCGACCCGGGCGAGAAGCGTGAATACGACACGTTCCCCGAGGACGATCACAGCCGCGTCATCATCGCGGGCTTCGGCCGCGTCGGTCAGATCGTCGGCCGCATCCTGCTGTCACGCGGCATTCCTTTCACGGCGCTGGATGCCAGCGCTCAGCACGTCGACTTCGTCCGTAACTTCGGTAACCGCGTGTTCTACGGAGATGCGTCGCGCCTGGACTTGCTGCGATCCGCGAAAGCCGACAAGGCAGAGGTCTTCGTGCTGGCCATCGATGACTTCGAGGCGTCGATGCGCACCTTGAAGATCGTGCGCGAGCATTTCCCGAATCTACACATCGTCGCGCGGGCGCGTAACCGTCAGCACGCTTTCGCGTTGCTCGGCGAGGGCGTCACCCACGTCATTCGCGAGAACTTCCTAGGGAGCGTCGAAATGGCGCGGCTCACGCTCGAAGAGCTGGGGCTCACGAGCCTCGCGGCGCGGCGCACCGCCAACAGCTTCGTGGAGTACGACGAGGCGCAGGTCCGCAAGACATATCCTCTGCGCAACGACACGAAGGCGCTCATTGCCTCGTCGAAGGCTTACGCGGCGGAGCTCGAGCAGATCCTCGAGCAGGACGAGCGCGACGCGATTTGATAGGACTGAAGGCGTGGACCTCTTCATCATTCGCCACGGCATCGCGGTCCCGAAGGGCGAGCGGCGGCACGATCCGGCGCGCGAGCTGACCACACACGGAAAGCGCGAGCTCGCGCAGGTGCGCCGTGGCTTGAAGACGCTGGGTATCCACTTCGACAACATCTACACCTCACCGTGGAAGCGGGCGTTGCAGACCACCGCGGTCTTGCAGCCGCTTTGCGAGAACGCCCCCGAGGTCACGGACGAGCTCACCCGCCGGCCGCGCGAGAAGCTCTTGAAGCTCCTCGATGGCGAGAGTGTGGCGGTCGTGGGACACGAGCCTTGGCTCACCCAGCTCATCGCGTGGTGCTGCACCGAGAGCGTGCGGGGGGCGTCGCACTATACGCTGGAGAAGGCTGGCGTGGCGCACCTGGTAGGTAAGCCACGGGCGGGAAGGTTCATGCTCGTCCACTTGTGGGGGCCGGAGGAGCTCTCCAGGCTGCATCTTTAGAGCACTCCGTCGCTGAAACTTCCGCGAATCGTCACGATGAGTCCCGGCCGCCGTCACACGGGTCGGTGAAGGTGTCCGCCATGGAAGAGCTCTTGGTGCTCGCCATGGTGGCATTCGCAACGGCGGCGCTCGCGACGACTCTTTTCTTGTCCGCTGTCACACACAAGGTGCTGTCACGACGCGGCGGTGATGGCGGCGCCTTCCCACCGATCACCATCATGAAGCCCTTGAAGGGCGTCGACGACGAGCTCTACGAGAACCTCACCTCGCTCGCGCGGCAGGACTACCCGGCCTTCGAGATCATCCTCGGCTGCGCCGACGCCCACGACCCCGCGCTCGCCGTGGCGCGGCGGGTGCGCGACGAGCATCCCGCGGTGTGCATCAAGGTGGTGGCGGGCGCGCCGGAGCTCGGCGCCAACCCCAAGGTCACGAACCTCGCGTTCATGGCGCGCTTCGCGTCACACGACTACATTCTCGTCTCCGATTCGAACGTGCGGGCCCGACCCGATTACGTGCGTGCGCTCGCGGCAGAGCTCGCGGATGCGCGCGTCGGGTTGGTCCACAGCGTTCTCGTGGGCACGCATGAACGGTCGCTTGGTGCAGTGCTGGAAAACCTGCATCTGGCGTCGTTCGTCGTGTCCGCGGTTTGTGGCGCGGAGGGCGTGGCGCGCCGGCCGTGCGTCATCGGCAAGTCGATGCTCATGCGGCAGAGCGATCTCGAGGCGCTGGGCGGCTGGGCCGCGGTGAAAGACGTGCTCGCCGAGGACTACATCCTGGGTGAGCGCTTCCACCGCGCCGGGCATCGCGTTGCCCTGTCCGTTCGAGCGTTGCCGACCGTCACCTGCGAGCGGACGCTGCGGGAGTTCTTGAACCGTCACGTGCGCTGGGCCCAGATGCGCCGGCGCATCGCACCAGGTGTCTTTCTCGCGGAGACCTTCGCCAATCCCCTCCCCTGGGTCTTCCTGGCGGCGCTCCTCCTGGGGCTCTTTGGCCGTAATTTGGCCTACTTCGGCGCCCTTGCCATCACGCTGGCCGTTGGCACCTTGCTGAAGTTGGCGTCGGACGTCAGTCTCTTCGCGAGGCTTCGTGGGCAGCCTATGCCCATGAAATACTTGGCGCTGGTGCCCGTCAAAGACTTCTTGGTGATGGCCGTGTGGTGCACAGCAGCAGTGAAGCGTACGATTCTCTGGCGGGGCAACCGCATGCGTATCGGCGCCGGCAGCGTGCTCACGGTGCTCGCCGGGATGTCGCAGCCTCGCGAGACGGTCGCGAGCTCGCTCAAGGTGGCTTGATGACGCGCGAGACGAACATTACCCCTGAAGAGATCGTCGCGGAGACGGTGGCGGCGCCGCCGTCGTACTGGAAGCGCCTGCACAAGTACGACGAAGCCATGCTGGTGCGCGTGCGCAAGTGGGAAGTGCCGTGGGCCACGAAGGTCATGCGGGCGTTCACCAACGTCGGCAACGCGTCGAGCTGGTGGGCGATGGGCCTCGTGCTCTTCGCGGCCGGCGGCAACGCGCGGCGGCCGGCGATGCTCCTCGGTGGCGCATGCCTGCTCGCGACGACGGCCTCGCAGCTGGTGAAGCGCACGGCCTCGCGCCCGCGACCCGATCCGCAGGTCCTCGGCTTCTCGGCGCTGACCGAGCACCCCGACCGCTTCTCGTTCCCCTCGGGTCACACCACCGCGGCGTTCGCCGTAGCGGTCGCGCTGACCGGCGAGGGTCAGTTCTTGGGACCGGCGGCGATGGCGCTCGCCACCGGCATCGGCTTGTCGCGCGTTTATCTGGGCGCGCACTATCCCTTGGACGTCGCGGCCGGCGCGGTGCTGGGCAGCGCCGCGGGGCTCCTGGCGCGACTCATCATCGGTTGAGCTGATGACCGCGCCAATCGTCGTCACGATCGACATGGGTTACGGCCACCTGCGTGCCGCGAAAGCGGTCGCGGACGCGCTCGGCGTGCCGTCGATGCAGATCGACAAGCCGCCGCTCGCCGACGCGGACGATCAGAAGGCGTGGGCGCGCTCCCGGCGCTTCTACGAGATGACCTCGCGCATGTCGCAGGTGCCCGTGGTGGGTGGTCCGTTCCGCGGTGTCCTCGATGCGCTGACCGCGATCCCGCACCTCCATCCGATCCGCGATCTGTCGGCGCCGCACGTCGGCGTGAAGATGCTCGACCGCGCGATTCAGCGCGGGCTGGGCGCCGGCCTGGTGCGCTATCTACGCGACACCAAGGCGCCGCTGGTCACCACGTTCTATGCGCCGGCCATCATCGCGGACCGCGCCGGCCTACCGAACGTCTACTGCGTGGTGACCGACACGGACATCAACCGCGTCTGGGTCGCGACGGATCCCAAGCGCTCGCGCATCCAATATCTGGCGCCGACACAGCGGGTGAAGCGGCGGCTCGAGGCCTACGGTGTCGCCGCCGAGAACGTTCACGTCACCGGCTTTCCCATCGCCGAGTCGCTGATCGGTGGGCCGTCGTTGCAGACCGCGAAAGCGAACCTCGCGGCGCGCCTGGTGCGGCTGGATCCGGACGGCGTGTTTCGCCGCGACGCCGCGCAAGAGATCGCGCATTTCTTGGGGCCGTTGCCCGAGGGCCGCGGCGAAGCTCCGCGCCTCACCTTCGCGGTCGGCGGCGCCGGCGCCCAGGCGGACGTGGCGAAGCATTTCCTGCCGTCGTTGAAGGGCGCGCTCGCCTCCGGCCGGCTGAAGCTGATGTTGGTCGCGGGTCTGCGCCGGCACATCGCGGACATGTTCGCCGAGTGGTTGCAGGAGCTCGGCATGGCCGATCTCGTGGGCAACGGCATCGACGTGCTGCTCGAGGAGGACTTCGAGTCGTACTACGCGAGGTTCAACGAGACGCTATCGCGGACGGACGTCTTGTGGACGAAGCCGAGCGAGATGACCTTCTACGGCGCCCTGGGCATTCCGCTGGTGCTCTCATGGCCGGTCGGCGTGCACGAGCGCTACAACCGGCGCTGGGCCATCGAGAATGGCGCGGGCTTGAAGCAGCGCGATCCGCGTTACGCGGGTGAGTGGATTCACGAGCTACTCACCGAGGGCACGTTCGCGGCGGCGGCCTGGCACGGGTTCACGCGCATGCCGAAATTCGGGACACAGCGCATCGCGGAGATGCTGCGGCAGGCGGCGCCGCTCACGATGGTCCGCGACGCGGGTTAGCGTGGGGCCAGGATCTTCAGGCCCGTGACGAGCGTGGCCACGGCGATCAGCGCGACCGCGCACGCCGCGTAGGCGAGCAGCGAGCGCTTGGCCGCATCCTTGCCGCCAGTCAGCGCGGCGACGAGGAGCAGCGCGGTGAGCGCCGCCGCGCCACCGATGAGCCACGGATGCACCATCAGCGCGGCGATGCCTTGGCTTGGCACGAAGCGCTTGAGCACGGCTGGGTACGCGACGAGCGGATAGACGCCGAGCGCCAGCATGACGAGCAACGCGATGAGCGCGGCGAGCCACGCTGGCGTCGATAGCTCGGGCAGTCCCTTGTTCGTCGCGGTCACGGCTTGCACTACTTACCGCCGTTCTTGCCTTCGACTTCGAGCCCGGCCGCGTTGTAGGCGAGCATGCCGCCCTTCATGTTGACGACCTCGGCGAAGCCCATCCGCTTTAGCGTTTGCGTCGCCTTGCCGGAGCGTCCGCCGGAGCGGCAGACCATGACAAGCGGCGCGAGCTTGTCCCACTCCTTGGCGGCGTGCTCGATGGTGCCCAGCGGCACGAGCTCGGCGCCGGGGATGTGGCCGAGCTCCGCCGTGAACTCGTTGACCTCGCGCACGTCGACGATGCGCGCGCCCTCGGCCATGCCTTGAACCTGCTGCGGCGTGACCTCGGGGATGCCTTCGGGCGTCGAAACGGCGGCGGCGATGAGAGCGTGCGTCATGTGGGTCTCCTTGCAGGCATGCTGCCGCTGTAATTCAATGCATTGTCCAAGACAATGCCAATGGGAGGCGGGGCGATGCGTGACGATTCGCGGCCGGTGCGAGCAGGTGAAGAGCTCGACACGGCCGCTCTTGCTGGCTTTCTGCGCGATCGCCTGGGGCTAGTTGGCGAGCTCTCGGTGCGACAATTTGCCGGGGGACATTCGAACCTCACGTATCTCGTTGCGCTGGGCGGCCGTGAGCTGGTGCTGCGCCGGCCACCGCATGGCGCCGCCGCCAAGGGCGGGCATGACATGCCGCGCGAGTATCGGATCTTGGAGGCGCTCGCCGGGACGGACGTGCCGGTGCCTGCGCCGCTGGCGCTTTGCGAGGACACCGCGGTGCTGGGGGCGCCTTTTTACGTGATGGAGCGCGTGGTGGGCGTGGTGCTGCGCGACATGGAGACGGTGCGCGCGCTGACCGACGCCGCGGCGATGCGGCAGGTGTGCGAGAGCTTCGTTGCGACGTTGGCGCGCGTGCATGCGGCGCGGTCGCCTGCGTTGTCCGCGTTGGGCAAGGGCGAAGGCTACGTCGCGCGGCAGGTGAAGGGTTGGAGTGAGCGGTACGCGCGGGCGCGGACGGATGACGTGGTGGACATGACCGCGATCGCGGAGTGGCTGCCGGCGCACGTGCCCAGCACCGAGGACGCGGTGCTCATTCACAACGATTTCAAGCTCGACAACTTGGTGTTGCAGCCGCGGCGCTTGAGCTCCGTGATCGCGGTGCTGGACTGGGAGATGGCGACGGTGGGTGACCCGCTCGCCGACCTGGGGACGTCGCTCGGGTACTGGACCGATCCAGATGACGCGCCCGAGCTGCGGGCCTTGGGGTTGTCACCGACCTTGGCGCCCGGGAGCATGACGCGTGTGGAGGTGGCTCGGCGCTATCAAGAGGTGAGCGGCCGACGCGTGGGCGACATGGTGTTTCAGTACGTCTTGGCGTTGTTCAAGATCGCGACGATCGCGCAGCAGATTTACGCGCGGTTTGCCTTGGGCCACACGAAGGACCCGCGGTTTGGCGCTTTGGGAGGTGCCGTGCGGGTTTTGGCGGCGCAGGCGCGGCGCGCGATGGCCCATGAGCGGATTCACGATTTGCCCGTTTGAGGGGTTATGTAGGGTCTCTTGGGCGTTTTAGCGTGATCGCAGTGGATTTTGTCAGAGGGTGTCACTATACTGAACATCTGTATGGTCATCATCGATTCACGCAAACCGATTCGCGGCCGAGGCGCGGTGAGCAACCCCACCGGTCGCTACGAAAAACGCCAGCTCACGCCGTTCGATGACGGCTGGGGTGACGACATCGACGATCTCGAGGGCGCCGGCGAGCTCAGTAAGGTCGACGAGCCCATGCGGCTGCCGACCACCGTCATCCCCGAGAAGACCAAGCGCGCCATCACCCGCAACAACTCGCCGGACTTGTCGTTCGACCGGTCGCTCAATCCGTACAAAGGATGCGAGCACGGGTGCGTTTACTGCTTCGCGCGGCCGACGCACGCGTATCTCGGCTACTCGCCCGGCATCGACTTCGAGACGAAGATCTTCTCGAAGCCCGACGCTCCCGAGCGCCTGCGCGAAGAGCTCGCCAAGAAGTCCTATCACTGCGCCCCCATCACCTTGGGCGCGAACACCGACCCGTATCAGCCGGTGGAGCGCGAGCTGCAGATCTCACGCAAGCTGCTGCAGGTGCTCAAGGAGTTCCGGCACCCGGTGTCGATCATCACGAAGTCGGCGCTGGTGCAGCGCGACTCGGACATTTTAGCGGACATGGCGAAGGACAACCTCGCCCAAGTGTTCGTCTCGACGACCACCCTCGACAAAGGCCTCGCCCGCATCCTGGAGCCCCGCGCCGCCACCCCCAACAAGCGCTTGGAGACCATCGCCACCCTCAACAAGCTAGGCATCCCCACCCACGTGATGACCGCGCCGATGATTCCGTTCGTGAATGATCACGAGCTGGAGAGGATCCTCGAGGCGGCCTACGCGGCGGGGGCAAGACGCGCAGGGTACGTGTTGGTGCGGCTGCCGCTCGAGCTCAAGGAGCTCTTCGAAGAATGGCTCGAGCGCCACTTCCCCGACCGCAAGGAGAAGGTGCTGAACACCATCCGACAAACGCGTGGCGGCCAGCTCTACGAGAGCACCTGGGGCGTACGCATGAGCGGCACCGGCCCGTATGCACAGACCCTCGCCGCGCGCTTCAACAGCGCGTGCCGGAGATTTGGATTCAACTTGGATAGGAGGGAGTTCGACACGACGAAGTTCAGGCCGCCCGAGACGGCGGGGACGCAGCTGGCGTTGTTTGGGTGAAGGGAGAGGAGAGCCGCGCTGGGGTGGTGTCGCTTATAGCGGACGCGATAGCCGATAGCCGATAGCCGGGGCCGCTACTCGTCGTCCTGGAGATAGGAGGAGCTCGTCTTGCCCTTGTGAAATTTTCGCCATGCGTCGACGCGGCCTTGGTCGAGGCGGTCGTCGCCGTGTTGTTCGTAGTCGGTGTAGCGCTTTGGCTTCATCCAGCCGAGCTCGACGGCTTTGTGCACGGCTTTGTTGCGGATGCGCAGGACGAAATCGCGCGTCGCGACCCAGCCGCGGGCGAGCTGGGGTTTGGCCTTGAGCCAGAGTGGCTTCGGGCCTTGGGTGCGCAGGATATGCCACGACTCTTTCGTGGACGTGGCGACGGCACGTGAGACGTCTTTGATGGCGACACCCAAGCGCGCCCAGGGCCCGTCGTTCTTTGCCTTCTCGATCGCGGTGCTCTGATGAACGAGCTCCTGGCCCGGTTGACGCTGCGGGGGCCGTTCTTCACGCGCCGCGGGGCGTTGTCCGCTACTACGGTCAGCCCCATGCTCGTTAGCGCGATCATTCGCGCGTTCGCTCGGGCGGTCACTGGGACGGTCGGCCGAGCGCTCG
>JBDHVB010000059.1:0-26074 GCA_039809465.1 Myxococcota bacterium
CCACGCAGCTTCTTGTTGGCGATCTTCTCGACGACCACGAAGAGCGTCGGGACCACGAAGATGCCGAGGATGGTCGCGAGGATCATGCCGGTGATGACCGCGGTGCCCATGACCTTGCGCGCCGCCGCGCCCGCGCCGCTCGCCACCCACAGAGGGATACAGCCGAGGATGAACGCCAGCGAGGTCATGAGGATTGGGCGCAGGCGGAGCTTCGCGCCCTCGAGCGCCGCTTCGACCAGGGGTCTGCCGCGCTCGAGCTCCGCTTTGGCGAACTCGACGATCAGGATGGCGTTCTTCGCCGCCAAGCCGACGAGCACGATGAGGCCGATCTGCACGAAGACGTTGTTGTCGAAGCCACGCAGCCAGACGCCGAGATAGGCGCCCAAGATCGCGAACGGCGTCGACAAGAGGACGCTGAAGGGCAGCGACCAGCTCTCGTACAACGCCGCCAAGATGAGGAACACGAAGACGATCGATAGCATGAGGATCTTGCCGGTGCCGCCCTGCGACTGCTTCTCCTGGTACGACAACGCGTTGTACGCGAGGCCGATCTCCGGCGGCATGGTCTGCGCGGCCACCTCTTCCAGGGCCGCGAGCGCCTGACCCGAGCTGTAACCGGGCTTCGAGCTCCCTTGGATCTCGACCGCGCGATACAGGTTGAAGCGCACGGTGTACTCGGGACCAGCGATGTCCTTGGTGGTGACCAGCGTCGAGAGCGGCACCATGTCACCTTGATTGTTGCGTACGTAAAAGTCGCGCAAGCGGTCGACGGACTGGCGGTACTCGGGCTCCGCTTGAACGAACACGCGCCACTGTCTGCCAAAGCGGGTGAAGTCGTTGACGTAGCTGCCGCCCAAGAAGGTCTGCAGCGCCCCGTAGACGTCGGCGATCGGCACGCCTTGCTTGAGCGCCTTCTCGCGATCGACCGACGCGTAGATCTGCGGAACCGCTGGCGACATGATCGGGCGCACGCCGTCGAGCTCGGGGCGCTTCGACGCCTCCTGCACGAACTTCTGGACGTTCTGCGTGAGGAACTCGACGCTGCCGCCGCTGCGGTCTTGCAAGAAGATGCTGAAGCCACCGGCGACGCCGATGCCGGGGATGGCAGGTGGGCCGACGATGATTACGCGCGCCTCGGGGATGTTCGCCATCTTCTTGTTGAGCTCGGCGATGATCATGTCGGCGGTGAGGCCGGGGCGCTCGTCCCACTTCTTGAGCTGCACGAAGCCGGTGCCGGTGTAGGGCGCGGCGGTGCGCGTGAAGAAGCTGAAGCCCGAGGTCGTGTTGTAGGTGGCGATACCGTCGGTGCTCTCGATCTGCTCGCCGACCTTCTTCATGACCTCGTTGGTCCGCTGCAGCGATGCGGCGTCGGGGAGCTGCACGTTCATGATGGCGTAGCCCTGATCCTCGACGGGCACGAAGCCGGTCGGCAGCTTGTGACCGACGAGCACCGAGATGACGGACACGCCCGCGAGCAAGCCGAGCGGCAGGATCGCCTTGCGGATGAGGAAGCGGTTGAGGCCGACGTAGCCCTTGGTGGTCTTGTCGAAGCCGCGATTGAAGCCGCCGAAGAACTTGCCGAGCATGCCCTTCTTGTCGCTCTTCTCCTTCAAGATGAGCGCCGCCAAAGCGGGCGAGAGCGTCAGCGCGTTGAACGCCGAGATGATGACCGAGACCGCGATGGTGATGGCGAACTGCTGGTAGAGGCGCCCGGTGATGCCGCCCGTGAAGGCGACCGGGATGAAGACCGCCGCCAGGATGAGGGCGATGCCGATGACCGGGCCCGAGACCTCTTCCATCGCGCGCTCGGTGGCTTCACGCGGCTTCATGCCACCTTCGATGTGATGCTCGACCGCCTCGACGACGACGATGGCGTCGTCGACGACGAGACCGATGGCGAGCACCAAGCCGAAGAGCGACAGCGTGTTGATGGAGAAGCCGAGCGCCGGGAAGATGGCGAACGCACCCACGAGCGACACGGGGATGGTGAGCAGCGGGATGAGGGTCGCGCGCCAGCTCTGCAAGAAGAGGTAGGTGACGAGGATGACGAGCAAGACCGCCTCGAGGAGGGTCTCGATGATCTCGTGGATACCGGCGCTGACCGAGCGGGTCGTGTCGAGCGAGATGTCGTAGGCGACGTCGGACGGGAAGCGCTCCTTGAGCTGCTCGAGGGTCTTGCGGACGTTGGTGACGACGTCGAGCGAGTTCGAGCCCGGCGCCTGGAACATGACGATGAGCGCGGCGGGCTTGCCGTTGAAGGTGCCCTGCTGCTGGTAGTTGAGGGAGCCGAGCTCGATGCGGGCGACGTCGCTCAAGCGGACGACCGAGCCGTCCGGGCTGGCGCGCAGGATGACGTTGCCGAACTCCTCGGCGGTGACGAGGCGGCCCTGGGCGCGCACCGTGTAGGCGAACTGCTGGCCCGGCGGCGCGGGCTCGTCGCCGACCTTACCGGCCGGGTTCACGACGTTCTGGGCGCGCAGGGCGCTCTGGATGTCGGTGACCGTGATGTTCAAGCGGGCGAGCTGGTCGGGCTTCACCCAGACGCGCATCGAGTAGTCGGACGAGCCCAGGATGCGCAGGTCGCCGACGCCGCGGATACGCAATAGCGCATCGGTGACGTTGATGGTGGCGTAGTTCGCGAGGAAGCGCGCGTCGTAGGTGCCGTTCGGCGAGTAGATGGCGGCGACCACCAAGGGAAACGCGAGCGACTTCTTGATGGTGACGCCGAAGTTGCGGACGTCTTGTGGGAGCTGCGGCTGCGCCTGCGCGAAGCGGTTTTGCGCGAGGACGTTGTCGATGTCGATGTTGGTGCCGACGTCGAAGGTGACCGTCTGGTTCATGCTGCCGTCGTTCGCGTTGACGGACTGGACGTAGAGCATGCCGTCGACGCCGTTCATCTGCTGCTCGATGGGCGTCGCGGTGGACTGCTCGATGGTGAGGGCGTCGGCGCCGGTGTACGTCGTGTTCAGCAGGATCTGCGGCGGGACGATCTGCGGGTAGAGGGCGACGGGCAGGCCGAGGATGGCCACGCAGCCGAGCAGCACCGTCACGATGGAAATGACGATGGCGACGATCGGGCGTCGGATGAAGAACTTGGACATGGCGTGCGATCCGCTCTAGCGTTGCGTTGTGTTGCCGCCCTGGGCGGTCGCTTCGGAGGGGGCTGCTTGCGGCTTCGGCTCGGCCGGCGTCACGTCCTTCGGGTTGACCGTGACCCCGTCCTTCACGCGCTGCAGGCCCGAGACGATGACCTTCTCGCCCTCCTCCAGGCCCTTGAGGACGATGCGCTTGTCGCCAGCCGCGGCGCCGACGTCGATGCGCTTCATGCTGACCTTGTTGTCGCCGCCGACGGCCGCGACGCTGAAGTTACCCTGCACCTCTTGCAGCGCGCGCTGCGGGACCACGAGCACGTCGGCGCCAGCGTCGACTCTACGGATGCGCACGCGGCCGAACTGCCCCGGCTTCAAGAAGCCATCGGGGTTCGGGAAGAGCGCCTCGATCTGCAAGGTGCCGGTGCTCGTGTCGACGTTGCGGTCGGCGGCCATGAGCACGCCGCGGTGCGGATAGACGCTGCCATCGACGAGCACGAGCTGCGGGGCGCTGATGTCCTCGTCGTGCGCCGGCCTTGCGATCTCGGCCATGGCCCACTTGAGATCACGGCTCGAGAGGCCTTTGATGGACTGGTACTGCTTCAGGTAGTCCGCTTCAGCGATCGGGAAGCGCACGCGCATCGGCTCGACCTGCGAGACCGTGGCGAGCAAGGTGGGCTCGTTCTGGCCAACGAGGTTGCCGATGCGCACCTGGGCAAGGCCGGCGACGCCGCTCACCGGCGAGCGGATCTGCGTGTACGACAGCGAGAGCTGCGCCTGCTCGAGGGCGGCTTCGGCGGCGTGCACCTGCCCTTGCGTGTCGGCGGCCTGGGCATGCGCGGTGTCGAGCTGCTGCTGCGGCACGGCGTTCATCTCGCGGAGCTGCTTGACGCGGCCCAGCTCGACGTCGGCGAGCTCCTTGGCGGCCTTGGCGCGCGACAGCGCCGCTTTCGCGGACGCCACCTGCGCTTGGAACTCGGTGGCCTCGATGGTGAACAGCAAGTCGCCTTCCTTGACGAAGGCGCCGTCGCGGTAGTTCTGGGTGCGCAGATAGCCGCGCACGCGGGCCCGGATCTCGGCGTTCACGTAGCCATCGACGGAGGCGACGGCCTCCACGAACAGCGGGACGTCGCCACGGCGGACGACGTCGACTTCGACTTCAGGGGGAGGAGGGGGGGCCTTGCTGGCCTCTTGCGAGGAGCAGGCGGCGGCCGCGACTAAGGCAACTGCGGCCAGGGCGGAGAGATATCGCATCGAACGACCTAACGGGGGCGACTAGACCGACGTGAAGTAGTCATCACCTGACGCGTGGTCAATCACAAACGGGTCGTTTCACAAATCTTAAAGGCAACGGTCGAGCTGGCCTTCTCTAGCGCGTGGCCTTGGGTTTCAACGCCTGGAAGGCCTGGGCCCAGGTCGAGCGCATGTCGCGTACGTGCTTGGCGATCTCGTCGAGGATGCCGACGTCCAGGGTGCAGCTCGCGAGCTGCAGGCGGCGGCCGAGATAATCATAGAGCGCGTCGAGGCGGGCGCAGAGCTGCGGCGCGCGCTGGTGGTCGAGGGCGACACGCAGCTCCCCGAAGGCCACGAAGACCGGCGAGAGCTGAGCGCCCTTCTCGGCGTAGTCCTTGGCGAGCATCGCCTCGCGAGCCCGGCCGATGCGGCTCAGGATGCCGTCGAAGGTGCCGAGCAGGACTTCCTGCGGCGAGGCTTCAGCGACCTGGGTTTCGCGATAGCGGGCATGGGCGTTCATGGCGGGACCTCTATTCCTCTGCGGTTACGTCGAGCTGTTCGTCTTGAAGGCGTTGCTGATCGAGTTGCTGCTCGCCTTCCAGCCGTTCACCGTCGACTCCATCGACGCGAACTTCTGGTTGAGCTGCTGCTCGTAGGCGTCGATGCGGGCCTGCATCTGCGAGGCCTGCGTGGTCATGGCACGGATGCGCGAGTCCATCTGGGTGACGCGCGTCGGGAGCACACCAGTCGTATCGCCGTATTGGTGTGCGACTTTAGCGAGCTGCTCGCCAAGGCCAACGAAACCCGTCGTCGGGTTGCTCGAGAGGAGATTCGCGACCCCATCGCGGTTGCTGGCGAGCGCGGCGTTGAGCTTCGTGGCGTCGAGCGTGATGGTGCCGTCGCGCTGCGTGGCGATGCCGAGCTCGGCGAAGCTCTTGAAGGGGCCGCTGCCGACGCTGGTGGAGAACATGCCCTGGAGCGCGCGCTGCAACGCCGCGAGCGTGCCGTCACCGGTGAGCTTGCCGCTGTTGTCGGCGCCGACCACCGAGGCCTGCGCGTTGATGCTCTTCACGACCGCGTTGTAGGCGGTGACCATGTCGTTGAGCTTGGTGGTGAGCGCGGTGTTGTCGGCAGTGACCTTGATGGTCGCGGGCGTCGTGGTCGTCACCTTGTTGAGCGACAGCGAGACACCAGCGAACGCGTCGTCGACGAGGTTCGTCGAGCGCGTCATGGCGATGCCGTCGATGGTGAACTGGGCATCGACCGCGGCCTGGCGGAGGTTCGCGCCGTCGGCGAGGCCCATCGAGGTGCCGCTCTCCGAGAGCGTGATGGCGTTGGCGGCGCCGGTCTTGGTTCCGCTGATCTGCAAGCGGTACTGCGATCCGTCATAGACGACACTGGCATCGATCCCCTCGAGGTTGTCGATGGCGGCGGCGACGTCGTCGAGGGTCATGCTCGAGGTCACGTCGATGGACGTCGAGGTCGAGCCGCTCTGCAGGGTGATGGTGCCCTCGCCCATGAGCCCCGCCTGATCGCGGGCGGTGAAGCCATTGGAGTACGAGCGGTGCGCGGCGGCGAGCGTGCTCACCGAGACATCGAAGCTGCCGGCGCGGGCGGCGCTGCCGACGGCCACCGTGACGGCCGATGCGTCGCTGGTGGTGGCGGTGCTCGAGCGCAGGTTGAAGGGGTTCTTGAAGGCGTCGGCCTTGGAGGCGAGCGCCGTGAGCTGCGAGGCGAGGGTCGTGAGGGTGGTCTTCTGCGTCTTCACCAAGCTCATTTGCTTGGTGAGGCGAGTCAGCGGGGCGCTTTGGGCTTCGACGAGAGCACTCACGATGCTCTTGGTGTCCATGCCGGTGCCCAGGCCGGTGATCGAGATGTTTGCCATGGCGGACTCGCTCTTGAGAGGTCGAAAAGAAAGAGGTGGCCCCGCAGGCTTTCGCCATTGGGGCCACCCGGGAACCTAGGTCAATTAGCCACGGAGCAGGCTGAGGGCGTAGCTTGGCATCTGATTGGCTTGCGCGAGCACCGCGACGCCGGCTTGCACGAGCACCTGGTTACGGGAGAGCGCGGAGCTCTCTTCGGCGACGTCGACGTCGACGATGCGGGAGTTGGCGGCCGAGTAGTTCTCCTTCTGGCTGCCGATGTTGTTCACCGCGCTGGTGAGGCGGTTCTGCGCCGCGCCGATGCTACCGCGCGCCGTCGAGACCGTGGTGATGGCGGTGTCGATCGAGGCGAGCGCCGCCTGCGAGTTCGTCGCCGTGGTCAAGTTGAGCGCCGTGATGCCCAGGGTGCTGGCGCGAACGTCGTTGATCTGGACGGTGATGCGGTCGTTCGCGGTGTTGAAGATACCGACCTGCAGATCGGCGCCCGAGGTGGCGAGGCTGCCGTCGAGCAGCTTCTGACCGTTGTACTCACTCACGTTCGAGATGCGGTCGATTTCATCCGACAGAGCCTGGAACTCGTTGTCGAGGTAGCCACGCTCGGTCGTGCCCAAGGTGCCACCGTTCGAGGCCTGCACCGCGAGCTCGCGCATGCGGCTCAAGATGTTGCCGATTTCGCTCATGCCGCCTTCGGCGGTCTGGAGCATCGAGACGCCGTCGTTGGCGTTGCGCTCGGCCTGGGTGAAGCCGCGGATCTGCGAGCTCAAGCGGGCGCTGACACCCAAACCGGCGGCGTCGTCGCCGGCGCGGTTGATGCGCAGACCGCTCGAGAGGCGGCCGATGTTGTCGGCGAGGGCGCTGTTGGTCTTGTTCAAGTTACGCTGCGCGTTGAGCGAGGTAACGTTCGTCATCAGTGAGATACCCATTGTCTTGTCTCCGTGTCGTGTGGGGTGCGTAAACGCAGGGCCCACCGGTTGTTTTTTGTTCCGTGTCGCTACTTGCGACTCGCACTAGTCATCGCCGGAGAGCCCAGAACCTTGAGGGTCACCTCACGATTGTTCGCGCATGCACGCGATGCGAACGCCGAGGCGCAAAAACACATCGGGCGGCAGTGCTCTCTTGCGAGTGCGCTGCCGCCCGAGTGGCGTTCAGTGGATGCGGGAGTCCTAGAAGCTTAGCCCATTCGACATAGTCTGCATCATTTTTTGGGCGGCCGCGATAGCGGCCTCGAGCGCTTGCTGCGCCTGCATCAAGGCGGTGTAGGAGCCGACCGTGTCGGCGTCGACGGCGGCGCTGCGGGCGCTCTCGATCTGCACGCGCACGGTGTCGCGCGCGATGGCGGCGGCCTGCGAGCGCTGGAGCTCGAGGCCGAGGTTGGTGCGGCCGACGGTGACTTGCTGGTGAACGGTGTCGAGCTCGTTCAGCTGCGCCGTGACCGCGGGGATGTTGCTCGAGCGCAGGTTCGCTTCGAGGCGCGCCAGGACGTCGAAGGCCGACGCGCCGGAGGCCGGCGTGAAGATGGCGTGGCCGGGCGCGTTGATGTCGACGGACTCACCAGGCGAGACCTCGATGGTGCGCACGCTGTCGTCGCCCATGTAGACGCCCAGGCTGTCGTACGCTGGAGCAGACACGCGGCCACCCGCGAAGACGTAGCTCTCACCCGAGCGGGCGTTCGCCGCCTGCAGGACGGTGTTGCGCAGGCCCGCGACTTCCTCGGCGTAGGCCAAGCGGTCGGAGGGCGAGAGCGTCGCGTTGGCCGAGGCCACCGCGATCTCGCGGGCGCGGGTGATCGCGGTCTCGGCGGCGGAGAGCGCATCGTCGGCGGTCGTCAAGTGATCGATGGCGACGGAGCCGCCCCGCTCCATGCCCTGGAGCTTGGCGAGGCTTTGCCGCATGACCATGCCACGCGCGTACGACGTGGGGTCGTCGCTGCTCTTGGCGACGCGTTTACCCGAGCTCGCGACGTCGGCCGCCGCGTAGGCGCGTGCCTGCGCGGTCGCGACCGTGGTGCGCATTTGACTGAACGTGAGACCTTCGGTGACGCGCATGGTCGTCTCCTTTTACATCCTCATCAACGTGTCGAGCATCTCGTTCACGGTGGTGATCACGCGCGCCGCCGCTTGGTAGGCGCGCTGATAGCGTTCGATGGAGAGCATCTCGTCTTCGATGGATACGCCGCTCACCTGCTCGCGGGCCGCGTTGAGCTGCGAATAGCGGCTCGCCTGGGCAATCTCGTCGGCGGCCGCGAGCGCGGCTTCGCTGCCGGCGTTGGTGATGTTGGCTTGCGCGGCCTCTTGCAGGGTCTGCGTGCCGCCACCCGACACCTTGGCGGTCTCGAGGCCGAGGAAGGCGTCGATGCCGGCGATGTTGCCGGGGCTCGTGGCGCTGTTCGAGGTGCCGAGCTTCTGCGGCTGGCCGGCGATGGCGGGGTCGAGCGCCAGGGTGAGGGCGCCGTTGGCGCTGCCGGTGGTGAGGAGCGGCGTGCCGGTGGAGCCGTCGGTGCCGTAGCCCGCGCTCTGGATGGCGTTCGCCGCCGTGGCGAAGTCGCGCGCGAACGTATCGAGCTCGGAGAGGCGGTTCGCGATGGAGACGTCGCGCGTGTCGATGGCGCTCTTGGCGATGCTCGGCCCGAGCTTGTCGTTCAAGATGACCGGAGTCGGCGCGTCGACGACGATGTCGCGGAAGCCGCTGACCGTCGTAGCGGACGAGCGCAGGACGCGCTGCGAGTCACCGATGACGATGCCGACGCCGCCGACGCTCACCGTGGCGATGTTGCGGTCGTCGATGTGCGCTTCGGCGCCGACGAGCTCGGACAAGCGGTTCAAAGCCTGGTCGCGCTCGTCGATGAGCTGCGAGAGCTCCTGCGTCTTCACCGGGCCCATGCCACCGATGGCGGCGTTCAAGCTGGCGACGCGGGCGGCGACCGAGTTGGCCTCGGTGACCGCCGCGTTGACGGTGCTGTCGGCGTCACGCTGCAGCTCGACCAAGTTGCTGGCGGTGGTGCGGACGGCGCTCGCGACCGAGCCCACCGCGGCCAAGGCGGCGGCGCGAGTCGTGCCGTCGGTCGGGCTCGCGGCCATACGGCGGTAGGCCGCGAACATGCTGTCGAGCTTCGCCGCGATGCCGCCGTCACCGTTGACGTCGAGGGCGCTCTCGATGCGGCCGAGGTATTGCGAGCGCGTGCTCGAGCCCGCCGAGGCGCCGCTTTGATTGCGGAGCTGGCGGGCGATGGACTGATCGATGTTGCGCGCGACGCCGTCGACCTTGACGCCGAGCAGCGGCGAGCTCGCCGTCGACTGCAAGAGCGTCTGCCGCGAGTAACCCGCGGTGCTGACGTTGGCGATGTTGTTGGCGGCGACGCGTGACCCGTAGGTCGAGGCCTGCATGGCTCCCGCGCCGAGCGACAACGATTGGAGTAAGTTCGCCATGGCGGCTACCCGTACCGCCTCGTGAGCACGGCCTGCTGGCCGGACGCGTCATAGCCTTTACCGCGGCCATAGCGTTGTTGATTGGGCTCCGCGACCGCCGCGGCGGACAGACCGTCACGAATGGCGCCGGCCAAGAGCACGCACAGATCACGCACCTCGCGCAGCGCGGCGGTGGCGGCCGAGCGCATGCGCGCGTCTTGTTTCAAGGCACCGCGCTGCGCGTCGAACCAGACGTCGAGCGACCGCATGCAATTCTCGAGGTTCGGGCCGTCGAGATGCGCGGCGGCGGTGCGCGCGCCGGTCACCAGCACGGTGAGCTCCTCGAGAGCCGATGGACGCTTGCCGCGTTGTGCGGAGCTCATGCCTCGATCTCCGACATCATCTTGTCCGCGATAGCGCCAGCATCGGCGTGGAAGTCGCCGCGGCGCAGCGCCTCCTTGAGCTCGGCCACGCGGGCCGCCGAGGCGCCCTTGAGCTCGGGAGCGTCGGCGAAGGCGAGCTTGCGCAGCTCTTGAGCCTGCTTCGAGATGGCGACCTGATCGGTGGCGCGGGCTTCCGTCTTCTCGGCCTGGACGCGGGGGCCGACCGTGCGCGGGGCCTCGACATGGCTCATTGCGTTGGTCTTGTCGATCTTCATACCGCGTCTCCGAGTTGGCGGGCGCCACGGTCCGCGCGCCCAACCTCGAAATCGACTGGCTTCGAGGAATCTTGAGTGTCTTTTTTCGTGGGCGGCTGTTCTTTCCCGACAGTGCCCACATCGCGCGTCGTCATGGTTTTTCCCGCCAGCTCTTCAGATACCGTTGTGGGTCGATGTGGGTGCCGCGCGACTCGACCTCGAAGTGGAGGTGAGCGCCGTGCGAGCTGGTGCCGGTGTTGCCGACCGCGCCGATGGTCGTGCCCGCGTCGACGCGCATCCCCGGCTGGACTCCCTCGTCGATGCTGTTCAAGTGCATGTAGCGCGTGCGGATGGCGCCGTTGTCGTGGGCGATGGTGACCTGCAGACCGCCGTGGGTTGCGGGATCCCGGCAGACACCGACGACCGTACCGGCGCGCGCCGCGTAGACCGGCGTCCCGGTGGGCTGCGCGATGTCGAGGCCCTGGTGGCCGCCAGCATGGGCGCGCTCGGCCCCAAAGCGCTGACCAACGCTATAGTGGTCAGGTAAGTCGTCGACGGGTTGCACCCAACCATCGTCGGAGAGCAACGGCTGGGCACCGAGCTCGGCGCGCGTGGGCTCGGCGTCCGCCATGCTGCCCTTGACCAGCTTGCCGACACCGAACGCGCCGGTGTCCGCCAAGCACTTGGCGAGCTGCTCGTCGAACATGCCGTTGATGATGTCGGCGCCCGCGCCCGTGCCGCTCAAGCCGCTCTTGGCGACGGTGTTGCGCATGGTCTTCAAGAGCTCGCCGACGATGAGCGACTCGAAGTCCTTCGCCGCCTTGTCGAGCTTGTCCTGCACTGGCGGCCGGGGATCGCCGATCGCTTCGGCGGACACGGGCATGGCGGGCGACTTGATCATTGCAAGACCACCTCGGCGCGCAGCGCGCCAGCGGCCTTCAAGGCTTGAATGATGGCGACCAGGTCACGCGGCGTGACGCCCAGGGCGTTCAGCGCCGAGACGACGTTGCCGAGCGAGGTGCTTGCTTCGACCGCGTGGAGCTGGCCGCCCACGTCCGTCGCCTTGATGTCGGTGCGGGGGACGACCACCGTCTCACCCTTCGAGAAGGGGCCGGGCTGCGAGACCTGTGGCGCTTCGTTGATCTGCACGGTCAGACCACCGTGCGCGATAGCGACAGGCAAGAGGCGTACGCCTTCACCCAAGACGACCGTGCCGGTGCGCTCGTTGATGATGACGCGGGTCGGGACGTCGGCTTCGACGTCGAGTGCCTCGATGGTCGCGATGAGCTCGGGGAGACGCTCGCGGTCGGGCGGCGGCACGAGGACGATGATGGTGCCGGCATCGCGGGCCCAAGCCAACCGCGCAGCCGCGGGAGCCGGCGGCACCGGCGCGCCCTCGGCCGGAGCCTCCACGGGCTCGCCCATCTGCGGCATGCGCTCCTGCATCATCGTATCGATGGTCTTCGCCATACGCACCGCGGTGGTGAAGTCGGGCGAGCGCAAGGCGAGCTCGATGTGATCACCGTCGCGCTGAATCGGGATCTCGCGCTCGATGCGCGCGCCGTTGGGAATGCGGCCGACCGTCGTGTGGTTCTTGGTGACCTTCGAGCCCGAGCCGCCTTGCACGAGGAAGCCGCCGACGGAGAGCGGACCTTGCGCGATAGCGTACACCTTGAGATCGGCGCCCTTCAGCGGCGTCGCGAGCAGGGTGCCACCCTCGAGCGACTTGGCGCTGCCAATCGACGAGACCGTGACGTCGATGGCGCTGCCGGCACCAGCGTTCGGCGGGAGATCGGCGGTGACCATGACCGCGGCGACGTTGCGCAGGCGTAGCTGGGTCGCGTCGATGTGCACGCCCAAGCGCTGCAACATGATGACGATCGACGGGCCCGAGAGCCCCGTCGACATGTCGTCACCCGTGCCGGCGAGACCAGCGACGATGCCGTAGCCGACGAGCTGGTTGACGCGCGCGCCTTTGACGTCCGCCAGCCCCTTCACGCGCTCGGCGTGAGCGACGCCGGCCCAGGTGAAGACGCACAGTGCTGCAATCAGGCGGAACATCGAGGACTCCCGAAACCTAGTCTGTTAGAGCGGATTAGAACGGCCAGATGTAGTCGAGCATGCGGCTGAACCAGCCGGGGCTGTTGCGATCGCTGATGACGCCACGGCCGGTGTACTCGAGCTCGACGTCGGCGATGCGCGACGACGAGATGGTGTTGCCCTGGAGGATGTCGACCGGGCGCACGACGCCCGAGAGGTAGAGGTGGCTCTCTTCCTCG
Source organism: Myxococcota bacterium (assembly GCA_039809465.1). Taxonomy (GTDB): domain Bacteria; phylum Myxococcota; class XYA12-FULL-58-9; order XYA12-FULL-58-9; family JALHOP01; genus JALHOP01. The sequence continues at coordinate 12,526 of JBDHVB010000059.1, forward strand.
TTCAGCAAGAGGACCTTGGTGCCCTCGATGTAGAGGTCGCCGTTCGGCAGCTCGCGCTTCACGTGGACCGGCAGCGAGGCGGTGAGGGTGCCGCTGCGTGAGGTGGTGCCGCCGCCCGAGAACTTGCTGTTCGAGGCGGCCGCGATGAGCGCGGCGGGGTCGAGGCCGGGGTTGTTCGCGGCCAGGCTCTGCATGGCCTGGAAGAAGCTCGTGACCCCCATGCTCGTGGTGCTCTCACGTGAGGTCTCGGTCATCGCGTCGCGGGTCGCGTCGGCGCGCTCTTCGATACGCACCGTCAAAATGTCGCCGACACGCGAGGCGCGGCCCTCCTCGAAGAGGCCCGCGCTACCCTCGCTCCAGAGCGAGCCCACGGTGCGGCCTTCGTCGCGGGGGGCGTACTCGGCCTGCTCGTAATCGCGAACCTTCGGCGAGTACGGATAGGTGTGGCGCACGCAACCGGTGGCCAAGAGCAACGCGAGCGTGATGGCGGGCGACTTCTTCACAGCAAAACCTCAACCGTCGAAGCGTCTCGAACCTTTGCACGTACAACCTTCGTGCCATCGACGGGGATGACCGGAATGCTCTCGCCAATCCGGCCATCTTGCTGCGCCACCGCGTACATCTGGACGGTGAGGCCAGCCTTCACCGCCAAAACAATGACGCGATCACCGCGCTTGACGACAGGGCTCAAGCTCGCCGCGTCGCCGACGATGTTGATGCTGACGGTGACGTTGCGCGGCGCGGCGCTCCCGGCGCGCAGCTCGAGCATGACGGATTGATACCCAGGGCGGAGCGTCGCGCGGCTGGTGATCCGCGCGACCACATCCCCCTCCGCGAGGGTGATGCCGCGATGCACGTCGAGGCGGTCGATGGACATGCCGGCGCCCAGCAGCGGCGTGAGCTCGCGGCGCGCGAGACCTTCCAAGGCGTGCACGTCGAGCTGCTGGCCACGGCGCGTCACGGTCACCTGCTTGGGGATCTGCAGGCCTTCCGGCGACACCGAAGCGCGCTTCAGCGAGGCGCGGATGGACGCTTCGCTGATGCTGCGGCGCTCGCCCGGAGCCGGCGCGGCGCCGAGGTCGACCTCCGCGATAGCGAGCGGCACGTTGCGCACGACGTCGCGCAGATGGACGCGCTCGTCGTCGACCAAGACCGGCCGCTCGGCCTTGGCGCCTGGAGCCGCGAGCGCCGCGCCGCCGAGCACGTTGGCGAGCGCCCAAACGGCGAGCCAGCGCAAGACCGGCGCGGTTGGCTTGCGCGAGGTCATCGCAGCTGCGCCGTGATCGCGAGCATGTCGTCGGCGGCCTTGATGACCTTCGAGTTGGTCTCGTAGGCGCGCTGGGTGGCGATGAGGTTCACCATCTCGTCGACCACTTCGACGTTCGACATCTCGAGCATGCCCTGGGTGACCGTGCCGACGGCCTCGGTGCCCGGGGTCGCGATCATCGGGTCACCCGCCGCCAAGGTCTGGGTGAAGAGGTTGCGGCCGATGGCGTTCAAGCCGGCCGGGTTGATGAAGTTCGCCAGGGTGATGCGCCCGATCTCCGTGGGCTGCTGCTGGCCGGCGGTGATGACCGAGACGTTGCCGTCGTTCGACACCGTGAGGCTCGTGGTGTTCTGCGGCACGCTGAGCGGCGGCTCGAGCAGATAACCGTCGCTGTTGACGACGCGGCCCTGGCTGTCGAGCTTGAACGAGCCGTCGCGCGTGTAGGCGATCTCACCGCTCGGCAGGCGGATCTGGAAGAAGCCCTGACCTTCGACGGCGAGGTCGAGCGAGTTGTCTGTTCGCTGAAGCGGACCATCGGCCATCTCGCGCAAGGTGGCGACGGTGCGCACGCCTTGACCGATCTGAATGCCGACCGGCGTCTGATTGCCCTGGGCGCCGACGGTGCCGGGGGTCTTCAAGTTCTCGTACAAGAGGTCCTGGAACTCGGCGCGCTCGCGCTTGAAGCCCGTGGTGCTGACGTTCGCGATGTTGTGCGCGATGACTTCGGTGCGCAGCTCTTGCGCCTGCATGCCGCTCGCGGCGGCGTCCATTGCTCTGAGCATGACGTGTTACTCCTAGCGACCGAGGTCGCTGGTGGTTTTCTGGTCGACTTCACGGAAGAGCTCGATGGCGCGGTGCATGAGCTCGTGGCCGCGGCTGATGCTGATGAGGTCGGTCATGCCGCGCACCGGGCTGACGTTCGAGTTCTCGACGAAGCCCGCGTGGACGTTGGCCTCGACGGCCCGCGGGGTCTGATTGCCCTCGCTGAAGCGCGTCGAGCCCTCACGCACGAGGCCGGCGGGGTTGTCGAAGCGGACCATCTTGAGGCGGTCGACCGTGACGTTATCGCGGACGACGCTGCCGTCATCGAGGATGCGGACCGTCCCGGTGATGCCGATGTCGATGTTGCCGCCCTCGCCCTGCACCGGGTAGCCCTCGGGGGTCATGAGCCGGCCGCTGCCGTCGAGCATGAAGTGGCCGGCGCGGGTGTAGCGCTCGCCGTCGGGCGTGTTGACCACGAAGAAGCCGTCGTTGGCCGCGGCGACGTCCAGGGGGTTCTTGGTCTCGTGGAGCGAGCCCTGGCGCATGTCGATGCGGACCTCGTCGATGGCGACCTGCTGGTCGGTGAGGTTCTGGCGCGCGAGCTCCTTCGAGAACTCCGCGCGCTCCGCGATGCGGTCGCCCTTGAAGCCGGTCGTGCTGACGTTCGCCAAATTATTGGCGGTGACCTCGAGCGCTCTCTCGTTGGCGATGGCGCCGGACAGCGCTGCGTAAATTCCGTCTGGCATGGCGCTAAGCTCCTTTACGGGCCTTTCCCGCGGCCGGGACGCCCATCAGGGCGCGCAGCTTCACGGTGATCTCACCGATGAGCTGACAGGCTCGGGACTCCGTTACTTCAAGAACCTCGCCAATCTGTTTGAGCGTCAGCTCCTCGACGTAATAGAGCTGCAGGACCTGCTGCTGGCGCTCCGTGAGCTTCTTGATGCTCTTCATCAAAAGCTCACGGGTCTCACGCTTGTCGGCGACATCGAACGGCGACGGGCTCTTGGCGACGTCCCACTGGACGGTGTCGTCGGTGGAGACGACCGTGACCGGCGCGAGCTTGCCGTAGGCCGTGTGCAGCTCTTCCAGGGTGCGGCCGGTGGCGCGCGCCAGCTCTTCGTCGGTGGGTTGACGGCCGAGCTGCTGCGCCAGCTCCTGCACGGTCTTCTCGAGCTTCTTGGCGTCGACGCGCGCGTCACGCGACATGAGATCGCGGCGGCGCAGCTCGTCGTAGATGGCGCCCTTGATGCGAAACTCGGCGAAGGCCTCGAACGACTTGGTCATCTTCGTGGGCTCGAAGCGCTGCGTCGCTTGCATGAGGCCCACGAGCCCCGCGCCGACCAGGTCTTCGAAGCGCACGTGTGACGGCAAGCGGCGGGCGAGGCGCGCCGCGACCTTGCGAACCAATGGCACGTACTGCTCGATGGGCCCGATGGCCGGATGGAGCTGCGCCGGGGTGCTGGCTGCCGCCGAGCTCATGGGCTGACGCTCCCGCTCGCGAGGCGCCGCCAGAACAAGCGCACGCCGCCGGTCTCCATGCCCGCGTCGGTGCGGGTCTTCGCGAGCTTGCGCGCGATCGCGAGGTAGCACTGGCCAGCGCCGCTCTTGGGCTCGCCGACGATGACCGGCACGCCCGCGTGCACCGCTCTCGGTACCGCGCTATCGCGGGCGACGTAGCCCATGTAGTCGATGCCCACGGTGAGGAAGCGCTGGGTGAGGAGCGACAGGCGGCGATACACCTCTTCGCCCTCGGCCGCGTTGCGCACCATGTTGGCGACCACGCGCACGTGCTTCACCCCGCGCTTGGTGTTGAGGGTCTTGATGAGCGCGTAGGCGTCGGCGAGCGAGGTCGGCTCGAGGTTCGCGACCACCAGCACCTCTTGCGCGGCGGCGGCGAAGGAGACCGCGTTGCCGCCGATGCCCGCGCCCACGTCGATGATCACCGTGTCGTAGTGATTCTCGAGTGAGTCGATGGCGTCGAACAGACCGGCGCGCGAGCGGTCATCGAGGTTCGCGAGCTCGTAGCGGCCCGAGCCCGCGGGGAGCAGCGTCACACCCTCGCGAGCGGCGACCAGCACCTTGTCGATGCCGACGTTGCCGTCCATCAAGTCCGCGATGGTGGCCGCCGGGGTCACGCCGAGCGCCATGTCGAGGTTCGCCATGCCCATGTCACCGTCGATGGCGAGGACGCGGCGGCCCTGGCGGGCGAAGGCGACGGCGAGGTTCGCGCAGAGCTGGGTCTTGCCGACGCCGCCCTTGCCGCTCGCGACGGCGACGATGCGCACGTCGTCACCCGCCACGCGCTCTGCTTCCGGACGGCGGCGCAAGCTGCGCAGGGTCTCTGCTTGATCGACTCCCATTAGCTCCACGACTGAACCTCCGAGCCGAGCTCGAGGCGCGGGGCGCCCTCGTCACCGGCGTTGGCTGCATCGACCAGGGCGTTCGCAAGAGCGGACGGCGACGCGCGCACCACGTCTTCCGGCACGCGCTGACCGTGCGTCACGTAGGCGAGCGGCAAGCGGGTGTGGAAACAGGCGTTCAAGAGCGCGCCCAGCTGCGCGGCTTCGTCGAGCTTCGTCATGATGAGGGCCTTCGTGTCGAGGCCGCTGTATGCTTTAGCGAGCGCGCGCAGCTCGCTCTGGCGGGTCGTCGCCGACAGCGTCATCCAGATTTGCGTCGAGGTGCCGCCAAACAGCTCGGTCAGCCGGCCGATGTGATCACCATCGCGGACGCCGCGGCCGGCGGTGTCGATGAGCGTCAAGTCCGCGCCACGGTGCTGGCGCAGCGCCTCGTGCAGCTGCTCGCGATTCTCGGCCATGGCGAAGGGCACGCCGATGAGGTTCGCGTACGCCGCGAGCTGCTCACCCGCGCCGATGCGGTAGGTGTCGGTGCTGATGAGGGCGACCTTCTTGCCGCGCACCAGCGAGGCCACCGCGGCGAGCTTGGCGATCGAGGTGGTCTTACCGACACCCGTGGGGCCGACGAGCGCGATGGTGCCACGCGCCTCGAGCGACTCACGGGTGAAGCTGCCGAGCTCGCGGGCGACGTGGCTCGTCAAGTCGTCGTCTTCCAGCTTGCCAGCGAGCTCGCTCGCGTACGCGCTGTCGACGTCGGCGGTCTGCAGGGTGCGGCGGGCCTCTTCGATGTCGAAGCTCGCGCCGTAGCTCGGGCGGGCTGGGTTGCGCAGCTCGGCCCGGAGATTCGAGAAGTCACGGGCGATGCCGCCGCGCGCATCTTCTTTGGCGTACTTGTTCAGCTCTTTGACGCCGGAGGAGCGGAGCGTCGGTTTTTCGTCGATCTCGAGAGCCGCCGTCACTTCGACGACGCCAGCGCGCATCAGACCGGGCTTGACGACGTGGCGCGAGGCGACGACGATCGCGTCAGGGCCCAACGCCTTCTTCACCGCCGCGAGCGCGGCCGCCATGTCAGGCCCTGTGAACGTTCTGAGCTGCATTCTGTTTCAATCCTTTGGCGTCGCCGGCGCGATTCGCGCCGACGATGGCTAGGGTGCGAATGGGCGCGTTGGAGTCGATCTCGCGGTAGCTGACCACCGAGAGACCGGGCGTGTGGCGGGCAGCGAACGTCGCGACAGAGCGGCGGATGTCACCAGCCACGAGAATGACTGGCAGCTCCTCCGATTTTTTGACGTTCTTGGTCGCATGCTCGAACGCACTCCCGATGGCCGAGAGCTCTGCAGGATCGAAGCCACTTTGCGGCTGCTGCATGCGGCGGAAAGATCCTTCGATTTCTGGCGCAAGTAGGATGGCGTAGACCGATCCGTCGGTACCGCGGTGGCGGGCGGTAATTTGACGCCCCAAGCGCAGGCGGACGTGCTCGACGAGCTGGTCCGGATCCTTGGTCTCGTGGACGTGCTCGGCGATGGCCTCGAGGACGCCGCGGAAGTCGCGGATCGACAGGCGCTCCTTGAGGAGGCCGCGCAGCACCTTGAGCAGCGCGACGTGCGAGATCTGCTGGGGCACGAGCTCCTCGATGAGCTTGCCGTTCTCGCGGCTCGCCAGCTCGAGCAGCTCCTGGAGCTCGCGGCGGCCCAGGATCTCGTAGGCGTGCGAGGCGAGCAGCTCGCCCAGGTGCGTCGCCACCACGGTCGCGGGCTCGACGACGGTGTAGCCCGCGAACTCGGCGCGGTCGCGCTCGCTCTCGGGGATCCACTTGGCCGGCAGACCAAACGCCGGCTCGAGGACGTTCTCGCCGGGGAGCGTGACGCCCGCCGGATCGTTGGTCATCGCCATCAAGTGGTTCAAGCGCAGCTCGCCCTTGCCGATCTCGTTGCCGGAGAGCAGCACGCGGTAAGCGCCTGGGGGCAGACGTAGGTTGTCGCGCATGTGGATCGGCGGGACGATGATGCCGAGCTCGCTCGCCAGCTGCTTGCGGATGCCGGCGATGCGGCGCATGAGTCCGCCATCGCGCATCTCGTCGACGAGCGGCACGAGCTCGAGGCCGACTTCGATCTCGAGCAGGTCGAGCGACAGCTTCTGCTCGAGCTCCTGACGCTCCTCGAGGGCCTTGTCCTTGACGGGGGCGGCCTCGGCCGGACCGGCGTCGGCGGCCGGCTTGTTGCGGGCCACGAAGAAGAGCGCCACGGCGATGACCGCGAAAGCGAGGTGCGGCATGCCTGGTACGACAGCGAGGCCCGCCAGCACGAAGGCGGTCATCTTGAGAGCCTTGTCGCTCCCGAAGAGCTGCTTCTTCACGGTGGAGCCCAGGGCGCCACCGGCGGCGGCGCGGGTGGTCACGAGGCCCGCGGCGATCGAGGTGAGGAGCGCCGGCAGCTGCGTGACCAAGCCGTCGCCGATGGTGAGCTGCGAATACGCCGAGGCGGCCGCCGACAGCGACATGTTTTTCTGGGCGACGCCGATGATCAAGCCGCCGAACAGATTGACCGCGGTGATGAGCAGGCCGGCGATGGCATCGCCGCGCACGAACTTCGAGGCGCCGTCCATCGAGCCGAAGAAGTCGGCTTCTTGCTCGACGGCTTTGCGGCGGCGGCGGGCTTCGTCTTCCTTGATGAGCCCCGCGGCGAGGTCCGCGTCGATGGCCATCTGCTTGCCGGGCATGGCGTCCAAGGTGAAGCGCGCGCCGACCTCGGCGATGCGGCCGGCGCCCTTGGTGATGACGACGAAGTTGATGACCACGAGGATGAGGAAGATGACGACGCCGACCACGAGGTTGCCGCCGACGACGAACTCGGCGAACGCCTCGAGGACATGCCCCGCGGCGCCCTTGCCTTCGTGGCCGTGCAGCAAGATCAGGCGCGTCGTCGCGAGGTTCAACGCCAGGCGAAAGAGCGTGGTGAGGAGGAGCAACGACGGAAAGGCGCTGAACTCGAGCGGCTTCTCGATGTGCAGCGAGAACAAGAAGACGACGAGTGAGATGGTGATGCTGATCGCGAGCAAGCCGTCGAGGACGATGGCCGGCAGCGGCAGGATCATGACGGCGACGATGCCGATCATGCCCAGGGCGAGGCCTGTCTCGGCCGAGATCTTGGGCGCGCCGGCCGACGCATCGGGCGGCAGCGAGGTCAGGCTGGTCACGCGAGCCTCCGTTTCTGGCGGTAGACGAAGGCGAGCACGACGGCGACGGCCTTGTAGAGCTCGGCGGGCACGTCGTGGTTCACCTTGACGAGCTTGTGCAGGGCGCGGGCCAACGGTGGCTCGCTGACGATCGGTACGTTATGGCGTTTGGCGGCTTCACGAATGCGCGCCGCCACCTCGTCGACGCCCTTGGCGACGACCTTCGGCGCGCGCATGCCCTTCTTGTATTGGAGGGCCACGGCGTAGTGCGTCGGGTTGACGATGACGACGTCGGCCGTCTTCACCTTGGCGATCGAGCGGCTCTTGAGCAGCTCACGCGCGCGGCGCTTGCGCTGCCCCTTCACGTGCGGGTCGCCGTTGTCTTCCTTGTGCTCTTCGCGCGCCTCCTGGTTGCTCATCTTCATGCTCTGCTCGAGCTTGAAGCGGTTCCAGGCGTAGTCGGCGACGCCGATGCACAGGACCACTGGGGTGCCGCGGCGCAGGATGTCGATGAGCACCGTCTTGGCGAGCTGCAGCGCCTCGCCGATCGAGGCGGGCGCGGCGTTGGCGAGGATGCGCGTGGCGCTCGCGAGCGCGACGCCGCAGACACCGACCACCAAGCCGACCTTCAGCAAGGTCGAGAAGACGCCGATGACCGCGTCCTTCGAGCCGAACATCTGGCCGAAGCGCGGCAGCGGGTTGAGCTTCTCGAAGTCGAGCTTGGCCCAGGCCTTGGCGGGCAAGAAGCCGACCTGCGCAAAGCCCGCGGCGAGGGCGGTCAGCGCGCAGGCGAGGCCCACGAAACCAGCGGCTTGCAGCACCGTCATGACGACCGTGCCAAGCTCCACGTGAGCGCCGCCCTTGGCGATGGCGTTGAACGAGGCGCGCGTCAAAACGGTGACGGCCTCCGCGGCCTGGCGCGCCGTCGCCAAGATCGTGACGCCACCCACGACCAGCACCAGCCCGGTCGAGAGATCGCGGCTCTTCGCCACCTGGCCACGCTCGCGAAACTCCTGACGGCGTTTGTCGCTTGCTGGCTGTGTTCTCTCTGCGTCCTCTGACACCCGCTACTCTCCGGCTAGAGCTGCAATGTCCGCGAAGCTGGACTGCATGAGGCCGCTGACCCCGTGCACCAGAGAGGGAACTGCAAGGCTCGCGCCGAAGAGTGCGATGGCACCGGTGAGCATGAAGCCGAACGACCAGGCGTTGAGCTGTGGGGCGATGCGGGCGACGAAGCCCAGCACCAGCTGGCCCGTGAGGACCGCGATGGAGAGCGGCGCCGCCACGGCGAGGCCGCGTAAGAGGATGTGGGTGAGCGCGCGGACGATGATGTGGGGGTCCGCTACCGCGGCCAGGTCGCTCCCCGGCGGCAGGTGATGGACGCTCGCCGCGAGCGCGCGCACCAGCTCGAGGTGACCGCCGACCGCGAAGAACACGAGGCCGGCGATGGTGCTGTAGAGCTGCACGTAGCTGCTCGATTGCTCGTCGGAGAGCGCGTTGAACGAGCCCTGCAGGCCAAAGCCCAGCTGGTGCGCCACCAGCTCGCCAGCGAGCTCCACCGCGGCGAACGCGACGCGCACGGTGACGCCGAGGAGCAAGCCCACTCCCAGCTCCATGAGGAGCGCCAGCACGAGGTTGTCGCTCGCGCGCTGATGCGGCACGGCGACGCCAATGAGCACGGAGAGCAGCACGATCAGCACGCCACGGATGCGCATGGGCACGACTTCACCGCCGAGGGCGGGGACGCTCATGACCATGACTCCCGTCCGCGCCGAGATGAGGCCAACGTCGACGACGGCCTCCCACGGCAGGTCCAAGGTCACGGCTCGCCCTCGTGGGCCATGGTGGCGAGACTGGCGATGGTATCGCGGGTGAAGGCGACCATGCGGTCGAGCGTCCAGGGACCCGCGAGCACGATGAGGATGCCGACCGCCGCGAGCTTGGGGACGAAGCCCAGCGCGGCCTCCTGCACCTGCGTCGCCGCCTGCAAGACACCGATGGCGAGGCCGATGACCAGGACGGCGATGAGGAAGGGCGCGGCGACCTCGCTCGCGAGCAAGAGCGCGCGCTGCATGAGCTCCCTGACGGCGTCGACGCTCATTGGAAGCTCCGCACCAGCGAGCTCGCGAGCAGGCTCCAGCCGTCCGCCGCGACGAACAACAAGAGCTTCACGGGGAGCGACACCAGCGAGGGCGGGACCATCACCATGCCGAGCGCCATGAGCACCGAGGCGACGACCAGATCGACGACCACGAAGGGCACGAAGATGACGAAGCCCATCTCGAAGGCGGTGTGCAGCTCGGAGAGCACGAAGGCGGGCACCAGCAAGTGCAGCGGCACGTCGTCGGGGGTCGCGGGGCGCTCCGCTTTAGCGATATCGTAGAAGGTCGCGAGATCCGATTCGCGCGTCTGCTTCATCATGAAGTCGCGGATCGGGGCGCTGCCTTTGGCGAAGGCCTCGGCGGCCTCCATCTTGCCGTCGAGGTAAGGCCCAAGCCCCTCGGTGTAGAGCTGCTTGCCGACGGGCGCCATGACCGCGACGGTGAGGAGCAGCGCCAAGCTCGTGAGCACCTGGGTGGGCGGCGCCGACTGGGTGCCGATGGCGTTGCGCACGAACGAGAGCACCACGATGATGCGCACGAAGCTCGTGGTCGCGAGCATGATGGCGGGGGCGAGCGCCAGCACCGTGAGCACCGCCAGCATCTTGACGGCGGCGCCCACCTGCGTCGGCCCCTCGGCGCCCGAATCCAGGCTCACCGAGAGGGTCGGGGCTGCCGCGAGTGCCGCGCTCGGGATGGTCACGGTGACGAGCGCGAGTGCGGCTTTGACGAGGCGGTTCATTGACGGTGTCCCCTTGCTCACGACGTATGTGCAAGGGTCAGACCAGCGGCTCCGAAGAGGTCCAAGTCGCTCTGCGGGCGCGGAGCTGCACGAGGCCGGCGAGATCCTTCGAGGTGTTCACAGGGGTCACGTGCGTGGTCGGAGTCGGGGTCGGCTGACTCTCGGCCTGCTGCAGCGCCGTCATGAAGTCGGCGGGGATCTTGTGCACCCCGGTCCCGCCTTCGAGCTTCGAGAGGAGCTGCACGCCGTGCTCGCTGGTGGCGATGAGCAAGCGGTCACCACAAGCATCGACGACGGCCAGGCGCTGCTTCGAGCCCAGCGCTTTGACGGCGACCAAATCGATGCCCGCGGGCTCGGCGCCGGTGCGGAGGATCTTGCGCTTCTTGCCGTAGACGACCACGCCGCCGCCGATGGCTACGAGCGCGGCGAGGAGGGCGAAGTTGCGCATTGGGGAGGAGCGCGAGTCGTCGATGGGCTTGGCGGTAGCGCGGGCGGCGGAGGCGGCGCGCGACATTGGGGAGGGGGATTCGGTGGAGGCGGTGATCGGCGCGCGGTCATCGGCTGTCGGCGAGCGGCTCTCGGTCATCGGCTCTCGGCCATCGGCTTTCGGCGATCGGCTTTCGGCCATCGGCTCTCGGCCATCGGTCATCGGCAATCGGCCATCGGCTTTCGGTGTTCGGCCCTCGGCAACCGGCGCCCGCCCCTCCGCCTTAGCAGACACCCCCGTCGCCACAATCACCCCACCCTGCGCCTTGATGACCGCCTCCCCCCTCGGCGTCAAAAGGATGGCAAAGCCCCGCGGCATATCGCGCGTCCGCACATGAGCGATCGGCCCAGTCGCATAGTCAACGTCGCTATCAGGCCCACTCGCATTGCTCACGAAGTACAACAAATCACCATTCGGCTGCCGCACCGTTTTAGCGTTCTGCACGGCGATGGCGCCGCGGACGATCGGCAGCTCGAAGTTGGTCGCCGTCGAGATTCCGTCACCGAGCTTCACGTCGACGTGGAACGGAGCCGAGACGATGAGTGCGCAAGCTAGCGAGATCATTGATTTTCCTCGTTACCTTCGGGCTGGAACGACAGCCGCTCAGCCGGAGACACGACATCGACGATGCGAACTCCGTACCGTTCTCCGATGACCACCGCTTCGCCACGGGCGACGAGGCGCCCCCCCACGAAGATGTCGAGCGGCTCGTCGGCGGCCTTCTGGAAATCGATGACCGCGCCAGGACCAATGTTGAGCACGTCCGCGATGCGCATCTGACGGCGCCCCAGCTCGACACGCATCTCGACCTTGAGATCGAGCACGCGCGACAGCGTCTCGCGGGTTGGGGATTCGGCAGAGGAGTTGGTGGCGATGTCTTCGTTCATTTGAGTGCTTTCTCCACGACGACGGCGAGAGCGCCGGCGCGTTGCGAAGGTTGGGCGATGAATTTCGTGTGGCCCTGGACGGCGACGACGACGGGATCACTCACCGCGCCCTCGAGGCGGACCAGGTCGCCGGGGCGAAGCGCCAAGAGCTCGGCGACGCTGACGTTGGCGAAGCCCAGCGTGCCGCTGACGGTGACGTCGGCCTCGAGCAAATGCCGCGCGAGACGCGACTCCTGGCTGACCGGTGCGGGAGCGGCCGGCTTGCTCTGGCGGATCGCGATCTCGGTGAGCGGCGGCAAGAGCACCAGGATGATCTGCCCCTTGAGCGGCTCGGCCGTGGCATCACAGCGCCAGACGCCGACGCTCGCGATGCCCTCCGGCAGCTCGGGAGCGAAGGTCCCCATGACGCGCTCGAAGTAGAAGCGGTTGTCGCCCTCGACGCCGAGCGCCTTCGAGAGGTGCCCGACGAGCTCACCCACGAACGGCAGCACCGTCTCGGTCTCGAGGCGCGTGAGCTTCTTGCGTGTGGGCGCGGCACCCGCACCCTTGGTGGCGCCAAAAGCGCGCTCGACCAAGCTGAACGCCATCGCGGTGTCGATCGCGAGATAGCCAATGAGGCCGGCCCGCGGATCACGCACTTCGACCACCGCCGCCACGTCCTCGAGCAGCGCATTGGCCGCCGCTGGGCCAATGACCTCGACGGGCTCGGAGCTGACGGCGGCTGGCCTCTTCACCATGACGCGCAGGTGCGCTTGGAGGCGCGTCGCGAAGAGCCCCAACGTACGTGAGAGGCTCTTCTCGGCCTTGCGCATGCCGCGGTCGTTGGCCGTCAGATCCAGGGCCTGGGCGGTTTGTTTGTCACCCAGCTCCTGCGCATGCTGACGCAGCGCTTGCATCTCTTCTGGCGTGAGCACCGCCGCGGAGCTCATTGGACCACCAGCTCCACGACGAACACGTTCTTGACGAGCGACTTGCCGGCGGCGTTCTTCACCACCGCGTCGAGGCCATCACGCAGCTTCTTCTTGGCCTCACCGCCGTTGGTCTGCGCCATCGTCAGGCCCGAGAGGTAGAGCAAGACGTCTTGACGCACCCGGGGCAGCTTCTTCTCGAGCTTGTCCTTGGCGCTCTCGCTCGCCAGCTCCACGGTGATGGTGCACTTGATGTAGTGCATCTCGCCGTCGTCGCTCTCGAGGTTCGCGATGAAGGAATCGACCTTCGCGTTGTAGGCGCCGCTACCACCGCCGTGGTCGCCCGCTGCCTCGTGGCTGTCTTCCTCTTCGGCTTCTTCACCGTGCTCGGCGGCGCCTTTGTGCGGCTTCTCTGCCTTCGCGGGCTTGTTGACGAGGAACACCATGGCGCCGGCGCCGGCGAGGCTGAGGACGCCGACCGCCATGACGATCATCGGGAGTTTTGACTTCGCGGGAGCCGCTGCGGCTGTCTCTTCTTTGGCGTTGTCGCTCATGATGCTGCTGGCAAGAGCAAGCTCCGTGCCCGGCTTATTCGCGCCGAATCGTCAGAAAGCCGACGCAAGCCAAGGGTGGGCGACGACGATCGGTGTCAGGTCGCGCCGCCAAAGGCGGAACGAGCGGCAAGAAATTGACGGGCGTTTTAGCGGACCCAACCGCACCAAAATGGCTCAAGTCTTGGGCGAGCGAGCCGATGAAACCTGGTGAGGTTCGAGATGCTTTGCTTGACCAGGCTGAACGGGACCCAGGTGTACGTCAGCCCCATCCACATCGTCACCGTCGAAGCGACTCCAGACACCCTGGTCGTC
>JBDHVB010000060.1:0-25486 GCA_039809465.1 Myxococcota bacterium
TTGCCGATTGCCGATTGCCGATTGCCGATTGCCGATTGCCGATTGCCGATTGCCGATTGCCGATTGCCGATTGCCGATCACCGGCGGCCAACAACCGACCGCCGATGACCGCCCTACCGCCTTACTGGTCGAACAAATCCTTCGCCGACGATCCCTTCTTATCCTTGATGGTCGGCTTCCCCTTCTGCATGTCGTCGAGCATCTTATCCATCGACTTCATGGACAGGTCGGTGCCCTCTTTGACCATCGCGTCGAACTGCGCCTTCAGCTTGCGCAGGGTTTTGGCCTCGGCGAGCATGGTCTTGCGGTCGATCATGTTGAAGCGGGGGTCGTTGGCGAGGTCGGCTAAGTGGTCGACGTAGCCGAACTGGCTCTCGGAGGCGTCCGCGATATCGGCGATCTGGCTGCTCAGGCCGCTGATCTCCTTCTCGAGCTTGCGCACTTCGGCTTGAGCCGAGCCGTCGCCCATCTCGGCGCGCTTCAAGGCGCTGTCGCGCTGCTTGATGAGCTGGGACTGGCGCTCACGCAGGGCCGCGAGCTTCTTGGCGCGCGTATCGAGGCGCTCGCGCATCCCGGTCGCGAGCTTGCCGCCCTCCTTCTTGGCGCGGGCGCTGCCGTCTTTCGAGAACTTGTCCCACTGCTGCTCGCCCTTCGACGCCGAGGCATCGCCGACGCCCTTGCCGTCAGCGGTGGTCTCTTCGCCGCGGCTCACCTCTTCGCTCTCGCTGTCGACGTCGCTCCCGACGGCGACCTTGCCTTCGGTGACCACGACCTTCGCCGTCCCATCGTCCGCGACAGCGGTCTCGAACTCGGTGCCGCGCACGCCCGCGACGGCGTTCGGGGTGTTCACTTCGTAGCTGGTCTCGCCACCGACGCTGCGGGTGACCTTGCTCCACACGCGGCCAAAGAAGAGGACGACCGAGCTCTTCTGCTCGGCGCGCTTGGCCCCCGAGAGCGCAACCGAGGTGCTCGGGCGGACTTGCAGCTTCGACCCATCAGGGAAGACGACCTCCGCCTGACCATCGGGGCCCGTGCGGATGCGTGAGCCGCCGGCCAGCGTCGCGCCCACCTTGCCGGGGACCTCGGCGCTCTCGCCTTCTTTCACGAAGACCGCGCCTTGCGCCTGCGTGAGCTTGCCGCTGGTCTGGGCGAGAGCCGCGCCGGGGAGGATGACGGCCGCCAGCAGGACGACGTTACGGAAGCAGAGGAGCGACATTCGGAGTTCTCCGGAAGACAGGCCGATGTTGATTAATGACGGGCGCCGGGCGAAGCAAATTCCATCCTCGCGCCGATACCACGGCGGCTACCCGCTTTGATTCAGAACCTGCTGAATTTTCAGGGGAATAGTGACTTGTAAGTCTTTTTGCGGGTGCTTGTGGAAGCGCAGCCCCCGCAAGGCGCGGTCGAGGCAGCCGGCGACTCCCGGGGCGTCGAGCGCTGGCGTCAGGGTCACGTTCGAGACCTTGCCCGACTGATCGATGGTGATCCGGGCGTCCACTTTGGCGGGCGCCTTGGTCCCCTCGAGCTTCTGCAGGCACTGGGCGATGGGCGTCGCGTTGCGTTGCACCACCGCTTGGATCTCGGGGCCGGTGAGCGGTGTCTCGCGCTCGCGCGTGCCGGCGGTGGGCTTTGGATCCTCGGGCGCGCACGCAAGGCTCGCGGGCTTGGGGAGCGTCACGCTGGTCTCGAACACCGGCGTCGCGGTGGGCCGGAAGAGCAGGTTGCTCAGCACGCCCTGCACGCATGGACCGGCGCGGCCCAGCTTCTCCGCGGGCGGCGTCAACGCGACGCTCACCACGCCACCAGTCGAGACGATGGCAACCTTCGCCGTGAGCTGATCGACGCCCTTCAGCTCCTTGGGCGATCCGCAATAGCACTCTTTGAAGCGATTGGTTTCGGGTCTCAAGGCGAGCTCGACCTCGGCGGCGGTGAGCGGCGTGAGACGTGGATCGGCTGGGGGTGGCGCGACGGTGGGTGGCGGCGTGGTGACGACTCGCGTGGCGCCGTCGTTGAGCTTCGCCGCGATCGATGGCCACGCGAAGACGACGCCGGCCGCGACCACCATGAGCCCGGCGAGCAGCGCCACCGGTAGCATGCCGCGCCGCTTCTCCACGGGCTCCGCCACCTTGGAGCGCCTCTCGAGGGCCGTGATGGGCGTGAGCGCGTCGTCCGGGATCGTCGGCGCGCGCGAATCGACGGGGGTCGGCGCGCGGTCACGCGGGCTCACGGCATCGGTGAAGTACTCGGGGTGATCGGCGAAGTAGGCCCGTGACGCGGCGGCGAGCTGATCGGCGGTGCGCGGCGCGAGCGCCTGCGCCAAGGCGTCGTAAAAGTCGTCCGCTTTGGCGAATCGCTCGTCGGGGTCGCGCGCCAGACCTCTCCGTATCACCTCCTCGACGGCCGGGGAGACGCCGTCGCGCATGGAGCCGAGCGGGGGGATGCGCGCCTCGGAGATGAGGCGGAAGGTGTCGACCTCGTCGACGCCCTTGAAGAGCCGGCGGGCGGCGAGCGACTCCCACAAGAGGATACCGGCGCAGAAGATGTCGACGCGGTTGTCGGGCGCGCGGCCACCCAGCTGCTCGGGCGCGATGTAGCCGAGCTTGCCTTTGATCATGCCCGGGCTGGTGGTCGAGATCTCGTTGCGCGCCTTGGCGATGCCGAAGTCGGTGATCTTCACCCAGGCGTCGGGCGTCACCAGGATGTTCTGCGGGGTGATGTCGCGATGCAGGATGTGCATCGGCTGACCGGCCGCGTCACGCAGGTCGTGGGCGTACGCCAAGCCCTTCAGGACCTGCATGGTGATGTAGACGGCGACGTCCACCGGCAAGTGCGTGCGGTTGGTGTAGCAGACCTCGAGCAGGTGGCCGACGTTGGTGCCGGGCACGAACTCCATCGCGATGTAGTAGTCGGCGCCCTCGCGCGCGAGGTCGTACACCTGCACGATGTTCGGGTGATTCAGGAGGACGGTGAGCTTTGCTTCCTTCACCATCATGTCGATGAAGGCGCGGTCGGCCGCGAGGTGCGGCAGCATCTTCTTGATGGCGACCTCGCGCTCGAAGCCCTCGATGCCGCCCGCTTTGGCGTAGAAGATCTCGCCCATGCCGCCGACCGCGATGCGCCGGTGCAGTTGGTACTTACCGAGCCGCGTCGGACCAGCGCCGCCCGTGTCCCTGCGCAGACGGAGGCGTACCCCACAGACGCACTTGGCTACCGCGGTGCGCTCGGCGACCTCGTCGTCGACGTCGAAGTGACGCCCGCAGGAGGAGCAGGAGATCTCCACGCCAGAAACTTCCCATAGAGAACCCCTGGAGGCCAGGAAAGCAGCGCTCGCCCCCCGTCAATCAGCTCCCGTTAATTGGCGTGAGTTTGGGCCTGGGTATACCATCGCCGCCGTGACGTCTCTCAATTCAGGCACCCGTGTAGGCGCGCCGCGCCAGGTGAATGGCGCGGCGATCATCGCGATCAGCTTCGTCCCCATCGTCATCGCCCTCATCACCGCGAGCGCGATCTCTG
The DNA here is from genome assembly GCA_039809465.1 of Myxococcota bacterium. Lineage (GTDB taxonomy): Bacteria > Myxococcota > XYA12-FULL-58-9 > XYA12-FULL-58-9 > JALHOP01 > JALHOP01. Next base: position 3,514 of record JBDHVB010000060.1, read on the forward strand.
GCTCGCTCATCGACGAGGCCGGCGCGGCGGTCGGTCACTTGGGCGAGCGCATCGTCCGCATCTTCTTCTGGTCGGGAGTCGTGGGAGTCGTCATCAGCGGGGGCATCCTGTTCACGCGTCTGCGCGGAGTTGCTGGCGCGCCGGTCAACCTCGACGCAATCGTCGAGCGCATCGCGCGTGGCGATTTCGCCGGCGCCATGCAAGACGCACGCAATAGCGGACAACTGAGCCGCATCGGCGAAGACTCCTTGGCGCGCATGCTCGAGCGCTCGTCGCACGCCAAGAACAGCAGCCGCAGCCAGCGCACCAACCTCGACGCGCTCCACACCTCGCTCAGCACCCTCTCCGAGAGCCTCTCCATGCAGTCGAACGCCGCCGGTGACGGCGCGCGCGCGGTCGAGGAGAGCATGGGCTCGCACCGCCACATCACCGAGGGCATCGACGGCCTGTCGCGCAGCGCCGAGGCGACGAGCTCGTCCATCCTGCAGATGGTCGCCATCAACACCGAGGTGACCGAGAACATCCACAACCTCGCCCTCTCGGTCCAGGAGACCACCACCGCCATCGAGGAGATGACCTTCTCGGTGAAGGAGGTGGCGAAGAACATCGAGGAGCTCTCGACCGCCGCCGAGGAGACCGCGGCCTCGATGAACGAGATGGACGTCTCGATCAGCCAGGTCGAGACCAACGCCAACGAGACCTCGAAGCTCTCCGAGACCGTGACGACGGACGCCGAGACCGGCGTGTCCGCGATCAACAAGACCATCAACGGCATCGACAAGATCAAGGAGTCGTCGCGCGTCGCCGCCGAGGTCATCGGCAACCTCGGCCAGAAGATCGACGAGATCGGCAACATCCTCACGGTCATCGACGACGTCGCCGAGCAGACGAACCTCCTCGCCTTGAACGCCGCCATCATCGCCGCCCAGGCAGGCGAGCACGGCCGCGGCTTCGCGGTCGTCGCCGACGAGATCAAAGCCTTGGCGGAGCGCACCGGCTCGTCGACCAAGGAGATCGCCGAGCTCATCAAGGCGGTCCAGGACGAGTCGCGCAACGCGATTCAAGTCATGTCCCAAGGCGTCGAGGATGTCGAGGAAGGCGTGCGTCTCGGTCACAACGCCGAGGACGCGCTGCGCAAGATCGTCGACTCGGCCAAGCGCTCGACCTTGATGATCAAGGCCATCGCCCAAGCCACCGTCGAGCAATCCAAGGGCTCGAAGCAGGTCACCAACGCCATCTCGCGCATCGCCGAGACGGTGCAGCAGATCGCGCTCGCTACAGCGGAGCAGGCCAAGGGCTCCGAGCAGATCATGAAGTCCGCCGAGCGCATGAAGGTCATCACCCAGCAGGTCGAGCGCTCGACCGAAGAGCAGAACCGCGGCGGCCGTCAGATGACGGAAGCGATCGAGAACATCCGCGACATGGTCGATCAGATCACCCAGGCCCTACAGGCGCTCTACCGCGGCAACGACCGCGCCTCGGCCGCCTCCACCCAGGTGAAGAGCGCCACCGAGCGCAGCGTCGAGGTGTGCCGGTCGCTCGAGCGCTTGATCGGTGAATCGGTGCGCCAGCTCGAACAGCTCGAGCACTCGCTCATGAACTAAAGATCGCCTGGCGCTTTCCGTGCCGAAGGCGCAACGCGCGGCAAAAACACACACGCCCGTCTCCGCGTGGTGGGCCGCGGAGACGGGCGGGATGGTGGGTGCTACATTGCGGCGTGGTTTTTACAACCCAGTGCCGGATCCCGAGCGGGTTGGCAGACCGGTCCCCGAGCGCGATGGCGCAACCGACGGCAGGCCCGTGCTCGAGCGCGACGGCTCGAGACCAGTACCTGAACGCGGCGGTGACGAGGATGGCAGACCAGTACCCGACGAGCTCTCTCGGCGGCGACGTTCGGCTTCTTCCTGTTCTTGACGGCGGCGGCGCTCTTCGGCCTCGCGCGCGCGGCGCTCGGCGTCGATACGCTCTTGTTCTTCCCGCTCGGCGCGCTCGACTGCGATCGCGGCGGCGATGATGAGATTCTCGGTGATTTGCGCCTGCTGGATCACACTTTCGTAGTTGCCAGCAGCAAGATTGCGGCGCATGCCCGCGATCTGCGACTGCCAGACCACGTACTCGAGCGCGAAGCCGCGGTTGCGCTGGAACATGGCGCGAGCCATCAGCACGTTCTGCACGCGATCGATGGCGCGGTCCGCTTGAGCGTACATCGCCCAATCGGCCTGGATGGCGCCGTTCGCGGCGCGCGCGTAGCCCACGGTGTCGCTGATGGCGCGGGCCAACGCGGCGGGATCACGCCCAGGAGCCTGGAGCGCGGCCTGCAGCTGCGTCGCCGAGCGAAGCGCGGCGTTGATCTGCTGACGCGCCGGATCGCGGGTACGGTTGTCGCCCGCGAGACGCTGGATGCTCGCGATCTCGCTCATGAGGCTCTGCAGAGCCTGCGCGTTGCTCGCGTCGGAGGCGCCCAGTGCCTGCTGCGCTTCGACGATCGCGTCGAGACGGCGCGCGATGGCGTCGAGCTCGCCCGAGGTCGTCTGCAGCTGACGCGAAGCGCCGACCACGCCACCACGGCTGTACGTCTGATGCGCCTGGTCGATACGGCCGGGGATCTCCTCGAGGGCCGCCGCGGCCTGATCGAGCTCGGCGCGCTGCGGCTCCGCGATCGCGGGCGTGTAGTTGCGCTCGATGCCTTGCACGACACCCTGGCGATTCTCGACGACACCGGTCAGATCGGCGTGGCGGCGGCGCTGCGCGGCGATCGTGTCGGCGTGCGTCGCGACCGAGCGGTTCGCTTCCTCGACGAGGCTCGTCACCTGGCCGACGGCGGCACGGCTCGCGTCACGCGCCGCGGTGGCGGCGGCGATGTCACCGGTGTTGAGCGCGGTCTGCATCGCGGTGAGCTGCTCACGCGCGCGGCTGATCGAGGTCTCGGGCGAGAACTGCTGCTCGGCGAGGATCGCCGAGGGCGCGACCTTGAGCCGCGCGCCAAGGGTCGTCCGCGTGGTGCGCACGAGCGCCTCGGCGTCGGTGATCGCCTTGGTCGCCGGGCCCAAGCGCTCGGTGTTGAGCGCGACGGCGCTCTTCATGCGCGCCGACAGCTCGTTCACCTTGTCACGGAGCTGCTGGATGACCGGGCGGACATCGCCCTGCACCGTGGCTTCGGCGATGCGGTTCGCCGCGCCGACGATCTGAGTGAGCTCGCCAGCGACCCAAGCGGTGGTCACGCCGTTGCCCTGGAGCGAGCGGATGGCGTCGGGCGCCTCGGCGGTGAGCTTCTCACGCGCTTCACGCATGACGGTGACCAAGCTCTCGGCCTGCTCGAGGACGACCGCGATCGTCCGCTCACGTGACGCACCCAGCGGGTCACGGCCGGCGCTCGCGCGCTGCTGCGCGACGAGACGTTGCAACGCCGGCACGGTGACGGCGCCGATCTGCACGAGCGAGAATGGCGACGAGTCATCGCCCAGCTCGGCGGCCGATGCCTGGAGGCGGCCGATGCGCGCCTCGAGCTCGGCGAAGTGTGCCTCCGCCTGCTCCGGGGCGGCCGCGATACCGGACACGCTCTCACTCGTGCTGCCAGCGAGACGCTCCATGGCGCCCATGATCTGGTCGAACGACGCTTCGATGTAACGGCCCTGGCCGTTGAGCAAGGTGTAGAGCTCGGTGCCGCGATCGAGACGGATCTCGGCGTCGCGCATCATGCGGACGCGGGCGGCGTAGTAGTTGTCGCCGCGCAGGCCGCCGAAGAAGCCCGGCTTCATCTCGGCTTCCATCTCGGTGAGCTTCTTGGCGAGCTCGGTCTGCATGGTCGCGAGGCGGGTGAGGTTGGTGACGACGCCGGCCGCTTCGGTGCGGGTGGTGCCGTCGAAGCGCGCGGTGGCCGCTTGAGCGGTCGTGCCGCCGATCAGGCGCTGCGCGTCGGCTTGGGTCGCGGTGCGGTTGGTCGCGATCGCGGCGGCGCGCTGCTGCGCCCGCGCGAGGAGCTGACGCGCTTCCGTCTCGTTGCGGCCAGGGTTCGCGGCGAGGGTCAACGCGGGGCGCTCGTTATTGCGGAGAACGGCGTGCGAGAAGCCAGCGGCAAGAGGTGAAACGGCGGCGCCGGCGCTGGTCAACGAAGCGCGGGGACGGGCCTCGGCGCGGGCGTCAGCGGGGGTTTCGACCGCGATAGAGGATGCCGGAAGCTGGTCTTCGGGCAAAAAGGTGTAGTCCTGTGCAACCGTAGCTGCACTGACTTGAGCTGCGCGTGCCATTGAAGGCTCCGAATTGTAGGGAATGTGGAAATGTCGTTCGGCGACGCCTTCACGTTTCGTGAATCGTCGTGCCAAGCGGTGCTGACAGACGCGCACAGACGCGCTGCATCATTTCGGCAACCGATCGGACGCGGCAACGATACTAGGCGATGCTCGTTGCTGGCTCCCCAAGTCGGGTGAGTCGCAACCCCACCAAATAAGCCGCACCAAACGACGTCCTGTCGTTAGTCGGCGTCACCAAAGCTGCATGCTGCAAGAGCATGCGGCGTTCGTCGGAGTGTTTGAAATGGCAGATCCAGTTACCCTCGGTAAGGCTCAAGCAGTCGGCATGCTCGCTTACGTTCGCGGCAGCGAAGTCGGCGGCGTCAACGATCAAGAGGGCCAGGGCCTCATCGCCGAGTACCACAATCGCCGTGGCGCGATTGGCAACCCGATGGACGTGCACGAGTTCGCCGAGACCTTGAAGAACAACCTGAGCGGCTACGCTCGCGACGTTCTCATGCCGTACCTCGACCCGGTCACTGCCCCCATCGGCCAGACCGCTCAGTGGATCGGCGGCGCTCACGTCCGCGCGGTCAGCGTCTTGGGCTTCGCCCGCGGCGTCGAAGCGAGCTTCTTCAATCGCTACGGCCAGATCGAGCGCGACTTCTGGGGCAACGCGATGGCGATCGACAGCGAAGAGCGTGGCGCTCTCAAGGCGGAGTTCTATGACCGCCGCGCCGAGCTCAGCGCTCCGGAGCAGCAGCAGTTCCGCGCCATCCTCGACCAGCCCGGCAACCTGAGCCCCGAAGCTCAGAAGGCCATTCGCTCGTTCTGGGATTGATCACTTAGCCGTAACTCAACGTGTGAGCAGACAGGATGTCTTCCATGCTTCAACCACCCACCGAGCTCGAGCAACGCGTCGCCGACGTCGTCTTGGGCGCGCTGCGAAAAGACGAAGCCAAAGGCTACGTGGTCACCGCCGAGGGCCGTCAAGCCATCGTCAAGCTCTTCAAGAGCTTCACCACCTACGAGGTCGCGCACGCGGCCGCGCAGGAGATGATGCGCTGCGCTCTCTACGTCCACAAGCACCTGGCTTGTAAGTCCGCCGCAGTGGACCTGATGAATACGTTCGCGCTCATCGGGCCCGCTCCCGGGCGCGGTGTGCCGGTGAAGAACAGCGAAGACATGCGGCGCACCGCGGCGAAGAAGTTCCTCGCCGTCGCGCCCCAGGCCCCCACGGGTCGGAGCACCGACGACGTGAACGGCCTTCCCTGGTGGCAGGTGCTCGCCAAGTAGGTTCGGCGAGCAAGCAGCAACGAGAGAGCTGGTCGGTGCGGCGACGGATGCCGCCCACCGCCCAGCACTACTCTCGAGTGTACGTTATAGCAGACATTCATTACCAATCGACCAAACGTTTTTAGGAGATTTCCCATGGCGGCAGTGACGGCCTTAGAGCCCAACAACCCCCGTATTTCGACCACCACCCCCGCGGCCAACACCGACGCCGTCGCGACCCCAGAGGTCTCGGCCGAAGCGCCGTTGCTCACCCCTGCTCCCGACGCCGCCACGCGCGCCGTCGTCACTGCGGATGCGCGCAGCACCACGGAAGGTCTCGCGGCGCCCCGCTTGAACCCCGGCGTGCAGCGCGACGAGCAACCCCAGGTGACCATGGCGCAGTACCAGCAGTACTGGGATCCGTCGATCGCCTCGCGCATCGTCGACCCGGGCACGCAGGCGCAGATGGCGGCCGACGCGGCGCGCATCAGCCAGATGCTCAACAGCTGCTCGTTCCTCGGCATGTTCTGCTTCGACGCGGCCGAAGAGCGCGAGACGCTGGCGATCTTGAATCGCTATCCGCCGGAGATCCGCGGCGCCTTCGTCGAGCGCTTGGCCTCGATGGGCCTGCTCCAGCAGGTCATGGACCGCACCAGCGGCTACGAGAGCAGCGCGCTCAACATGCTGCTGCGCCAGAGCCTCTCCGGCATGGGCAGCCCGCAAGCGGCCGCGCAGGTGCTCGAGCGCATGTACCGCTGGGGTGACGAGTCGACCATCGCGCTCGCGGTGCAGTCGCTCATGGCCACCAACAGCCCCGCTTTCGCGGACGCCGTTCTCCTCGAGCTCGTGCAGCGCGGCGTCTTCACGCGCGGCCTGTCGTTCTGGTCGCCGCTGAACATGTACGGCTGCGACAGCTTCTACGACATCCTGCAGCGCCAGAGCATGCAGCAGTACCTCGAGAGCCAGCGCATGCAGAGCATGGCGCGCCTCGAGAGCATCCTGTCGACGTTCCCGCCGGGCAGCCAGGCGGCCGCTCTCCTGCGCACCCAGCTCGCGCAGCAGTACAGCATGGAGCGCCTGAACGATCAGCTCTCGACGCTGCAGTGCCTCTCGCAGGACCGCTACCAGAGCTACTACCACCAGTACTACCCGAACTATTACAGCGACTACCGCTGGTTCCCGACGCCGCGCTACCCCTCGGGTCGTAGCGGCACGGGTCTCGAGCCGTCCTATCCGCGCTCGGGCACGGGCCTGCCTGGCTCCGGCACGGGTACGGGTCTGCCCGGTTCGGGTACGGGCCTGCCGCCCCGCTCGGGCACGGGTCTGCCTGGCTCCGGCACCGGCACGGGTCTGCCCGGTTCGGGTACGGGCTTGCCGCCCCGCTCGGGCACTGGCCTTGGCACCTCGCCGGGCTCGGGTCTGCCACCCCGCTCGGGTACGGGCCTTGGCACCTCGCCGAGCACGCCGTCGTACACCCCGCCGCGTAACAGCGGTTCGGGCACGGGCCTTGGCACCTCGCCGTCGTACACGCCGCCGCGCTCGACGCCGAGCACCCCGTCCTACACCCCACCGCGTAACAGCGGTTCGGGCACGGGCTTGGGCAGCTCGCCGTCGTATACGCCGCCGCGCTCGACGCCGTCGTACACGCCGCCAACCTACACCCCGCCGCGCAGCAGCGGCTCGGGTAGCGGCTTGGGCAGCTCGCCATCGTATACGCCGCCGCGCTCGACGCCGTCGTACACGCCGCCGACCTATACCCCGCCGCGCAGCAGCGGCTCGGGCACGGGCCTCGGCTCGTCGCCGTCGTACAGCAGCCCGAGCTACAGCTCGCCGAGCCGCTCGCCGTCGTATAGCAGCCCGCCGTCGTACAGCTCGCCGTCGCGCAGCGGTGGCAGCGGCACCGGCCTTTAATCGGCTTTAGAGCATGACCCGAGGCGCCGGTAGGCCAACATCGTTGGCTTATCGGCGCCTTCGTGTTTTCTTAGAGACATGCTGGGGTTAGGCGTCGGCGAAGTCATCATCATCTTGGTCGTGGCGCTGGTCGTCCTGGGTCCCACCAAGCTCCCCCAGGTGGCCCGCCAGGTGGGCAAGGGCCTGCGCGAGTTCCGCCGCCACGCGAGCGACTTGCAGAACACCTTCGACGAGGTCGCCCGCGAAGCCGAGCGCGAAGAGCGCGAGCGTGAGCGCAAGACCGCGATCGGCATGAAGCCCCCCGAGCACCTCCCCGTCGGCGCGGAAAATCCCAGCGCGCCGCCGCCAACCCCGCCGGCCGCGACCGCCATCCTCCCCGGTGAGGGCGCCGCCCCGATCACCCCCGAGCCCAACAAGCCATGACCGAGCCGCACGATCCGTTCGCCGAATCCCGCATGAGCCTGGTCGAGCACCTCACCGAGCTGCGCAAGCGCTTGATGTACGTGCTCATCGTGCTGATCATCGCGACCTTCGCCGCCTTCAACTTCGCGCCGCAGCTCTTCCAGTTCCTGCGCTATCCCTTGGACGTCGCGACGGCCGGCCAGAAGCTCGTGGTGCTCTCGCCGCTCGAGATGGTCTTCACGTACATGAAGCTGTCCATTTTAGCGGCAGTCTTCGCCACGGCGCCCTGGGTGCTCGCCCAGCTCTGGTTGTTCGTGTCGCCCGGCTTGTACGCCCACGAGAAGCGCTGGATCGCCCCGTTCATCATCATGGGCACCATCTCGTTCGTCGGCGGCGGCGCCTTCGCGTTCTACGTGGTCATCCCGAACATGTTCAAATACCTGACCGCGATGGTGCCGGTCGGCGTCGAGAACAACTACTCCGTCGAAACGTACTTCACGCTCGTCTTCCACATGCTCATCGCCTTCGGCTTCGTCTTCGAGCTGCCGCTGGTCATGTGGATCCTGGCGGCCGCCGGCCTGGTCGCGCCCCAGAGCTTCGCCAAGTGGCGCAAGTACTGGGTCGTCGCCTCGTTCATCATCGGTGGCGTCGTCACCGCCGACCCATCGCCGGTCAGCATGTGCTTGATGGCCGTACCGCTCGTGCTCTTCTGGGAGCTCGGCATCCTGGGCGCGCGCCTACTGCACCGTAAACGCAACAAGGCAACCGTGCAGGCCAGCGCCACCTCGTAACCCGCCGAGACGCCCGCGCCCGGAGTGCCACGCCGCCAGCGTCGCGCCGCCGTCTTCCTCACGAACGAGTTGAAGTTACAACTTCTTCATCGTATCTGGCCGCACCGAAAATCGGGGAGGTCCCATGCGAGCGACTTTGCTCGGCGCTCTCGCGCTGAGTCTGTGCGTCATCCCGACTGCGGCGTTTGCCCAGTCGCCTTACGGCTTCCAGACGAACCGCTACGAGCCCACCACGGCGGGTGAGTGGGGCTTCATGGTGGATCGCCCGTGGTACTCGTCGACGCGCCACTTCTCCCTCGGGCTCACCCTCGACTACGGTCACGCGCCGCTCGTCACCGGCACCCGCGCGCCGGGCAACGAGTTCGTCGAGCAGACCGGCATCTTCGAGCACCAGTTCTTCGGCCACATCGACATGGGTGTCTCGATCGCCGACCGCTTGACCCTGAGCGCGTCGCTGCCGGTGCTCATCTACGATAGCGGCACGGCCTCGAACGGCATCACCCCGGTGTCCAATATGGCCGTCGGTGATCCGCGCGTCGGCGCCATGATCCGCGTCTTCGGTCACGCCGACCGCAGCCCCATCTCGCTGCACCTCGGCGCCAACGTGTGGATCCCGGTCAAGGGCCTCGACTTCCTGGGTGACGAGGAGGTCCGCGTCATGCCCAAGCTCGTGCTCGCCGGCTACGGGCACCACATCCAATGGGCGGTGACGGGCGCGTACTACTTCCGTCCCGAGTCCAGCATCGGTGACGAGCCCCGCTTGGGCGGCAACAGCAGCGGTGACGAGGTCCAGATCGGCGCCGCTATCGCGTACGCGGACTTCGAGCGACGCTTCACCGTCGGCCCCGAAGCGCTCTTGTCGACGGTGGTGAAGGACGGCGACGCCTTCGCCAGCGACTGGACGAGCCTCGCGTTGCTCTTGGGCGCGAGCTACAACATCGCGAGCGAGGTGCAGATCGGACTTGCCGGCGGCATCGGTCTGCTCCAGCAGCCAGGTAACCCCGACGCGCGCGGCTTGCTGCGCATCGCCTATGCCCCGATCAGCAAGGGCGAGAAGGCGGCTCCGAAGTTCGTCGACACCGACGGCGACACCATCGCCGACGCATCGGACAAGTGCCCGAAGGAGCCCGAGGACCTCGACGGCGTCGCCGACTCCGACGGCTGCCCCGAGACCGACGGTGACGGTGACGGCATCGTCGACGAGTCCGACAAGTGCCCGAACGAGGCCGGTCAGGTCGAGAACCTCGGCTGCCCGGATCGCGACAACGATAACGACGGCATCGTCGATCGTCTCGATCAGTGCCCCGATGAAGCCGAGGACATGGACGGCTTCCAGGACGAGGACGGCTGCCCGGATCGCGACAACGACAGCGACGGCGTGGTCGACACCGAGGACAGGTGCCCGAACGAGGTCGGCCCGAGCAGCAACTTTGGTTGCCCCGAGCCTGACCGCGATGGCGACACCGTCATCGATCGCTTGGACAACTGCCCCGACGAGTTCGGCTCCGTCGCCAATCAAGGCTGCGCCAAGAAGCAGCTCGCCAAGATCAGCGAGGGCCGCATCGAGATCTCGCAGGCGGTGTTCTTCAACACTGGCACGGCGACGATCGGCAAGACGTCGTTCCCGCTGCTCAACAACATCGCCGCGATCTTGAAGGCGCACCCCGAGCTCAACGTGAAGGTCGAGGGCCACAGCGACAACGTCGGTAACGACGCCAAGAACCTCAAGCTCTCGCAGCGCCGCGCCGACGCGGTGGTCACGTATCTGGTCAAGCAAGGTGTTGCCGCCGATCGCATGACGGCGGAGGGCTTCGGCTCGTCGCAGCCGATCGAGAGCAACGCCACCAAGGAAGGTCGGTCCAAGAATCGACGCGTCGTCTTCTCGACGACCGTTCGCAGCACGGCGGTCCCCGCTGGAGGTGTGCAGTGAAGTACGTCATCGCAATCGCAGCAGCCGTCGTCGTGAGCGCCGCTTGGGGCTCTCGGGCCCATGCGCAGGCGTGTCCCGCGCTCCATCACTGCTATTACGTACCGCCGCCGTTCGCGTCGGTCGATGAGTCGCCCGCGGCATCGAGCGCCTTCACGCTCGAGCTGACGAGCGTCTACTCCGACACCGCGGAGGTGGAGATCACCTTCGACGGCGCCACCGAGCAGCTCGCGGTGGGCCGTGTGACCCAGACCAAGACGTTCAGCACGGCGTTCACCGCGCCGTACGACGTTCCCGCCGCGCGTGGCGCCTTCATCAGCTCCACGCGCGCCTTGTCGGTCGTCCTGCGTGAGGCAGGCGGCACCTACGGCGACGCGGCGTCGATCAAGCTGGCGTCGCGCGCGTTGGGTGACGAGTTCGTGTTGGTGGGCTACCCGGCCACCGGAGGGAGCGACTTCGACTTCGTGTCGATCTACGCGCCGACCGGTGCCGAGGTCGTGCTCACGCCACCGTCCAGCGCTTCGGCGCCGTTCTGGGACGGAGCCTTCATCGCGGACACGGTCGTCACGGAGCAGATCCCAGCGGGCGAGACGCTCATCGTGCGCACCACGGATGGCGTCGACTTCACTGGGACGCTCCTCACGGCCGACGCCCCCGTCACCGTCTTGGTCGGCGGACGTGGCGGCGCTGCCTGCTCGGATGACGGCTTCGACAACATCGTGCCCGTGAGCGGCCTCGGCACGCGCCATGTCGTGTTCGGGACGCCAACGGTCACCGCGGTCGAGACCATGTACATCGTCGTCGCCGTCGAGAACGGCACCGATGTGACGGTCGAGGCCGCGCCAAGCGTCTCGGGAGTTCCGCCGCTCTCGCCGCCGGCACCGCTCGCGGCGTACGAGACGTTCATCTTCGGCCCGGACACGCACACCTGGTCGCACAAGCAGGTGAGGAGCTCGAAGCCGGTCTACGTCGTCGAGACCAACACCGCCGCCAACGGTTGCAACGTCGGGCTCGCCTGGGTGCCACCGGCGCAGATCGAGCCGCTGACGAGCCCGTGGATGCTCGGGTTCGTCACGCCGTCGATCGACTTCACTTACAATGTGCTGGCGGGCGCGCCGGAGTCGCATCCCCTGCAGCTCGATCCGATCACCGCGATGACGGCGAGCATCACCCAGCTCGCGGAGCTTCCCGTCCCCACTCCCATCCTCTATCCGGGAAGCATCACGGGGCTCACGGGAGGACATCCGTTCGCGCTGCGCTCCACCTACGACGTGCAGCTGCGCGTCGCGACCGGTGGAGCGGCGGACGCGACGGGCTCCGTCATGTACTACGACTTCGCGCGCACGCAGGACTGCGCGGCGGCGAGCGCCTGTGAAGACGGCAACGAGTGCACCACCGATACGTGCATCGGCGCCGGCTTCTGCTCCAACTCGGCGAAGGCGGCGCGGACGGCGTGCAGCACTGGCGTCTGCAATGGCAGCGTCATTGCGCCGGCGTGCGTGGGGTGCATCGACAGCAACGACTGCGCGGCCGGGGCGACCTGCAACGCGGGCGCCTGCCAGGTGAGCACGCCGACCCTCGATACGCCCATGGACGCGGCCACGGTGCGTGATCCGTTGCTCACCTTCTCGGGCAGCGCCGCGCCGGGGAGCACCGTGCACGTCATGATCGCGCAAGGGAGCTCGGGCCCAACCGAGCTCGGGACCGCCGTAGCGGACCCGTCCGGCGACTGGTCACTGCAGCCGTCGGCGGAGCTCACCTTCGAGGAGACATACACCTGGTACGCTTTTGCGACCGCGGGCAGCGCGACGAGCGCCGACAGCCCGTCGCGGACGTTCGCGCTCACGAACACCTGCACGGTCAGCGGCGACTGCTTGGCGGCGACGCCGATCTGCAACGCGGACAACATCTGCGCGCAGTGCGAGAGCGACACCGATTGCCCCAGCGTCGCGACCTGCACGGGCTCCAGCGGCACGCTCTGTGAGCTCGTCGCGCCGGCCATGCTCGTTCCAGCGAACGGTGACGTCGTCAACGAAGGCGATCTCACCTTCAGCGGCACGGGCGTCACGGGCGCCACCGTGACCGTCTTCGTCGACGGGGCGCCGATCGGCACCACCGTCGTAGCCGGTGACGGCACGTGGGCCTTCACGCCGACGACGAGCATCCCGCGCGGCTCGCACGTCATGCGCGTCCAGCAGGCCGTGGGGACCGCGCCGATCGTGGTGAGGAGCCCCATGACGCCCGCGGTGACGGTCTCCGTCATCGGTGATTGCCAGCAGACGAGCGACTGCCCGGCGGGGGCGACGTGCAGCACGCTGTTCAGCTGCGTCTTGGCGGCTCCGGTCGTGTTGACGCCCGCGAGCGGCGCGACGATCAATGAGCTGCGTCCGACGGTGACGGGGACCGCGCCTTCCGGCTCCACGGTCGCCGTGACCATGGACGCGACGGTCGTCGGCAGTGCATCGGCGGCGAGTGACGGCCGCTGGTCGCTCGAGACGACCACGCCGTTGTCCGTTGGCGCGCACAACGTCCAGGCCACCGCTTCGGTGGGCGCGCTCACCAGCCCGTTCAGCAACACCAACACCTTCACCATCGTGACGGGTTGCTTGGACGACGACGACTGCAACGGGACGACGCCGTACTGCCGCGCGACCTCGCGCGTCTGCGTCGAGTGCAACACCAACGCGCACTGCCGCGCCGGCGCGGTCTGCGACGTCTCCGGCACGTGCACCGGCGGTGGGACAGAAGAAGAAGTCGTCGGCGCCCGCATGGCCGGTGGCGGCTTCAGCTGCAGCGCAACGCAAGGCGCAAGCCTCGACTGGCTCGTGCTCGCCGGCCTCGCGGGCCTCGCCGTCACGCGCCGCCGCCGCCGCGCTTAGCTCCAGAGCGCAGTCATAAGGCCCTTCGGAGCCAGCTCATGCCAGTGCGGTGTGAGCTGGCCGCTCGTCAGCGCAGAGGCGGCGGCGGATGCTCAGGGGTGAGCGCGCGATCACGGTGAGCAGTGACCTCGCGGCGGATCGCCCGGCGGTCCTCGCGCACATCGCAACGCTCGAGGGCGTCAACCAGGAGCTCGCCCCGCTCCTCGCGATGACGGCCCCGCCTTCGTTTCGTGGGCGCTCCCTATTCGAAGCGCCGATAGGTGAACCACTCTTTCGCAGCTGGCTCTTGCTTGGGGGAGCTCTGCCGGTCGACTTCGACCATCTCGCCTTCGAGAGCATCGACCCGGAGTCCGGCTTCGTGGAGCTGTCGGTCATGCTCACGATGTCCCCATGGCGGCACGAGCGTCGGGTGACCTCGCGGAACCCGAGCGGCTCTCACCTCGTCGATCGGCTCTGCTTCACGCCGCGCCTGCCGGGCACGGGCTGGCTGCTGGCGGCCATCGTAAAGCGCGTCTTCCAGCATCGGCACGCGCGGCTCCGCGCGCTGTTTGGAAGTGACGCCCGACGCGAAGAGCCGCCCCACGATGCGCGCCATGACAGCGCGGGCGCACCACGCACGGCGTCGTAGCGACCACACGTGCCGCTATGACGTATTGGCGCACGCTGGGGAGTCGGCAGGGACCACGGACGGCGCGGTACCGCCGTAGCGACCACGCGGGCCGCTACAGCGCACCTTCGAACGCTCTAGGGGATCAGCGTGGCGGCTGGAGGCCGCGCAGCGTCGACGGTCCGCTCGAGCGGATGTGGCCGAAGCTCTCGGGCCGCGGAGGCGAGAGGCGCTCGATCTGGTCGCTGTTGTTGCTCGCCCTCCCGAGCAGGCCACCGACGGCGGCGCCCACGAGGACATCACCCAGGCCATCTCCCAGGATGACTCCCGCCGCCCCACCGACGGCGGCGCCGCGGCGGGTGTTGTTGCGCTTCTGCGAGTCGCGCATCGTGGAGTCGGTCCAGCTGACGTCCATGACGAGCATGTCCTCACCCGCCACCTGCACCTGCGAGCCGGGACGCAGGCGCGTGGGCAACGTGCGGTCATAGAGGACGAACAAGCGGCCATCCGCGGTGCGCAGCAAGGCCTCGTCGTAGTTGTTGCCGACCAAGCCGCCATGGATACGGCCGCGCGCCTCGTCGACGCTCAGACCCTCGTCGACCTGCAGGAGCCCGAAGCTGTTGGTGGAGTAAACGCCGCGCGCCGCACCCGCGACGCGGTTGTCGATGACAACGCTAGAGACACGAATATCGTCAGCCATGATGAAGCCGCTCCTTGTTACGGAGCGCGTCAGCACGACGGTGCGTGAGCCGGATATCTCTCAGAGGCCGTGCGATACGCTCTCGGCTCGGTCATCGGCAGGGTCGCGCGGCGGCTCCACATTAACACACTGACACGATGTCATATTCCCACGCACGAGGCGGCACACGCGCACGGCATTGACAACTTAGGACTCCTAAGTTAAATCATCTCCATGCCTTCACGACGCCTGCCGGTCCTCGACGAGCACACCGAGCCGCTCACCGCGCGCATCGCCGCTGGTCTGCAGAAGATCGGCCTGGCGATGAAGCATCAGGCCTGGTTGCAAGCGAACGAAGAGGGCCTGTCGCCGACGCAGGGACAGATCTTGGCGACGCTCGTCGGGCAAGGGGCGCTCACCGGTAAGGAGCTGAGCGAGCGCCTCGGCGTCACCCTACCGACCATCAGCGACGCCGTGCGGGCGCTGGTCGACAAGAAGCTCGTCACCAGGTCACCCGATCCGCGCCATCCCCGCGCGAGCTTGCTGACGCCGACGAGCAAAGGCAGAGCGTCGGGGGCACGCGCCCGCTCGTGGCCAGAGTTCATGGCGGACGCCATCGCGGACTTGTCCCCCGCCGAGCAGAGCGCCTTCTTCGCCGGTGTCGTGAAGATGATCCGCGCGTTGCAAGAGCAAGGGCTCGTGCCGCTGAGCGGCATGTGCGTCACTTGCACGCACTTCCGTCCCAACGTCCGCGCGGGGGCCAAGCCTCATCACTGCGCGCTCGTGGACGCGCCCTTGCGGGATGACGATCTGCGCCTCGACTGCCCCGAGCACGTGCCGCTGGCCAATGTCGGCTGACGGCAATAGCGAACCAAAGGAGAGCGACACATGAACAGCAACATCCCTGGCTACACCCTCGGCGCGGCGTCCGTGCCGCGCTCACCCGTCACCCTCGCCGACTTCGCGCGCATGAAAGCGAGCGCGCTCTTCGGCGATGACGACGTGAAGTACCTGCGCATGTCGCGCGACATCGTGAAGGACGACATCGAGCAGATCCTCGACGTCTGGTACGGCTTCGTCGGCAGCCAGCCGCACCTGCTCGCGTCGTTCACCGCGAAAGCGGACGGGAAGCCGCTCGCCGAGTACCTCACACCCGTGCGTAAGCGCTTCGGTCAGTGGATCCTCGACACGACGCGCGCCGAGTACGATCAGGCGTGGCTCGACTACCAGCACGAGATCGGGCTGCGCCATCACCGCGCCAAGAAGAACACCACGGACGGCGCCGCCTCGACGGACATCGTCCCGTTCCGTGATCTCTTCGCGCTCATCTTCCCCGTGACCTTCACCCTGCGCCCCTTCCTCGCCAAGAAGGGACACTCGGGCGAGGACGTCGACAAGATGCACGCGGCGTGGGTGAAGTCGTGCCTCCTCCAGCTCACCCTGTGGAGCCACCCCTACGTGAAGGACGGCGACTTTTGAATCGCGATGGCGATCCAACGCGGCCGCAAGCAAGGAGAAGCGAGATGCTCGAGCGCATGGCACCAGAGTGGTCCACGACGGAGTGGTTGAACAGCGAGCAGCCGCTCACTCTCTCCGGGTTGCGCGGCCGCGTAGTGCTGCTCCATGCCTTCCAGATGTTGTGCCCGGGGTGCGTGGCGCGGGGGATCCCACAGGCGCAGCGCGCCGCGGAGCTGTTCGCCGGCGCGCCGCTCACCGTCATCGGGCTCCACACCGTGTTCGAGCACCACGAGGCAATGAGAGTCGAGTCGCTCAAGGCGTTTCTCCACGAGTACCGGATCCGCTTCCCCGTCGGCGTCGACGCCCCCGATCCCGATGGCGGCCTCATCCCCAAAACGATGAGGGCATACGCGATGCAAGGGACGCCAACCACCATCCTCATCGACGCCCGCGGACGCCTACGGCGACACGTCTTCGGAACTCACGACGACCTCTTGCTCGGAGCCGAGCTCCAAACCCTGCTCCTCGAGGCGAGCGCCGACAAGCACGTCGCGGCGCCCATGGAGACACCGGCGGCGGGCTGCGACGCTCAGGGCTGCACCCCGGCGGCACAGCGGTGAGCGCGCTCCCCATGCGCTAGGAGAGCGCCACCCACGCCTGACCGCTATAGCTGACCCGTCAGAAATTCTACAGGCGGCTTGTGCGCGACCCCCGGCTCCGTAGGATCGAACCACTCTTCCTTGGTCGCCGACAGGAACGGGAGGATGCCCTCGGTTTGCATGCTGAAGTGCCATTGGTCGTTGCTGACCACGGCGGAGTGCAACGCCATCGTAGGCGACTCGAGGATGAGCCGTGAGCCGTCGGGAAGACCAAATAGATCCTCCCTATCGTGTGCATCGACGTACTTCTCACCGACGACTGGTGTCGCTTTTAGCAGATTCCCATTGGCATCGAAGATGGCGAATCGGTGCCAGTGCGGCCGAAAGAGGATCTTGGGAATGGGGACGGTGCCATCCTGCGCGCCAAGCCACATGCTCACCTTCGTCCCCGTCGAGCGCGGCATGAACCAGAACTGCCCGGAGCTGGCATGTGACGGACCAGCCGCCGCGGAGAACACCGTGCCGCCATTCCTCCCGTGCACGTAGTAAAGATCGGCAGCGCTCAAGCCGGCGCTCGTGCGCTCCGCCAAGTCGGGCAAATAGTGGACGAGCCCGGCAGGCGTGGGATCGCCCGCGGAATCGAAGCTCGTCGCGCGCGCCCAGACACCGAGCTCGAGCAATGCCCCCGTCCGGCAGTTGCCGTCTTCCTTTGACAGGATCTCGACGGCATATGCTCCAGCTTGATGCGGCACGAACTCGATGGAGTGACCGGTCGCGTACTCCGAGAGCCGTTCCAAGTCGTTGACGCCGAAGCAAGCGCTGAAAGGCGGCTCCGTGGGCGGGGTACGAGCGGCGAAGCTCCACTGCGACGGGAGCAAACCGTCCGGCGCATGAACGCGCACCAGGACATTGTGCTCATGCCCCTCCATGGCGAAGTCGAGATCGACCCTCACGCGCTCAGCGCGCTGCGACACCTTCACGTACAACACATGACGGCCATCCCATTGCCGGTTCGACTTGTCGTTGTTCGGTCCTAGCGGAGTCGCAAGGTCGCTGAGAAAATATTGGATCGGCGCGACATCTTTGGGCCTCTCCGCGGCCGGCATCTCGGCCAGGCGCGCCATCGTCGCCGTCCAACCGCGAAGCACATGCCCCAGATACTGCGTGTCGAGCGAGGTGAGGCCACGCGAGCGCTGCGCCGAGAGCTCGGTGTACACCGACAACGCCTGCGCCAACGCCGTCTGCGCCGCCACGTCGAGGTATCGCTGATCGCCACCATTTCTCTCCAGATCGATCAGCGTCCACAGCGAGGTGGGGCCGCGCACCGTCCCGGGAAGCGGAACCGACGTTCCCGGGACCGTGCCGATGCTCGGCATCAAGACGTTACCGAGGTGCTGCTCGTAGCGCTCGAGCACCCGATGGAGCTCGGCGGCGCGCGCCGGAAACGCGCGCTGCGCAACGAGCAGTGAATTGGAGAACCATTGATTGACCTTGATGCCCGGAAGCCATCCATTCTTGGCTTGAGAGTCGACCAGCTTATCGATCAAGACGTCCGCCTTGCTGCGTAGGGCCGCGTCTCCCGTCTCTTCGTAGATCGCCGCGAGCTCTCCCAAGGTGCTGTAGTGCTCACGATTGAAGCGGGCGTTCGGCGGTGTCACGCCGCTCGCGCTCAGATAGTCGATGTGCTCCTGGACGGTTTGTGGCGGGGGCTGCACCGATTGCGGATTGGCGTCTCTCACGAGGATGTCGGCGCGCTCGCGAATGACGTCCCAAGCACGCTCGTAGCCAGTGAGCCGGTAATACAAGCCGAGGTACTCCGACTCGTTCTCGATGCGCGAGATCATCGGCGCGTCGCCGAAGTGATACGGAGCGAGATAGCCGGTGGTCGCGCCCTTCCATTTGTACTCAGGGGCGTAGTCGACGTGACAGGTATCGACGTCCATCAGATGGCGCCCATGCATCTCGGCGTTCTCGATGTATTTGCGCTCCCCCGAGCGCAAGTAGAGCAACCATGGCACCGGCGACCAACCCTTGCCGTGGTGTTTCCAATAGCGGGCTGCGCTCGGCGTCCGAGCTGGCGCCGCTGCGTCCCAGTGGTGCTGCAGATCGCCGAAGTTGAAAGCGCCGTAGTCGCCCGCGACGGCGTCTTGCCGCGTCACCCAATCGAACACCGCGGAGAGCGCGGTCTCGATGGTCTCGAACTGCGCGGTGTCACGCGCCGACGTCGGATTCGGCAGCTCCGCTTTGACGGCATGACGTGGATCCGCAAAAGCATACAATGGGGTTTGCAGGATAGCGTTGCGCGTCTGCGCGGACATGCCGTGCAAATTACCTCCGTCGGCTGTCTTCGAGCGCCACACCAGATACTCGTAAGTCTTGGCGAAGCCGCGCGGGCTCAAAGGCTGAAGATCGTAGCCGACATTCAGAGGCACGCTCAGCTTGCCGTACGTCAAATTCTCGAGATTGAGCGGCGGCCCCTTCGGCGAGATCTGGTCTTGGACCTTCAGGCTCATCGTCGACCGCGGCCCCAGCGCGTGGAGCTTGAACAAGCTCGCGCCAACCTGAGTACGCATGGGGAACTGCTGCCACGGCCAGCGCACGCCGACGAACAGCTTCTCGCTCCCAGCGTTCCAGCTGGCCTCCGCCCAGCCGTCGAGACGATTGCCGACAGCCGACCCGGCGCTGGTGACCACGCTGCCGACGCTCTCTTGAAACAAATCACGCGCGCCCGCTAAAGCGGTGCCATCCATGCCGACCGCCAAAGTAGCGTTGGCGGGAGGCGCATTCTTGGGAACGAAGGCGAGCGAGCTGATGCCTTGCGCCGCTCCCTCGTTCCAAACCATGGTGTGATAGATGCGCACGTACGGCAGCCGCGAATAGAAGCGGTAGCGCGTGACGAAGCTCGACTGCTCGCCGCCCGCCGGATTGTACGTGCCTGTAAGCTTGATCGTCGTGCGCACCTTGCCTGACTTTTCGACCGAAACGGCCGTGCCAGCATGCTCGGTGGAGTACGTGGCACTGACGGGCAGAGCTCCCAGCCTCTTGAGCCCGAGCTCGAAATGCCCAACGTCTTGCGAGGACTTGGTGATGTCGTAGGTCGCGCCGTTGGCGACGACGCGAACCCCATCGGTGATGTTCGTGACCGTGATGGGCTGCGACGGCGGCCACACCGCGAAGTTGTGCGTGCCATGCTCGAAATACGTCTTCGGAATGACGCCATCGGTGAGCCCGATCAGCGCGTCGACCAGGAGCCACTTCACCGAGGCAGGACTGCTGTTCGGCCAGGTCGCGGTGACCGTGAAGTCCGCGTCGAGAAGGTCTCCAGTCGCGGTGATCAAGTGACGCAGGTCGGTGACAGGCAACGCGCCTTCCGCGAAGGGAATGCCGAACGTCACCGGGACGCCCCCCGTGTAGTGGCTGAGCTCACGTGGGATGCTGAAGCCAATCGGGATCCGCGTGGTGGCCGCCATCTCTGTCCGCTCTGGCGGAATGAGCACGCTCCCCGAAACCTCCGCCGGCTCCTCCGGCACGCCACAGCCCGCGAGACACGCCCCCAACAGCGCGTAACGAAACGCGCGACACCGATCGCTCATGATTTGCCTCCCCCGGGCGACGAGCTTGGACCTGCTCCGGCAAGCCCGCCAGCGGAAAAAGACCCGCGGCCGAGACTCCATCACCAAGGTCACGCGATATCGCACAGTTACGTCGTACGACCCGGCGCGGCACATGGAGCTGGCCGGACGGAGCCAAGGCTGCCCCGCGTAAGCCGACGTGCATGTCGCGCGGCTCACGGGAGTGGTGTAGAGAGTGCGCCGCGCGCCTCCTCTGTCGAGGCCAACGCCTCCGTGAGGCTTCACCGTGATTGCATTGCTCGAGGCCCGGCGCGCCGGATTGCTGGCGCGCGAACACTGGTCCCGTAACATCGCCGCGGGGGTGGTGGTCGGTGTCGTGGCGCTGCCGCTCGCCATGGCCTTCGCTATCGCGTCCGGCGCCAAGCCCGAGCAGGGGCTGTACACCGCCATCATCGCCGGCCTTGTAGTCTCGGTCTTGGGCGGCAGCCGCATCCAGATCGCCGGCCCCACGGGCGCCTTCGTGGTGATCCTCTCGAGCATCACGGCGCAGTACGGGATCGCCGGCTTGCAGGTCGCGACCTTGATGGCCGGCGTCATCTTGCTGCTGCTCGGCATCGCGCGCATGGGCGCGGTCATCAAGTTCATCCCCGACCCAGTCATCCTGGGCTTCACCGCGGGGATCGCCGTCATCATCTGGACCGGCCAATGGCCGAGCTTCTTCGGCTTGCCGGCGCCTACCGGCGCGCACTTTCACGCGAAGCTCTGGCAGATGCTCCAGGCGCTGCCGCACTTGAAGGTGACGACGACGCTGATCGGCTGCGCCACGTTGGCCGTGATCATCCTGCTGCCACGCGTGCCACCGCTGCGCCGCGTCCCCGGGCCGCTCTTGGGGGTCGTGTTCGCCGCCGCGCTCCAGATGATCTTCCGCTTCGATGACGTCGCGACCATCGGCTCTGCCTTCGGAGGCATCCCTCAGGCGCTGCCGCTACCGCGGATACCGTCGTTCTCGGTCTCCACCATCATCGAGCTGATCGGTCCAGCGTTCGCTATCGCGATGCTCGGCGCCATCGAGTCGCTGCTGTCCGCGGTCGTGGCCGACGGCATGGCGGGCACCCGCCACGACTCCAACCAGGAGCTCATCGGTCAGGGCATCGCCAACATCGTGGCGCCGCTGTTCGGCGGTTTCGCCGCGACCGGGGCCATCGCCCGCACGGCGACCAATGTCCGCAATGGCGGTAACTCACCCCTGGCCGGCATCGTGCACGGGGTGACGCTGGTGCTCATCGTGCTGCTGCTCGCGCCGCTCGCGGCCAACATCCCCTTGGCGGCGCTCGCGGCGGTCCTCTTCGTGGTGGCCTGGAACATGAGCGAGGCCCGCCACTTCTTGAAGATGGTGCGGCGCGCCCCGCTCGCGGACGTCGTCGTGCTGCTCGTGACCTTCGGGCTCACGGTGTTCGTCGACCTGGTCGTCGCCGTGAACATCGGGGTGATCCTCGCGATCTTGCAGTTCCTCCGGCGGATGGCGAGCAGCGTCGAGGTGCAGCAGCAGACCGCGCAGCAGCTGCACGCCGAGCTGGGCGCCACGACGCCGCCCCTGCCCGCCGACGTGCTGGTGTACCGCGTCGAAGGCCCGTTCTTCTTTGG
>JBDHVB010000061.1:0-25350 GCA_039809465.1 Myxococcota bacterium
GCAGCCGCTCTCCGTCGCCGATTTCGGCA
Organism: Myxococcota bacterium; assembly: GCA_039809465.1. GTDB lineage: Bacteria > Myxococcota > XYA12-FULL-58-9 > XYA12-FULL-58-9 > JALHOP01 > JALHOP01. The sequence continues at coordinate 30 of JBDHVB010000061.1, forward strand.
TTCCTCTCTCGGCCGAGCCCGCCCCCGCCCCCGAAACGTTTGCTGCTATGGCGGACACCTCGTCCAGCGCACCGCAGCCCTTCGCTCAAGACCTCGAGCAATCCCCCGAGCCTGCGCCGCCCGCGCTCGCGTCGTACGAGAGTATGTATGCTCCGCCGGAGCGGCCTTCCGCGCTCATGTTCTCGAACGCTAGCGTGGCTGGGCTCGCGGGGCCCGCGCGGGAGGCCGAGCAGACGCGGCTTGCGCCGGTCGTGCGGCAGCCCGAGCCCGACTCGAAGCCTGGAGGGGAGCAGCCGGTGCTCCTCACCGAGGAGGCGCCGCCGCCCGAGACGCTGAGTCTCGCCGAGATGCCGGAGTGGGCGGGGGATCGTCTCGAGGAAGCTCAGGCTTACGTGCCGCCGTTCGCCGCGCCGGTGCGGGAGGACGAGATCGACAACGCCTTGAGCGCGCCCGCGGAGGTCGCGCCACGCCCGGCGCCCACCCCGGAGAGCTACTTCGACGCGAGTGATCCGCTCGCGGCCGCTGAAGCGGACATGTATGCCGGGCACCAGGTCGTGCAGCCGACGGAGATGGTCGGGGACGCGTTCACCGCGATGGTGCCGCCGGTGGGTACGCAACTGCCGCACGACTCGGTCACCGTGAACATGGCGATGGATCCCGCGACCTCCGCCGCCGTCGCGGAAGCGGAAGATCTCGCGGTCTTGCGGGCGAGCCGCCGCCGCGGTGCTCTTTGGGCCGTTGGCGCCTGTGTGCTCTTTGCCTTTGGCTGCGTGAGCTATGCCGCGAGCCGGGGTTATCTCGATCCCATCATCGCGCATGCCACTCGGCTCATGAAGGGTGAGGAGACGCCGGTTGCCGAACAGCCACCCGTCGTGAAGCCCGAGGGTGAGCAACCGCCGGCGGGAGCGAACGCCAACGCGCAGCAGCCCAGCGACACGCCGCCAGCCGAAGCCGCCAAGCCCACCGAAGGTGCCGAGCTCGCCGAGGCCCCCAAGCCTACCGAAGCCCCCAAGGCCCCAGAAGCCACCGGCGACACCACCGCCACCGCCCTCCAAGCCGGCGCGCCCACTGATCCCAACGCGGCCACCAACCCCGAGACGGCCACCAAAGCCGGCCTCGGCACCCCGTCCGCCGAAACGGACGACACTCCTCCCACCGAAGCCAAGCCCGCAGCCCCACCATCGAAGGCCATGCAAGCCTGCTACGCCAAAGGCAACCGCTTGCTGAACGCCAAGAAGGTGAACCTCGCTATCCGCGAGCTCAACAAGTGCTTGGACATCGACCCGCTGTACGGCCGGACCTACCGCTCGCTCGGCGTCGCTTACATGCTGCTCGGCCGCGAGCGCAGCGCCATCCTCGCCTACGAAAAGTTCGTCGACTACGAGCCGGAGCACAAGGACGCGGCGAAGGTCCGAGAGATCATCACGGACTATTACAAGCGCCGTAAGAACTAGGCCGCCACCTCCTTGATCTTACGAGTCCAGCGTGGAACGTTCCCAGCTCCCCCATGGACGACTGTAATCTGAGCGCCGAGGAGCGCTCCGCGATCGAGGAAGCCGAGCGTGTCGCGCGAGGGACCCACTGGGAAATGCTGGGTCTCGTGGGCGAGCCTACGTCCGCCGACGTGAAGCGGGCCTATTTCACGGTCTCCAAGCGCTTCCATCCGGACCGTTACTTCGGGAAGCGCCTGGGGAGCTATCAGGCACGCCTCGAGGCGCTGTTCGTCCGCGCCAAGAAGGCCCACGACGTCCTGGTCGATGATGCTCAGCGCACCCTCTACGCAGCGCGTCATCCGGCGCCCCCTGCACCTCACGAGCCCACGCCCGCAGAAATTGCGCGTGAGAAGCGTCTCGAGGAGCGCCGCAGGCAGATCGCCGAGGAGCGCAGCGCCAAGCGCAAGGTCGGCTTGAAGCACGAGCTCCTCGGGCTCAAGGTGCGCAAGCTCCTGAGCGATGCGCGCTCCGCCCTCGACGCCGGCGACCTCGCGGCGGCCAAGACCGCCGTCGAGAGCCTGTCGGTGGAGAGCCCCGGCGACAAGGAAACGGTCTATTTGTGGGGCCGCCTGCTCGAGAAGCAAGGCAAGCGCACCGCGGCGCTCGAGCGCTATCGCGCCGCCGAGGAGTTGGACGGCACCGACGCGGATGTTAAAAAAGCGATTCAGCGACTGACGGGGCGTGAGTGAACAAGATCATCGGCATCGATTTGGGCACCACGAACTCCTGCGTCGCTATCGCGGAGCGCGCGGGCCCACGGATCCTCGCGAACCGCCAAGGCCACAACACCACGCCCTCGGTCGTGGCCGTGACCGAGACGGGCAAGCGTTTGGTCGGCCAGCTCGCCAAGCGCCAGGCCATCACCAATCCGCGCAACACCATCCACGGCGCCAAGCGTTTGATCGGCCGCCGCTGGGAGGTGCCGGAAGTGCAGCGCATGGTGAGCCTCGTGTCGTTCACGTGCGTCGAGGGTCCGCACAACGACGTGCGCGTGCAGCTGGGTGACCGCGCCTACGCCGTGCCCGAAGTGTCGTCGATGGTGCTTCAGGAGATGAAGCTCATCGCCGAGCAGCAGCTCGGTGAGACCATCAGCCAAGCCGTCGTCACCGTCCCCGCGTACTTCAACGACAACCAGCGCCAAGCCACCAAGGACGCGGGTGCCATCGCTGGGCTCGACGTCGTGCGCATCATCAACGAGCCGACCGCGGCCGCTTTAGCGTACGGCTTCGGCAAGGGCCTCGAGCAGCGCGTCGCCATCTACGACTTCGGCGGCGGCACCTTCGACGTCTCGATCCTCAACATCGGCCAGGGCGTCTTCGAGGTCTTGTCGACGGCGGGCGACACCTTCCTCGGCGGCGAGGACTTCGACGAGCGCATCATCGAGTGGCTGCGCGCCGAGTTCCTGCGCGAGCACTCCATCGACCTGCGTCAGGACAAGATGGCGCTGCAACGTCTGCGCGACGCGGCCGAGAAGGCGAAGATCGATCTTTCGTCGCAGAACGAGACCGACATCAACCTGCCGTTCATCTCGTCACCCGCCAAGGGTCAGGCGCTCCACCTGCAGCGCCGCTTGAGCCGCGACAAGCTCCTCGAGCTCACGGGTGATCTCATCGAGCGCTCGATCGCCATCTGCGAGAAGGCGTTCAAGAGCGCGGACCTGAAGCTCGCGGACACCAAGGCCGTCATCCTCGTGGGCGGCATGACCCGCATGCCGCGCATCCAGCAGCGCGTGCAGGAGTACTTCGGCATCGCGCCGTCGAAGGGCGTTCATCCCGACGAGGTGGTCGCCGCGGGCGCCGCCATCCAAGGCCAGCTCCTCGCCGAAGGCTCGCAAGAGACGCTGCTCTTGGACGTTACGCCGCACAACCTCGGCATCGTGGTGGCCGGTGGCTTGTTCGACGTGCTCATCGCCAAGGACACGACGATCCCGACGAGCTCGACCAAGGTGTTCACCACCATCCGCGACAATCAGTCGCAGGTGCGGATCATGGTCATGCAAGGCGACTCGGCGGTGCCGCAGCAGAACGAGCTGCTGGGCGAGTTCGTGCTCGACCAGCTCACCCCGAAGCCGCGTGGTGAGATTCAGATCGACGTCACCTTCACCATCAGCGCCGACGGCATCGTCAGCGTCGCTGCCAAGGACGTCGCGACCGGCCGCGCCCAGACCATCCAGGTCACCGCCTCGAGCGGCCTCACCCCGTCCGAGATCGCGGACATGACGGCGGAGAATCAAGACTACGTCACCGCCTTCGCCAAGCCGACCGAGAAGGACGCCGAGCAGAGCGAGCTCGAGGCTCTCCTCGCCGAGATCGAAGCGCTCGTGCCCAAGGTACAGTCCGTCATCGCAGGCACCGAGTTCGGTACCGAGGCACTCAGGAAGGCCACCACCGCCATCGAGCGCGCCAAGGCTGCTGTCGCGGCCGGCCAGCGCGACACCATGGCGCTCGCCAAGGGGCCGGTTCAGCGCGCGCTGTCGCTGTTCAAGACGGTCACCGCGAAGCTCGGCGGTCCGTGAGCGCCCGCCTTCAAGAAGGACTCGACGCCTATGCGCGTGGCGACTACGCGGCGGCCGCGCAGTCTTGGACGCGAGGCCAGCGCGAGACACCGAGCGACAAGACTCTCCTGCAGTACCTCGACTTTCTGCGTGGGCAGCATCCCGACGTGGTGAAGGCGGCGGAGGCCGAGCTGATCGCCGAGACCGCGCCACCTCCCGAGCCGGTGAAGCCGCTGGCACCCAGCGAAGCGGTGGTGAAGCCAGTCGTGCCCGCGGGCAAGGATCCTTGGGGCGAGCACGCGCTGCTCGGTCCGCCTGCGATCGTCAGCAGCGAGGCGCCGGTGCTCGCCATCGTCGCCAACACCACGCGCGGCCAGCCCAGCGAGGCAAGCTCGCTCGCCAGTCTTTTATCGCGGATGCAGGACGCCGCCGAGCTCGACGACTTCTCCAGCACCTTGAAGCTGGCGGACGAGATCCTGGCGATCGACCCCGGCAACGCCGAGGCCCGCAAATCCCGCGACCGCTCGCGCGCGGTGCTCACCCAGATGCACATCAGCGAGCTGGGAACGCTCGATGCGATCCCGGTGGTGGCCGTCGCGGCGGACCAGGTGATCTGGCTGGATCTGGATCAGCGCAGCGGCTTCGTGCTGGCGCAGATCGACGGGCGCTCGAGCTACAACGACATCGTGTCGGTGACGGGCATGGACGAGCTCGAGACGCTCGGCATCTTGAGCAAGTTGGCGAAGGACAAGATCATCGCGGCGCGCTGACGGCTCGCGATTTGGCGGGCCATCATGGCGCAGCCAAAGCCTCTCGTGACATCTTCGAGCCGATACCGGCTATCCGCCTCGGTGGCGTTGAAACGCGAAGGACACCACAATGTCGGAAGCATGCACTATCGGGAACGTCTACAACGCCGTCATGGCGAGCGTGGAGTACCAGTCTCTGCTCCTCGAATTCAAAGCGGTCGACGCTCTGAGCAAGGATGACGCGACCCCCGATGAGCGCCTCTATGCGCGTGAGCTCCGAGCGCGTGCCCCACGCCGTCTCCAGGCGGCGGAGCTGAGGGGCCGGGCCGCGCGGGAGACCTTCGAGGCGGACTGCGACATCATCAGTTACCCGAGCTCCATCGCCATCTCGATGCCTGAAGGCGCGGAAGCGCTGGCGAGCTCGCGTGTCGCGGAGGGCGTCCGCCGTTTCACGGCCTTGCCATCCGAGATCGAGCGCCTCGACGCCGACGCCGCCAAAGCACGCGCGCGCTACGCCGCGTGGGAGATGCTGACCGGCGATCGGATCCAGCTCTACGTCGACGGCCTCGCCAAGCCGCAAACGGCGGGCGCGCTTCGGCCGCGTCGCTAGGAGATCCGCAGGGGGGAGATTTGCGCTTCATCGGTCGAATGCTCGTTTTGTGCGTCCTGGGTGTCGTGGCCTGTGCGCGCGGCCCCGCGCCGCAAGACCGGCAGCGGCTCGAGGCCGAAGCGCGTGACGCCGCGGCGCGGCTCAAGGGCACGCTCATGAAGGAGCTGAGCGCCGCGCTCCAGCAGGGCGGCCCCCTCGAGGCGCTGGACGTGTGTACGCAGCGCGCGCAGCCGCTGACCGCGGCGAGCGCCACGGCGCGGACGCAAGTTGGACGGACTTCGCACCGGCTGCGCAACCCTTTGAACCGCGCGCCCGCATGGCTGCAGCCCACCGTGGACGCCCTAGCGCGTGGCGAACGGGTCGTGTCCGCGATGGTGGACATCGGCGGCGGGCGCTTCGGCTACCACGAGCCGCTGGTCACTCAGCCACTTTGCACGACCTGCCACGGCAGCGAGCTGCCGGACGAGCTGGGCGCGGCGATCGCCCAACGTTATCCCGACGACGCGGCGGTTGGCTTCGCGGCTGGCGATGTGCGCGGCCTCGTCTGGGTCGAGCTCAGCCCGTAGCGCCGATCCGCGCAACCGCAGATTGACGCGCCATCGTGGCGCAGCAGAGTCCCCTCGTGGCGTCGTCGCGGCGATATCGGCTGCCCAGGACGCCCAGCGGCGTCACAACGAAGGACATTACGATGGCGGAAGCATGCACGGTCGGGAAGGTCTACAACTACGTCGCGTCGGTCGTCGAGCACCGCGCCCAGATCATCGAGGCCGTCGCGCTTGGCGCCATGGGCTCGGGTGAAGCGACCTCCGCCGAGCTTGCCTACGCGCGTGAGTTCCAAGCGAGCTCCTCGCGCCGCCTCGCGACGATGGAGCAGAGAATCAAGTCCGCGAAAGAAGTCTTCGAGGCGGACTGCGGCGCCCAGCTCCCGACCGACATCGCCATCTCGGTGCGTGATGGCTCGGGTGCCCTGGCGGGTGCCCGCGTCGCGGAGGGCATCCGCCGCCTCACGACCGACCCAGCCGAGATCACGCGTCTCGACGCCGACGCCGCCGAGGCGCGCGCGAGCTACGCCGAGTGGGAAGCGGTCACGGGCAAGCACATCCAGACCTACGTCGATGGGCTCGCCGCGCCGCAAACCTCGGGCGCGCTTAGGCCGCGCCGCTAGGAGAATCGCGCTTCGGAGGTCGGGCCGACGGGATTGCCGGTCGCGGGATCCACGGGGACGAAGAACTCCTCCCCCGGCGTCTCCGCGATGATGCGCAGCAGGTCGATCTCGGCCTGGGTGCACCACAGGTGCTGCTCGCCCAGCGGGAGCCAGCTCGGCAGGAGCTTCTCCTGCACGAACGTGAAGGTGAAGATGCGCTTCAAGAAGATGCGCATGCGGTGGGTCTCGTCGTCCGACAGCGTGAGGATGCGGTGCGGCGTGACCTTCTCTTGCTCGCTGAAGCCCTTCGGCTGAACCGGCGGCAAGGCTTCGGTGCGCACCAAGGCGCCGGTCCCCATGCGCGTGAAGTTGTCGATGATGACCTCGCCGTTCTTGGTGAGGCCCTCGAGGCGGGCGGCGAGATTCACGACGCGGCCGCAGACCGTGTAATCCATGCGGCGCCAGGAGCCGATGTTGCCGACGATGGCCTTGCCGCTCGCCATCGCGAAGCCGAACTCGCAGGGCTCGACGTCGAGACGCTCACCACGCACCGCGCGCTCGCGCACGAAGCGGTTGAGCACGCGGCAGCTCGCTTTCATGGCGGTGAGCGCGACGACGCCGCGGCGCTTGTGGCCGTCCGTGTCCTCGGTCTCGCCGCGCTCGAAGACCGCCATGATGGCGTCGCCCATGGTCTTGTCGACGACCCCTCCGCTAAAAGCGACACACTCGATGTAGAGATGGAAGTAGGTGTTGACGATGCGCACGATCTCGTCGGCAGTCCGGCGGTTCGAGATGGCGGTGTAGCCGCGCATGTCGCCGAAGAGCACGGCGAGATCGTGCAGGCGCCCGCCGGGCTTGGTGAGCGACTCGTCGGCGATGAGGCGCTCGATGACCATCTTGTCCACGTAGTGGAAGAAGAGCTGCGCCCGCTTGAGCATGGTGTTGAAGGCCACCGCGAGCTCGCCGATCTCGTCCTTGCGGTCCTCGGGCATGCGCTGCGTGAAGTCACCCTTGGCGATGGCGCCCAGCTGCCCGCTGATGATCTGCAGCGGCCTCACCTCGCGCCGCACGAAGAGCAGGGCGAAGATGCACATCACCACCGAGATGCCGGCGGTGAAGATGAATGCGTAGCGGAAGGCCCGCGTCAAAGCGGATTCGAGCGGCTGACTGGAGAGCGACAGCACGAAGGTGCCGAGCTCGACGGTGCCGTACCGCATGGGGGCTCTGAAGTGGTAGGCGTGATGCTCCGTATCGGCGAACACCATGGGCGCTTCGGGCGACAGGAAGAAGTCCGGGAGCACTTGCCCGACTTCGCCCGCGCGCACGGAAGCGACCACGATGCCACGATGATCGGCGACACGGCCGTCCAGCACGTCGGGGTCGGTGGCGAGCGCCCCCAGGTTGTAGGCGAGGCTTTGCTTTTCCTCGATGGACGGCAAGCGCAGCACCAGCGGGCTGTTGGCGAGCGCGAAGTTCGAGGCCAGCGAAGCGCCGCGCTTGGTGATCTCGCGCTCGACCGAGGCACGCAGCACACCGAACAGCGAGAAGAACACCGCAACCGCCGTGCCAAGAGTCGTGAGCACGAACACAATCGGGTATTTCCGCGAGATGCGCACCGAGCCAAGGTTTATCACGCCCCCTGCGAAACCGCCGGTTACCAGCCGAACCGACGAGCCGCGACGCCAGCAATCAGTGTACAATCGTCCATGTGCTCGGATGTGGGCACTCTCCTCTTGGGCGCGGGTCACCCGGCATGGGAAGAAGCAGCACGATGATTAGGCCTCTCCTCCTCGTTTCATGTCTCGCCCTCCTTGCGCCTCGCGTGGCGTCCGCCACGACGCTGGTCGCGCCCACCGACGACGAGCTGATCACGCGCAGCCAGGTCATCGGCATGGCCGTGGTGCGGCGCCTCGAGGTGGTCGTGGCCCCGGGCGGCCAGGTCGTCACCCACGCCGAGCTCCAGATCGAGCAAGGCGTGCGCGGCGCCGACGACGGCGACTTCGTGTCGATGAGCTACCCTGGTGGCCAGCTGGCGAACGGCATCAAGTCATCGGTGGCGGGCGCGCCGGTGCTCGCGGTTGGTGATCGCGTCTTCGTCTATCTCCGGCCCAACCGCGCCGGCTCGCTCCTCCCCGTGGGACTCCGCTTTGGCGTCCTCGACGTACACCGCGGCAAGGACGGCCGCTTCCGCGCGAGCCGCCGCCTCGAGGGGCTCTCCTTCCTCGACAAGACCGGCGAAGCGGTGGCGCCGGAGCGCTTCCGTCTGAACGACGTGCTGATCGACAAGCTGACCGAGGACACCCAGGCCCGCATGCGGCGGTTGGGTATCCACGCGGGAGCGCCGGCGCGTAACACCTCGCGCGGCCTTTCGATCCCGAAGGTGGCGCCATGAGGATCTCCGCTTTAGCGTTGGCCTCGGCGGTCATGTTGTCGGCTGCTCCGGCGCTCGCCATCGAGCTCGACAACGGCGTGCTCAAGTGCGGTGACGAGGCGACCTACTTCCCGCGTGGGGACTTCTGGTCGGTGATCCGTGGGACGGGGGGGCCGCAGCCGATCGTCTACAAGATTCACGCTGGCGGTCTCGACACCATCGATGGCGACATCGAGAACCAAGCGATCGCGGCGGCCTTCAATACCTGGGGCGCCGTGACCTGCGCCGGCGGTCCGCCGAACATCGTGCTGCAGCGCGGTGCCGATTGGCCGACGCGCGACACCGGCGACACCATCGAGAACAACGCTCTCGTGCTCGATCAGGTGAACAACGTCGTCTACTTCGTGATCGATCGGGCGGCGTGGGACGCGGCCGAGGTCGACGACGCGATCGTCGCTTACACCAACAACCTCGCCTCGGCGGCGGGGCCCATCGTCACCGCCGACATGCAGATCAACGCCGCTTACTTCCAGTGGCGCGCGACGGCTGGCGGGCAAACCTCGGGTTGCGCCAAGCCGGCGGCCGGTGCTGCGTCGACCTGCTACGACGTCGGTAACACCGTCCTCCACGAGGTTGGCCACTTCATCGGCTTGAACCACGTGAGCTGCACCGACGCGGTGATGTACCCGACATCGACGCCGACCAGCGAGCTGCGCGCGCTCTCCATCCACGAACGCACTGGCATCTGCGGCCTCTACCCGCCGCGCGCCGATCAGGTCGATACGCAGGCGGAGTTCGGCGAGGCGTGCGACTTTCCGGACGGCCATGTCTTCGAGGAGTGCACCACTGGGCTCACATGCGTCCTGGGCCCGGAGCTGCCACCGGATGGTGGCTGGGGCAACTGCACCAAGACGTGCTCCACCGACGCCGACTGCCCGACCGCCTACGTGTGCATAAGCGTCGAAGACGTCCCTGGGAAGTTCTGCGCTCCGGGCCCGCACAACACCGGCTCGAGCGTCACCGAGACGCCCGCCGGCTTCTGCCAGCCCTGCGCCGCTTCAGCGGACTGCGACAACGGCGTTTGCATCGCCAGCGAGGACGACGACACCGGTTACTGTTCGACGACCTGCACCGGCAACTTCGGCTGCCCCACGGGCTCCTCGTGTCTCGCGACCGACGGTGGTGTCTCGGTCTGCTGGCCCGACGATCCCGCCAACTGCGAGGTCGACGACTCGGCCCGCAAGCTCAACGAAGTCTGCTATAACGACGACCCAGACGGCAACTCCAGCACCGCCGACGGTTACTTCCAGGCCTGCGGCACGAGCCTCATCTGTGTCGGCTTCCGCGGCTCGTCGTGTCTCCCCGAGGTCGGCGCTTGCGTCTATTACTGCAACGCCACCGACCAGGCGTACAGCGGCTCGCGCTGTCCCGATCCCAATCAAGACTGCTGCTACGGTGTCGACGACGCCGGCGGCTGCCGCAAAACTCCCGACGCCGCGCATCAGGAAGGTGGCTGCTTCACGGTCCGCAAGGTCGGCGAGACCTGCGTCACCGCCGAAAATTCCATCTGCGAGAACAACGCGAAGTGCATCTACGCGGGCAACAACGCGGGCGGCGCGCTTTGCTACGGCACCTGCTCGGCGACCCACGCCTGCAATCCCAACGAGACCTGCTTCTCGACCACCGACAACTGCGGCGAGCCCATCAACTTTTGCTGTGACACCGCGGTCTACAACCGCAACGGCGAGTGCTTGCCCTACGGCATGAGCACGAAGCGCGAGCTCGGCGTCGAATGCAGCTCGGGGAGCGAATGCCAGAGCGGCATTTGCTACAACTTCAACGGCAAGTCCGCCTGCAGCCGCCGTTGCAACACGACGACCGGCGCCGGCTGCCCCGGCAACATCGACGTCAACGGCGACACCAAGGCAGACGGTGGCTTCTACTGCGCCAAGGAGAGCAGCGGCGAGGGCTGGTGCTGGATGAAGGACGGGCCGGCGAAGTTCCTCGGTAATGGTGTCGAGGAAGAGGACGATGGTGGCTGCGCGGCTGTTAAAGCGGACGGGGTGTTGCTGGCGGTGCTGCCGGGGTTGTTGCTGATGATGATGCGGAGGAGGCGCGGGTAGGATCGGCCATCGGAAGCCCGGGCCCTTTACCCCGCGTGCCTCTCGATAATCCGCGCAATCCCCGGCACCGCCGACTCGACATTCTTCACGCCGGTCGGCCGCAGCTTGTCATAAGCTCTCTTGATCGTCTGATTCTTCGCGTTCGCGGCCTTGCGGTCGGTGACGCCCAAAAGAGAGTTCGCGACCTCGGTGCTCTTCGGCGTGAGGAACGCCACGAAGGTCCCGCCGCCCTTGGCCTTGTGGTCGGCGTAATAGGGCTCGAGCTTCTCACAAAACTCGTCGATGAGGTGCTCGCAGGCGTCCTTCACCATGCCGGGCTTGATGGCCTTGACGACGGCGTAGGCGCCCTTGATGGCGAGGCCCGACAGGCCGCTCTTCGCGCTCACTTCGTCGTCCACGAGTCGCGCGCAGTCATCGACAATGGCCCGGCGCTTCGCCTGGTCCTGGAGCAGCTCTTTCAAGGTCGCCATGAGCGGCGTATGTGGCGTTTTTTGCGCCATCTGGCAAGCGTCCTCGTACCGGGCCGGAGGGTGCTTCAGCGGACGTTTCGCGGCGCTTGCCTCTCGATTGCTTGAACGCGCCAAAACGACTATACCCGTGAGGTCATGTTGACCTTCAGTGATCTCGTGCGTGAGCCGCTGCGCATCGCCGAGCTGGGTCGGTCCGACGTCCTCATCTCGGCCGAAGGCTCGGGCGAAGTCGTTCTCAAGGACAAGCCCGCCGGTCCGCCGGCGTCGACGATGGTGTTCATGCATGAAACCATCGCCATGATGAAAGCCGAGCGCGCCGAGCAGGTAGACAAGCTCTTCAGCGTCGTCGGTAACGCGTCGCTCGTCGTGCCGCTCCAGAAGAAGCCCGAGAGCCTCTGGGATCACATCACGGTGGGCCGCGCCTCGACGGCGGACATCGTCATCAGCGATCCCGCGACCTCGAGCGTCCATGCGCACTTCGCGCTCGGCGTCGACGATCACCCGGTCTCGGTGCAAGACGTCGGCAGCTCGAACGGCACCTACGTCAACCGCAAGGCCCTGCAGCCGCACGTGCTCACGCCGCTCTCGTCGGGCGACTGCGTGCGCTTCGGCCAGACCGTCTTCTACTACGTCTCGAACATCGTCTTGTCGGACATGGTGAAGACCGCGTCGACCAAAGCCAGCGGTTGATCATACCCCGGCGACGAAACAACGCCCCGCGCGCCCCGATACTGACCCTGGACGATTCCCTCGTAGCCGGGAGCCCAGGTGTCAGGTCGTAGTGCAGTTTCCCGAGCCCGCACGGGGGTTTGCGCGCTTGCCTTGGCCGCGGTGTGGCTGCCTGCCGCCGGCGCCTTGGCGCAGCGCGCGCCCGTCACGAGCCAACCGCCCGCTGCCGCCTCGTCAGGCCCCCCGATCCCGAGCGCCGCTAACGTTTCCGACCGCGAGCCGGTCTACATCCAGGACCCGTTCGGGGACGATGACATCAGCAACGCGCCGCTCATCCTCGACGTGGCTCATCCCACCGCGCGCCGCTTCGATCTGACGCTCGCCTTCGCGACGAGCCTCGTCGACAAATACGTCCAGCAGAACGGCGCGGCGCTCGACCTGCGCTACCACTTCGCCGAGCACTGGGGCGTGAGCGGCACCTTCACGTACTTCGGCGGCGGCTACACCGACATCGTCACCGACGGCGCGGGCGTGTTCGGCAACAAGGTCGCGGCTTGCCGGCTCGTCAACGCCACCACCTGTGACTTGAGCCTCAAGACCCCCGACACCAAGCAGGTGACAGGTAGCCTCGACATCGCGTTGGTGTGGTTGCCGTTCTACGGCAAGGTGAACATCGTCTCCGAGCTCGACTTCGACATGCAGCTCTACGTGCTCGCGGGCGGCGGAGTGAATGGCACGCGCACCATCTATGCCGACTACGATCCGTCATCGCAGACAGGCTACATGCTGAGCGGCAACGGCTTCGGCGACGGCGGCATGTTCGCCGGCGCGGTCGGGCACGCGACGCTCGGCGCGGGCGTCACGATCTTCCTCACGAAGTGGCTCGCGCTGCGCGGCGAGTACCGCGCCATGATCTGGCGTGAGTCGTACGACATCGACGGCGATGGTCTCGCCACGCCGCACACCTCGTGGCGCAACATCGGCATGGTCGGCCTCACGGTGACGCCATGAGCACGCTCGCGCTCGCCTTGCTGGTGCTCGCGGCCGATGCGCCCAAGCTCGAGCTCCCCGACGAGTCGATCTACATCGTGCAGCGCCGCGCCTACGTGAAGCGCGGCTCGGTCGAGCTCACGCCAATGTTCTTCATGACGATGAGCAACAAGTTCTCGTCGTCGATGGGGCCGGGCCTCGCCTTCGTCTATCACGCTCGCGAGAACCTGGCGCTCGAGATCGCGAGCAGCGTCCCCGGCATGATGCGCTCGGCGTACTCGAGCCTGGTCTACGAGCTCAACGACAACGAGCGGCTCGCGCCACAGCCGGTGGACTTGAAGAAGCTCCGCTATTTCGGAGCGGTGAGCCTGCAGTTCTCGGCGCTCTACGGCAAGTTCGACTTCTACGGCCACCTCATCGACTACGACCTCTACTTTTCGGCGGGCCCGTCCATCGCCACCACCGTCGAGCCGTGCGCGCCGGCGGGGGAGGGGGATTGCGGTCCGGACACCGAGGCGCTCGGCCGTGGGCTGCGTGACCCCGTCGCCGGGCCCGACCGCTTGAAGATCGCGGCGAGCCTCGCCGGGGGGCTGCGCTTGTTCTTCAACGACTGGATCGGGCTGCGCCTCGAGCTGCGCGACCTGGTGTACGCCGACCGCGCCGGTGAGGGCGCCGGCCTCACGACCGACATCCGCAACAACATCATGCTCATCGGAGGCTTGAGCTTCCTCCTATGAAGCACTTCATCTTCATGCTCGTGCTGCTGGCCGGCGGCGCTGCCTCCGCGCAAGACCTGCAGCGTGGCCTCAAGGACTACGAGGCCGGCCGCTACGCCGAGGCCGCGGCGACCTTCTACGAGGTGCTGGCGCGCGACACCATCGAGGACAGGCGCGACACCGCCGAGGTCTACCTCGCGGACGCGCTGAAGCGCATGGGCCTGTACGTTCCAGCGTACTTCTACTACCGCGACCTCTTCGAGGCCGGCCCGCGCAACCGCTTTTACGTCGCGGCCATCTCGGGCTTGCTCGAGGTGCGCGACGCGCTGCACGACCATCTCTACGTGGGCATCGCCCTCGACGAGCACTACGATCCGCAAGGCTTCGGCCAGCTCGACAAGCTCCGCGCCGAGCGCGTGAACTTCATCATCGGCGAGCTGTCGTTCCGGCAGCGCAAGTACACCGAGGCCGAGCGCTTCCTGGGCGCGGTGACGCCCGAGTCGGTCGACTACGCCAAGGCGCGCTACCTCTTGGGCGTGCTGGCGGCGCGTAACGGCGACAACCAGGGCGCGCGGAGCCACTTCATGGCGGTGCGGGCGCACGTCAAAGCGGACGACGGCGATCCCGAGGCGCTGCGCCAGCGCGATCTCGCCTTGCTGGCGGCAGCGCGCGCGGCCTATGCGATGGGCGAGGCCGAGGAAGCCGCGAAGCTCTACGAAGAGGTGCCGCGCGGCTCCGAGCATTGGTTCACGGCGCTCTACGAGATCTCGTGGGCGCACTTCCGTGACGGCGACTACGGCCGTGCCTTGGGCGACGTCGAGAGCGTGCTGTCACCGTACTTCGCCAAGCGTCATGCGCCCGAGGTCTGGGTGGTGCGCGCCACGACGTACTTCGTGAACTGCCAGTGGGACCGCGTGCGCGCCGCTTACGATGTTTATCGCCGCACCTACGAGCCCATGGCCGCGGAGCTCGAGCGCTACACCACGGGGGAGCGCGCCCCGGCGACCTACTACCGCGACGTGCTCGCGGGCGGCGGCAAGCAGTACGCCGAGGAGCTGGCGCGTGAAGTGCGCCGCGGCCAGCGCTTCAAGGACTTCCACTTCGAGCTCACGCACATGGCTTGGGAGTCGCGTCACATCGCCGGCATCGAGGCGTGGACCAATCAGCGCATCGGCCGCGACCTGCGCCGCATCATCGACGAGCAGCGCGGCGAGCTCGAGGCCGCGCTCGGACGGCACGTCGTGGCGCAGCTGCGCTACCTCAACGAGAACTTGAAGAACTTCACCACGCAGATGCGCATCCTCGACTTCGAGGTCGCCGATGCCGAGCGCCTGTGGCTCGAGCAGGGCCGTGAGATCTTGAAGAGCAACCGGCGCCGCTTGCCCCGACCCGAGATCCCCAGCGACGCCTGGCAGCACTGGAGCAAACGCAAGGAAGTCTGGCGCGACGAGCTGGGTTATTACCGTCACACGCTGCGCAGCGAGTGCCTGCGTGACGATGAAGAGGTTCGCGAGGCTTCACGATGAGCACCTTGTTGTCGCTGCTGCTGCTCGTCAGCGCCCCCCAGCGTGAGGGGCCGGCCCAGCTGTCGCTGCGTGGCAACGACGTGGACATGGACGCTCGAGCGGACGCCAAGCGCGACGAGGCCATCGAGAAGCTCAAGCGCCTGCTGCCGACGGTGAGCGACGGGCCGCAGAAGGCCGAGCTCGTCTTCCGCCTCTCCGAGATGTACTGGGCGAAGTCGAAGTACGCGCGCCTGCGTGCCATGCAGGCGTGGGACCAGTCGCTCGAGACCTGGAGCAAGAACGGCAAGCGCGGCGAGGCTCCGACCTTGGAGCGCGAGCCCAAGACCGCCGAGAGCGCTCGGTATCGCGGCGAGGCGCTCAAGCTCTACCAGCAGATCCTCGCGCAGTATCCGAGCTACGAGCGCCGCGACGAGGTGCTCTATTCGCTCGCGAGCGCGCAGTACGACGCGGGTGACACCAAGCTCGGCGTCGAGACCTTCTGGGCGCTCATCAAGGAGTATCCCGACTCGGGCTACGCGGCCGATGCCTGGCTGCAGCTGGGCGAGCACTTCTTCAACGCCGGTAAGCTCGTGAACGCCGTGAAGGCCTACGAGGCCGCCGCGGCCACCAAGCGCCCGCGTGTTTACGCCTACGCCATGTACAAGCTCGCCTGGTGCGACTTCAATTTGCAGGACTACCCGGCGGCGCTCGCGAAGTTCCGCCAGGTCGTGGGCTACGCCAAGGAGCAGCGCTCGGGGGGCGAGGGCGAGCTGGGTGAGCACGACCGGCTGCAGCTCCTCGACGAATCACTCAACGACATGGTGCGCGTCTATGCGCGCATGGACGCCTCCGAGGACGCTTTCGCGTACTACCAGGGCGAGCTGCCGCCGGCGCAGGCACGCGGCTATTTGCGCAAGCTCGCCAAGCGCTACGACGAAGAGGGCAAGTACGCGCTCGAGGTGAAGACCTGCGCCCGCCTCATCAACGAGGATCCCGACGCCGTGGACGCTCCGCAGCTCCAGGTGGGCATCGTCAGCGCCTACGCCGCGATGGGCCGCAACGACGACGTGCGCCGTGAGGTGCGCCGGCTCATCGACGTGTACTCGCCGGGCGGCGCCTGGGCGAAGCGCAACGCGGCGAACGCTCAAGCGGTCGACGCCGCGAACGGCGTGGTCGAGGCCGAGCTCGCGAAGCTCGTGGTCGAGCAGCACCGCGCCGCGCAGCAGACGAAGCTCACCGAGAGCTACATCCTGGCGCGTGACCTCTATCGCGAGTACCTCGAGAAGTTTCCGGACTCGCCGAACGCGGCGCGCTTTCGCTTTTTCTACGCCGACATCGCGTTCGAGCTGAAGGAGTTCCCGCTCGCCGCCGAGCAGTTCATGCTGGTGGTGCAGAGCGATCCGAAGCACGAGCTCGCGCCACGCGCCGCCTACACCGCCATCGTCGCCTGGGACAAAGTGGTGAGCGGCGCGCGTGAGACCGTCGGCAAGAGCATCGTCGCGACGCCCACCAAGAAGCGTGGCGAGCTCGCCGCGGACTTGAAGCCCGCCGACGGCAAGGGCGAGCTCTCGCCGGCGCGCGAGAAGCTGGTCGCGGCGTGCGACGCGTACGTGGCGCTGCAGCCCAACGACCCCGAGGTCGCCAAGGTGCGCTTCAAGGCGGCGAGCCAGTTCTTCGCCGCCGGACGCTACGCGGAGGCGACGACCCGCTTCGAGGAGATCATCGCCAAGCACCCGCGCGATCCGCTGGCGCGGACTTCGGCCGAGGCCATCCTCGAAGCCTCGGCGGCGCGCAAGGACTGGCCCGAGCTCGCCAAGAGCGCGCGCGTCATCGCCGGCAACCGTGAGCTCATGAGCGACCGCGCGCTCGCCGAACGGGTGAACGACTACGGCCAGGCCGCGGCCTTCAACGAAGTGCTCTACGTGATCGAGCCCAAGGGCGACGACCGCGCCACGGCCGCCGCCTATGCCAGCTTCGTGCGCGACTATCCGAAGAGCAAGTACGCCGCGACCGCGCGCTACAACGCCATGCTCGCCTACGACAAGGCGCACGATCTCGACGCCGCTTTGGCGGTCGGCGCGCCGGCTGCGAGCGAGGGCGACGATGAGGTCCGTGCCAAGGTGGTGGC
This sequence comes from Myxococcota bacterium, assembly GCA_039809465.1. Classification (GTDB taxonomy): domain Bacteria; phylum Myxococcota; class XYA12-FULL-58-9; order XYA12-FULL-58-9; family JALHOP01; genus JALHOP01. The sequence continues at coordinate 17,492 of JBDHVB010000061.1, forward strand.
GCTCACCGCGGAGATGCACGAGCGCGTCGGCTCGCTGTCCGCCGCCGCGCAGGTGCTCGAGCGCCGCGCCCGCGACAAGAAGGACACCGACTTGCTGCTGCGCGCCGCCTCCGACCGTGAGGCCGCCGGCGAGTACGATGCCGCCGCCGCCGACTATCTCGCCGCCGCCGATCTGCTGCGCGCCTCCGGCAAGGATCTGAAGGGCGCCGCCGCTGCCTGGGCCGCGGGTAACGCCCTCGACGCGAAGCGTGACGCCAAGGCCGCGTTCGCCTTCTTCGAGCGCTATCCCAACGACTACGGCGCGGGTGACGAGGCCAAGCGCTATTGCGCCGAGTACGCCGCCGCCAAGTGGGCCGGCGAGGCCAACGCCAAGCCGCGCGTCGACATGGACACCGTGGCGCGTAACTACGAGCGCCTGTCCGCCAAAGCGAAGCGCGACCCGTGCGTGAAGCGGGCCGGCGCGGCGTCGGCGTTCGCGGCCATCGAGCCCGAGTACAAGGCGGCCATGGCTATCACGCTGACCGGCGCCGAGAAGGACGTCGCTCAGAAGCTGGTGAAGAAGCTCGCCGCGGTCGACGCCGTGCAGAAGCGCTACACCCAGGTGCTCGCGGTGGGGGAGGGCGCGCAGGGCATCGCGGCGCTCTACCGCATCGGCATGCTCTACAAGAACCTCTCGAAGGCGATGTTCGATAGCCCGTGCCCGAAGCGCCTCTCGGAGGAGCAGTGCTCGATCTATCACCAGGAGCTGGGCGACCGCGCCTTCCCGCTCGAGGAGCGCGCCATCGAGGCCTTCGACAAGGCGACCGCCAAAGCGTATGAGCTGGGCCTCTACGACGAGTGGCTGACGCGTAGCCAGGAGGCCTTGAAGGGCTACGAGCCCAAGCGCTTCGCCGAGCCGCCACCCGCGGCGGCGACGGTCGACCCGGCGTTGCTGCCCAAGGGAGGTGCGTCGTGAGACTGCTATTGCTCTCGGCGTTGCTCGTGGCCGCTGCCTGTGGTGGTGGCAAGTCCGCGTCAGGGCCCGCGCCGGCCGCGCGCGCCACCACCCCGACGCGCAACGACGGTCTGGCGCTCGAGAAGCGCGGCGATCTCGACGGCGCGCTCCAGGCCTATCGCGGCGCCTACGAAGCGCAGCCCGAGGCTCCCGGCGCCGGCCGCGAGCTGGCACGCCTCCTCGCGCGCCGTGGCGACCTACGCTCGGCGCGCTCGGTGCTCGACGCCACGCTCAAGCGCCGGCCCGACGATGTCGACCTGCTCACCTTCAAGGCCGTCCTGGCGCGGCTCGAGGGCGACACCGACGGCGCGCTCCTGTCCGCCAAAGCGGCGCTAGCCCGGGCTCCAGGCGACCCGGGCGCGACCCTCGAGCTGGCTCGCGCCCTCACCAAGCAGCGCAAGACGACGCTCGCCGAAGCCATGCTGCTACGCGCCGCCGAAGCCGCCCCGAACGATGCGCGGCTGTCGTTTGGCTTGGCGGAGCTCGCCCGCGCCATGGGTGACGATACCCGCGCGCTGGCGGAGCTGCAGACCGCCGCGGCCAAGGACCCGAGCGATGCGTCGGTGCAGGCGGCCATCGGGTCGCTGGCGCTCGCGCACCGGGACTACGCGCGCGCGAAGCAGGCGTACGAGCGGGCCATCGCGCTCGGTGACGATAGCCAAGCAAGCTCGCAGGGCTTGTCGGTCGCGATGGCGCAGACCGCGGCCGGTAAGGAGAAGACGCAATGAAAGCCTTGGTCATCGCATTGCTCTTGGGCGCGCCCCCCGCGCCGTCCACACCGCCGACGCCGGCCCCAGCACCAGGCAAGCCCGCGGCCGACGCCAAGGAGCGCGTCGTCTTCAAGAAGAAGACCATCATCGATTTCACCGGCGCCCTCATCGAAGGTGACCTCATCAAGCCCGAGGGCTCGTACGTGGTGAGCCGCAAGGCGAGTCGTTTTTCGACCCTGATCCGTGTGCGCGAGAACTTCCTCCCGGAGCTCATCGCCTCCCCGAACGATTTGTGAGACCCTGAGCATGGTGAACGAGCTCGAGAGCGAAGACACCGACATCAGCGTCACCGGGCGGGTGACCGAGCCCGCGCCTGGGTTCCGCGAGGTGCCGCGTGACGCCGTCGGCGTGCCCGCCGTGGTCTTCGACGAGCTCACCGCCACGGTGCCGGGGAGCGACCCGCGCTTCGAGCTGACCATGTTCTGGCGCGACGCGCGCATGAGCGTCGTCAGCCTCGCGAGCCCACGGCCGGTGACCGTCGGTATCGGTGGCGTCGACTTGCCGGCGACCTTGCCGCCGCACCTCGCGAGCAGCTTCGTCATCGCGCAGCCGGCCGGCAAAGGCATGGAGCTGCGCTTCGACGCCAGCATGAAGATCGAGATCCGCGGCGACGACGAGATGCCGCTGAGCCTCGACCGGCTCGTGAAGCTCCGGCGCGTCGAGGCGGGCGCGCTGTCGGGCAAGGGCGTTTACACCGTCAAGCTCGAGCCGCGTGAGCGCATCGCCATCGTCATCGGCGACGTCACCATCGCGGCGCGCTGGGTGGCCGCGCCCAAGCGGGTTACGCCCGCGCCGTTCGCCTGGCTCGACCGCAACTTCGCCGCCGTGCTCGCCATGGTGCTCATCGCGCACCTCGCCGCGCTGACCGTGGTGCTGCTCACGCCGCCCGAGCCCTCGAACGAGATCCCCATCGAGATGCTCGAGAACCCGACGCGCGTCGCCAAGCTCGTCCTCGAGGAGCGCGCCAAGAAGCCGGAGCGCCGCATGCCCGCCGATGCCGCTGGCGTGAAGGGCGGCAAGCGCAAGGGTGACGAAGGTGCCGTCGGCCGTCCGAGCGAGCAGAAGGACGCGGCGCCCTCGAAGCCGGGCGCGCCGCGCGTCGATCCGCGAAAGCAGGCACAAGACCGCCGCGTGGCGCTGAGCTCGGGTCTGCTGCAAGTGCTCGGTGACAAGCCACGTGGCGCGACAGCGAACGTCTTCGGCCCCGGCGGCCTCGGCAGCGGCATCAACGACGCGCTGGGCGGGCTGCGCGCGAGCAGCCGTGGCGAAGCTGGCGGCGTCGGCGGCAGTGGCGGCAAGGGTTCTGGTCTGGGTGGTGGCGGCAAGTCGCTGGGCATCGGGGGCGTCGGTGACGGCAAGGGCGCGGGCAAGGGTCTCGCGAACGTCGAGCTCGGTGGCCGCGGCCGCTCGCCCGAGGTGACGCCTGGCCGCACCGTCATCAAGGGGTGCTTGGCCGAGCAAGTCGTCGGCCGCGTCGTTGCCCGCCATAACACACAGGTCAAGTACTGCTACGAGAAGGAGCTCCAGCGTAACCCCGATCTGTCGGGCAAGGTCGTCATGGCCTTCACCATCGACGGCAAGGGTGACGTGCTCGAGTCGCGTGTCTCCGAGAGCACCTTGGGGAGCAGCGCCGTCGAGCAATGCGTGGGGCGCGTCGTCAGCCACATGAAGTTCCCGCCGTGCGAAGGCGGCGGCATCGCCGAGGTCACTTATCCGTGGCTCTTCAAGCCGGGCGGTGAGTAAGTGCTGCTATCGCTGATCACCGCCGCGCTCCTCACAGCAGGGAGCGCCGAGGCTCCGCCGCCCGCGGCCGACGACGAGCTCTCGAGCTTCGTGTTGCAGCGCGGTGTGTACGTTTCAGCGGACCTTGGGACCTTCATCACCTTGGGCGGCGTGAACGGTGTCTCGAGCCTGCAGCCCTACGTGGCCCTGCATCTGGGGTACGACCTCACCGACAATTTGAGCCTGCAGGCCACCGGCTCGGCGGGCTACGTCGCCGAGAATCCCATCAGCGAACTCGACGATCCGTCGGTCACGCCTGGTGGGACGGCGATCACGAGCTACGACTTGCTCAACCTCACGGGCGAGCTGGTCTACGCGCTGCGCGTCACCCAGCGCTTCGCCATCGAGCCGAAGGTCGGCGCCGGCTTTTCGCGCATCAACCCGCTCCCGACCGACCCCGACGATCCGTCGCTGCTCGTGCCGCGCATGAACCTCGCGTTGGTCGGCGGCCTCGGGCTCACGTATCTCACGCTGCTCACTGATATTTCCGCGGGCATCGCCGCCACCTTCGTGGTGCTCCCGGGCCCGGGCATCGTCGGGCTCGGCACGTCGTTTTCGCTTCGCTATACCTTCTGAGCGCCTTCTCCCGGCGTGACGTGCTTGCTAAGAGTGCGCCTCATGCGGACGGAGACCTTCGAAGCCCTGGAACGGATCTTGAGCGAGCGCCACCTCGTCCTCGACGGCGCCATGGGCACGATGATCCAGACCTACGCGCTCGCCGAGAAGGACTTCCGCGGCGAGGCTTACGCCAATCACCCGCGCGAGCTGCGCGGCTGCAACGATCTTTTGGCCGTCACCAAGCCCGAGGTCATCAAGGCCATTCACCGCGCCTTCCTGCTCGCCGGCGCCGACATGATCGAGACCAACACCTTCAACAGCACCTCGGTCGCGATGGCGGACTATGGGCTCGAGAACGATTGCTACGCCATCAACCTCGCGGCGGCGAAGCTCGCGCGCGAGGCCGCCGACGAGGTGACGCGCGAGACCGGCGTCCGCCGCTTCGTGGCCGGCGCCATCGGCCCGACCAACCGCACCGCCTCGATGTCGCCCGACGTGAACAACCCGGCGTTCCGCGCGGTGAGCTTCGACGAGCTCGAGAGGGCGTACTACGAGCAGGCGGGCGCGCTCATGGACGGCGGCGTCGACGTGCTGCTGCCCGAGACCATCTTCGACACCTTGAACTCGAAGGCCGCTTTAGCGGCGATCGAGCGGCTGTTCACCGAGCGCCAGACGCGCATCCCGGTGCTCGTGAGCGTCACCATCACCGACGCGAGCGGCCGCACCCTGAGCGGTCAGACCCTCGAGGCGTTCTTCACGTCGATCGCCCGCTACGAGCCGTTCTCGATTGGCCTCAACTGCGCGCTCGGGCCCAAGGCGATGCGCCCCTACGTGGAGGAGCTCTCGCGCCTCACGCCGAGCTACACGAGCTGCTACCCGAACGCTGGTCTCCCCAACGCCTTCGGCGAGTACGACGAGGGACCGAAGGACATCGCGCGCGAGCTCGGCGCCTTCGCCAAGGAAGGGTGGCTCAACATCGTCGGCGGGTGCTGCGGTACGACGCCCGAGCACATCGCGGAGATCGCCAAGAGCGTAGGGGAGCTGCCGCCGCGTAAGCGTCCCGGCGCCGGGGATGCGTTGACGCGCTATAGCGGACTCGAGCCGCTGGTGCTCAGGCCCGACAGCAACTTCACCATCATCGGCGAGCGCACCAACGTCACCGGCTCACGGCGCTTCGCGCGGCTCGTGCTCGCGGGCGACTACGAGGCGGCGCTGGACGTGGCGCGCCAACAAGCGACCGGCGGCGCCAACATCCTCGACGTCAACATGGACGAGGGCCTGCTCGACGCGGTCCAGGCGATGACCACCTTCTTGAACCTGGTGGCCTCCGAGCCCGAGATCGCCCGCCTGCCGATCATGATCGACAGCTCGGACTTCAAGGTCCTCGAAGCCGGCCTCAAGTGCGTGCAAGGCAAGTGCATCGTCAACTCGATCTCGCTCAAGGACGGCGAGGCGACGTTCGTGGAGCGGGCCCGCACCATCGCCCGCTATGGCGCATCGATGGTCGTCATGGCCTTCGACGAGGAAGGGCAGGCAGCGGACTTCGACCGGCGCATCGCCATCTTGTCGCGCGCCTACGCCATCCTCACCGAGAAGGTCGGCGTCGCGCCGCAAGACATCATCTTCGACCCGAACGTCCTCACCATCGCGACGGGTATGGAGGAGCACGCGCGCTATGGGATCGACTTCATCGAAGCGACCCGCGAGCTCAAGAAGCGCTTCCCCCTGGCCAAGGTGAGCGGCGGCATCAGCAACCTGTCGTTCGCGTTCCGTGGCAACGAGCACGTGCGCCAGGCCATGAACGCCGTGTTCTTGTATCACGCCATCAAGGCGGGCCTCGACATGGGCATCGTCAACGCCGGCCACTTGATGGTCTACGACGACGTCCCGGAAGCGCTGCGCAAGCTCATCGAGGAGGTCGTCTTCGCGACGCGCCCGGAGGCCACCGAAGAGCTGATCGCGTACGCGCAGTCACACACCGGCGAGACCGCTAAAACGGAAGCAGACCTCTCGTGGCGCAACGCCTCGGTCGAGGACCGCCTCAAGCACGCGCTCATCGCGGGCATCGTCGACTTCATCGACGCCGACACCGCCGAGGCGCTCGCCAAGTACGAGCGCGGCCTCAAGGTCATCGAAGGGCCGCTGATGGCCGGCATGAACGTGGTCGGCGACCTGTTCGGCGCCGGCAAGATGTTCCTGCCGCAGGTCGTGAAGAGCGCCCGCGTCATGAAGAAGTCGGTCGCTTATCTGCAACCGTTCATGGAGGCCGAGAAGGCGGCATCCGGGGCGACCTCGCAGGGCAAGATCGTCTTGGCGACGGTGAAGGGCGACGTCCACGACATCGGCAAGAACATCGTCGGCGTCGTGCTCGGCTGCAACGGCTACGAGGTCGTCGACCTAGGCGTCATGGTCCCGGCCGAGAAGATCCTCGACACCGTGGTGCAGACCAAGGCCGACGTGCTGGGCCTCTCCGGGCTCATCACCCCATCGCTCGACGAGATGGTGCACGTGGCGCGCGAGATGCAGCGCCGCGGCATGACGGTGCCGCTCCTCATCGGCGGCGCCACCACCAGCAACAAGCACACCTCGGTGAAGATCGCGCCGCAGTACGAGGGCCTCACCGTGCACGTGCGTGACGCCTCGCGCGCGGTCGGCGTCGTCGGCAACGTGAAGAACAACCTCGCAGCCTTCACCCCCACGGTCCGCGAGGAGCAGCGCTCCCTGCGTGATGCGCACCGCGCGAGCCACGGCGGCGACATTGTGGCGTACGACGCGGCCGTGGCGCGGCGCGAGCAGGTGACGTTCGACGCGACGACCGTCGTGGTGCCGTCGTTCTTGGGTGTGCGCGTGCTCGCCGACGTGCCGCTCGTGGACATCGTCCCGTACATCGACTGGACGCCGTTCTTCCACGCCTGGGAGCTCAAGGGCATCTACCCGCAGATCTTGAACAAGGCCGACGTCGGCCCCGCGGCCCGCGAGCTCTTCGCGAACGCCGAGAAGCTCCTGGCCCGCATCGTCGCCGACCGGCTGTTCACGGCCCGCGCCGTCTACGGCTTCTTCCCCGCGGCCCGCGACGGCGACGACATCGTCATCTACACCGACGCCTCGCGCGCCGAGGAGCGCATGCGCTGGCACACGTTACGCCAGCAGCGCCTGCGCACCGCGGAGGAGCGCTCGCTCGCTTTGGCGGACTTCGTGGCGCCGGTGGGCGGCGTATCCGACTATGTCGGCGCGTTCGCGGTCACCGCGGGTCATGGCGTCGATGATCTGGTGCGCCAGTTCGAGAAAGACCACGACGACTACAACGCCATCATGACCAAGGCCCTGGCCGACCGCCTCGCCGAAGCCCTGGCCGAGAAGCTCCACGAGCACGCGCGCCGTGACTGCGGCATCACCGAGAGCCTCTCGAAGCAAGAGCTCATCGACGAGCGCTATCGCGGCATCCGCCCAGCTCCCGGCTACCCGGCCTGCCCGGATCACACCGAGAAGAAGCTCCTCTGGGAGCTCATGGACGTCGAGAAAGCGATCGACCTGAAGCTCACCGAGAGCATGGCCATGTGGCCGTCCGCGGCGGTGTCCGGCATGTATTTCAACCACCCCGACGCGCGTTACTTTGGAGTTGGGCGCATCGGAGCCGACCAGGTCACGTCGTACGCCCAGCGTAAGGGGTTGACCAAGGCCGAGGCCGAGCGCTGGTTGTCGCCGGTGCTCGCTTATGAGCCTTAGTTACAGACGACGAAACTTTTGGGGGTTTC
>JBDHVB010000062.1:0-25010 GCA_039809465.1 Myxococcota bacterium
TTCACGTCACCGCCGAGATCACCGCGAACGGCAAGCTCAGCGGACAGGCGCTCGGCGACCTGGAGCAACGCCACGGTGTCCGCGTGCTCGCGCGCGGCATGGCGCGCGACGTGCGTGACACGGCGCAGGCAGGACACGGCGCGGTCGCCGAGGGCGAGACCCTCGTCGTCTACGGCGCGGCGTCCCGCGTCAGCGCGATGGCCGCCGTCGACCGCTAAAGCAGACCCTTGTGCTCTTGCTTGCGCAGCAGCCACTTGCGGAAGCGCTTTTGCTCGCGCGCTCCGTCGGGCTGGTCCAGCACGGTCTGGACGATGGTCGGCACGTCCGAGCCGATGACGGCGGACTGAGCTCCAGCCTTCGCGATGTCCGCGGCGGACACCGCCGCGACGTGGCCGCTGTGCCCCAAGAGCAGACCGGCGGTCGTCGTCGCTCCAGCCAGCGCGCCGGGGAAGATGACGTGCGCGCCGAGCAAGCGCAGACGATCCGGGCCTTGGCTAGCGCGCAGCTCGGGCATCGCCTTCCAGGCCGACCAACCGCAAACGAGGGCGCTGAGGCCGATGGTGTAGGGCTCGGGGTTGATGCCGGCGGCCATGCACCCAGCGCCCAGGGCGCCGACGCCCGCGAGCAGGAGCGCGTATTGGCCGGGCTTCTGCTTGATGGCGTGCCACGTGTGCTTCGGCCCGACCCGCAGCGTTCCGTCAGCCAGCGCCTTCGTGTCGGCCACGAAGCGCGTGATCAGCGGCGCCTTCTCCCGGCGGAGCACCTCGCGCACGGCGACGATGTCGGAGCCAGCGCTCGGCGGTAGGACTTGGGGGGTGAGGGGCGGCGAAAGCTTCTTCGGCGCGAGGGGTTTCACGGGGCAGTGTATCGCGCGAAAGAAATAGTGGTTTCGGTGATCTGCGGCGATTCGCGCGGCGCGATGTCACTCGGGGAAAGCCGGGCCCACGCCTTACACGGGGAGCATCCCGCAGCGCCTTCGGTTATAGGCTTTTCGGCAATGAGCTCAGTCCGCGCCGCGCTGGTTCTTGGTGCCTCGGGATCCGTGGGGAATGCGCTGCTACGCGCCTTGTGCGCCGACGGCGCCTTCGACCCCATCGTCGTCCTGACGCGCCGCTCCCTCCCCGAGGCTCACGCCATCGCGCGCGCGGCGGGACGCACGCTCCGCGAACAGCTGGTGCCAGAGATGAATCCAGGGTCGCTCGAGGCCGCGACGCTCGAGGCGCTCCGCGAGCTGGACGGCGAGTGCGTGGGCTTCAGCGTGCTCGGGGTGGGCGCGAAGACCGCGAAGCTCACGCTCGAGGAGCACCGCGCGGTCGACGTGGCGCTCAACGAAGCTTTCGCCAAGGCTTTGCGCGACTCGGGCAAGGTCCGCCATCTCGGACTGATGACCGCGGCCGGCGCCGATCCTCGGGCAAAGTCGACCGGAAGTGGAGCCGCGGGCATGCCGCGCTACAACCGCGTGAAGGGCGAAGCTGAGGAGGCCGCGCGCGCTCAAGGCCCCGAGGTCGTGAGCATCTTCCGCCCCGGGATGATCATCGGCTCGCGCCACACCCCGTGGATCCTCGAGAAGACCCTGCCGCTGTTTTCGTTCGCGACACCCGCGAAGCTCCGCTCGATCACCGCCGACCAGATCGCCAAAGCCATGGTGGCCGCCGCAAAGCACCGCCCCGCCGCGAGCGCGGTCTACCACTATCCGGAGATGATGGAGCTCATCGCCGCCCGGCGTTGAGGCGCTCTTTGCCGGGATCTTCGTAGCCACGCACCGCGTAGACGTTGGTTCGGCGAACCCCGTCGTCCTCGATCTCCAGATTCTCCGTGAGGTCGTAGTGGGCCCGTGGCATGAGGTCGGCTTTCGGTCTGTGATAGCGGCCAGCTTCGCCAACCAAGATGGGCATGCCGCCGGTCGCGAGCTCGCGGAACCAGCGCATCGCGCGTAGGGAGAGCGAGCGGTCGTAGAAGATGTCGCCGGCGAGGACGACGTCGATGTCCTCGCATGGGTCGTCGATGACGTCGCCCAGGACGAGGTCGACAGACACGCCGTTGAGCTCGGCGTTGATGCGTGCTGCTTCGATGGCGTAGGCGTCGATGTCGGTGGCGTGGGCTCTTGCGGCGCCCGCTTTCATGGCCGCGATAGCGACGATGCCGGAGCCCGTCGCGAGGTCCAGCACGCGCTTGCCGGCGACTTCTTCGGGGTGATCGAGCAGGTAGCGCGCGAGGCCCTGGCCGCCCGCCCATGCGGTCGCCCAGAACGGCGCGGTGATGCCGAGGCGCGTAAGATCGGCTTCCGTGGCCTGCCATAACGGAGCGTCGCGGGTCACGAGCCGCAGGCGCAGCTCTGGCAAGAGCGGCAGCGTCGCTGGCCGGGTGTTACGCGTGACGGCGTCGCGAATGGGCTCGCTCACCGCTTCTTCTTCCTGGTGGTCGCGGCGCCTTCGTACAAGGTGACGCGTGTGCGGCGTGGCTCGTCGCTGCGCTCATCGAGGCGGCACCACGCGAGCTTCTCCACGGGGCCCTCGACGAAATCGATGGCTCTGCGCCAAAGCAGAGGTCCGCTGCCGCATTCATTGCCCTCGGTGCTGAAGTCGAGGACGTACTTGCACGGCCCACGCAGGACCTGCTCCACCAGCTTGCCTGGCGGCGCCCAGCTCACGAGGACCAGATCTGGCGCGTAGCGGCGCACCGCGCGCTGCGCCGAGAGCCGCTGCACGTTGCCACCGAGCGCGAGGCCCCGCACGTCACGCCCCACGAGCTCGCGGCGCTCGCGTGCGCTCATGCGCGCTTGCGGCTTCTCCCACGAGGCGTCGTCGGTGGCGATGACGCGCAGCTTGGGGCGCGCCGCGGCGAGGCAGCGCGAGAGAAAGCCGTCACCCGCCGCGACCTCGAGGACGGTGCGCACGCCCAACGTGTCGATGTACTTCGCGAGCGCTCGGATCCACTCACGCGTCGGCAAGAGGTACACCGGCCCGAAGGCGTTGTGCTCGCAGACCTCCCAGACGTCGCCGCGCGCGCACGCGTCGATGGCGCGCCCGAGCTGCGCGTTGCTGGGGAGGCGGCGGTTGCCCTTCGTGTCCCAGAGCACCTTGGTGAGCGCGGCCCGCGTCATCGCGCGCGCACCGTGAACACGTTGCTCTTGCGCACGCCCTCGTCTTCGATCGCGGGGCTGTCGGGCAGCACGTAGCGCGCGCGCAGCTCGAGCGCGTCCTGCGGCAAGTAGTAGCGCCCCGGGTCACCGACCAGCACGGAGACGCCGCGCGCCACGAGCGTGCGGAACCAGCGCAGGCAACGCTCCGCTAGAGCGGTCTCGAAGAAGACGTCGCCCGCGAGGACGACATCGATTTCGGCGCACGGGTCACCGACGACGTCGGCCAGCACGAAGTCCAATGTCACCGCGTTCAACGCGGCGTTGCGGCGTGCCGCCTCGATCGCCAGCGCGTCGACCTCCGTTGCCCGCACCGACGCGGCGCCGGCCTTCATCGCGGCGATACCGACGATGCCGGTGCCGGTGCCGAAGTCGAGCACACGCTTGCCCGCGACGAGCGGTGGATGGTCGAGCACGTAGCGCGCGAGCCCCTGCCCGCCGGCCCAAGCGTAGGCCCAGTACGGCGCCGCGAGCCCCTCGCGGGTCGCGGCGTCATCGGTGCATCGCCACAACGACGTGCCCTCCGTGACCAGCCGCAAGCACAGCTCGGGCACGAACGGCAGGACCGCGGGCGAGGTGCTGCGCTCCACGACGTGGCGCGTATCGTCCGGCGAAACCATCGGCCGACGATACACCACTCCGGCGCGCTTGCCGTTCACCTTTCGCCGCCCTAACTTTGCGGCGCTCGCCCCAACGCATCGGAGCTCCCCGTGAGAACACGTCGTCTTGGTCGCAATGGTCCCGAAGTCTCGGCAATCGGGCTGGGCTGCATGGGCATGAGCGACTTCTATGGCTCGCGCGATGACGCCGAGTCCGTCGCCACCATTCACCGCGCCATCGATCTCGGCGTGACCTTCCTCGACACCGCCGACGCCTACGGCCCGCACACCAACGAAGAGCTGGTCGGCCGCGCCATCAAGGGCAAGCGTGACCAGGTCTTCCTCGCCACGAAGTTCGGCATCGTCCGTGACCCGAACGATCCCGCCAAGCGCGTCATCAACGGCACGCCGAAGTACGCGCGCGAATCGGTCGACGGGAGCCTCCGGCGCCTCGGCGTCGACGTCATCGACCTTTACTATTTGCACCGCGTCGACAAGAACACGCCCATCGAGGACACGGTGGGCGCCATGGCCGACATGGTGAAGGCCGGCAAGATCCGCTACATCGGACTCTCCGAAACCTCGGCGCAGACGCTCGACCGCGCGAGCAAGGTGCACCAGATCACCGCGCTGCAATCCGAGTATTCGCTCTGGACCCGCGACCCCGAGGACGGCGCCCTCGAAGCCTGCCGCCGCAACGGCGTCGGCCTCGTCGCTTACAGCCCGCTCGGACGCGGCTTCCTCACGGGCGCGTTCAAGTCACCGAACGACTTCGAGCAAGGCGACTATCGCCGCAACAGCCCGCGCTTCACCGGCGCGAGCTTCGACAAGAACCTGCAGCTCGTCGGCAAGGTCGAAGAGCTGGCCAAGCGTCTCGGCTGTACGGCCAGCCAGCTGGCGATCGCCTGGACGCTCGCCCAGGGCGACGACATCATCCCCATCCCCGGCACCAAGCGGCGCAAGTATCTCGAGGACAACGCCAAAGCGGCCGACGTCGTGCTGTCGCCACAGGTGCTCGCGGAGATCGAAGCGGTGTTCCCACGCGGCGCGGTCGTGGGCGAGCGCTACCCCGCGAGCATGCAGACGCTCATCAACGGTTGAGCGCCGCGCCCTGACCCGGCGTCAGATTCGCTCTCGGCACCAGGAAGGCCGTGGCGGCGATACCTCCGAAGAGCACCCCGGAGGAGACACGCCATGACCACAATCCGCCCCGCACCGTCCAACCGTACAGTCTCGTTCTCGGAGCCAGCCGCCCAGACGAAGGGCACGACGAAGAGCGCCGGGAACCCAACCGACGCGCAGCTCGCCAAGACCTCAGGTCTGCCGCTCGAGATCATCAAGCAATGGCCGCGCGACGCCAGCGGCGCCACGCTGAACGCCTGCTCCATTGGCCGCACGTGCTACTACGGCAACCCTGCTTGCGGACCGGTGACGAGCGTCCAGTTCTGACACGCTGTGGGCGCATGTGCTCGCCTGCGTTGGAGCACGACGAGCCGATCGACGGCTGGATGGCCCAATAGGTCCACATGGGGCGGCCTTCCCAGAGGCCGGGCGCGCCAGGTGCTCACGACGCCCCCAATCGGAACACCACTGCTCGCCATTGCGTTCACGAACGAAACACGTCGTTCGCAAATGAAACACGTCGCGCTGGAAAATGCCGCAAACGATGCGTCTTCCACATCAGGCGACCTGGCACGCTTGCTGCCGATAATAGAGCAGCAATGGTAGCCGATTCGACCCACACGAATCCGAGCAAAGCCGACCGCGACATCACCGCGGCGCGGCACTACGCCGTTGGCATCATCAGGCTAGCGACCGGGCGGCCGTCACCCGGCGGACTGCTCTCCGCATACGACTACCACGGCACGCTGCTCAAGCTGCACGCCGATGTCGTCGGTCCAATGGCGCCCGAGGACATGCGCATCGTCGACATCGCCGTCTCGCTCATCCGCGCCGCGTACGACGCCGAGAAGAAGGGATACCTCGACGCCGACCTACGCAACTACTACACGCGCCTGCAAGAAGCGGAGCGCTCCGCGGCATGGGCGACCGCCTACGTCGCGCGCACCGACGCGAGCCGCACCTCGTCCGCCATGGTGGCCCGCGCCACGAGCACCGCTATCGCGCACACGGGCGCGCCCATCGCCGATGGCATGACCCAAGTGGCGATGCAGGACGTATTCGCGGCCGAAGGCAGCACCTTCACCCTGCCATCCCAAGGCCCGCGCACCCCGAACGATCGCCGCAAGCCCCACTCCATCTATTCGCGCCGCGGCGGTCCGCCACAACCGATCGGCACCATGGTGCGCGTGGTCATCTGACCCCACGGGCCGCGACACTGAGCCATCGTGGCGCAGACCGCGCGACCTCATGCGACCATGAACCGATGGTTGCCATATGCGGCTACTACCATTCGACTCGTATCGCCTCGGTCATGTCTCGACCCCCGCCGTGCGCTCCGCGCGTGCCCAGCAACCGGCGCGCGAAGCGTTACGCATGCCAGAGGCTCCGGCGGCGGCGCTCAAGACCAACCGCAAGCCGAGCGACGTCTCGATCGCGGTCGTTGGAGCAGGCCCTGGCGGCCTCGCCGCGGCGCAAGAGCTCATTGCCCAAGGATTCAAGGTCACCGTCTTCGAGCGCAACCCCTCGGCGGGCGGCAAAGTGAAGACCGTGATGATCGATGGGCATGCCATCGACGTCGGCGCCATCGCGGGCGCGATGCGCTTTGGCCCCTTCGGCACCGACTACGATCCGATCTTCGAGCTCTCCAAGGAGCTCAGCGTCGCGACGCGCCAGTTCGAGCTCAGCACCGCCTACGACCTGCAAGCAGGCAAGCCGTTCGAGCGGACACAGTCCTGGACCAAGCTGCTACCTGGCGTCGCGAAGTACGTCGCGCTCCAGCTCTTCGGTTGGCGCGGTCAGCACGACGGCGAGATCGGCCCTGGCTTGTCGGACGAGCTCAAGAAGACCTGGAGCGAAGTGCTCCGCTCACGCGGCATGGAGTCGGTCGAGGACGCGTTCCAGCCGTTGCTGACCAGCGCCGGCTATCCACCGGAGCTCGCGGCCTTCCATCAGGCGAGCTATCTCGACCCCAGCACGCTCGCGGCGATGCTCCTGCAGCGTGGCCTGTACGTGTGGGAAGGCGGCTATCAGCAAGTCTTCCAGCGCCTCGCCGACCGGCTGAGCCGAGAAGGCGTGCGGTTCATCTATGGCGCCGACGTCAGCTCCATCGCGCGCAACGACGAGGCGATGGAGATCACCACGCCGTCGGGCACCCAGCGCTTCGACGAAGTCGTGGTCGCGTGCGATGCCTCGAAGCTGCTCGAGTCAGGCACCCTCAAGGCGTCCGCCAAGACGCTCGACGTCATCGCTAAAACGGACAACGCGGTGGACTATCGCGTGGTCATTTGCCGCGTGACCGGCCTCCCCGATCACGGCAAGCTCTCGACCGGCAGCATTCCCGAGAACATCGGCCGCGCGGGTGAGCCCCTGCTCTACTGCCAGCAAGCGCCGGGCATCTACACCTTCTACGCTTACGGCACCGGCGCGGACGGCAAGCCCGTCGACGACGAGACGCTGATCGCGAACATCGCCAAGACCATTCCCAAGATGTCGCCCGGCGCGAAGCTCGAGAGCGTCGCCCACACCGAGCGCTGGGCCTACGCGCCGCACGCCAAGGCGGAGGACGTCCAGAACGGCTTCCTCGACGACCTCTACGCCCTGCAGGGCCGTGAAGGTCTCGCCTTCGTGCTCGCCGCCGCCTCCTTCGAGACCACCGCGCGCGTGATGCAGCATGGCAAGGCGGTCGCGCGACGCGTCGGCGCCATCTATGACGACCGCTATGGCGTTCAGCGCGGCCAGTCATGGTGGCAGATCTTCGCAGGCAACCGCGGCTAGGCGCCCGAGGCGTCCGTCGGGTATCCTCGATGATGCATGCGCATCATCGCCGTCGTCCTCGTCTCCCTCGCGGCCGCAAGCAGCGCGGCACGTGACGTCCCCGTATCGACAATCCAGGGTCTGCGCGACGCCATCACCGCCGCGCAGCCTGGTGATGTCATCGTCCTGGCCAACGGCACCTACCCGATCACGAGCAAGATCAACTGTAACGCGATCGGCACCGAGAGCGCGCCCATCGTCGTGCGCGCCGCGAACGCGCACGGCGCGCGCCTGACCAGCGACACGGTCGAAGCGTTCAGCGTCAACGCGCCGTACTGGACGTTCGATGGCCTCGAGATGGAGGGCGTCTGCGCCGACGACGGCGACTGCGAGCACGCCTTCCACATCGTCGCGGGCGGCGACCACACGGTCATCCGCAACTGCAAGCTCCACGACTTCAACGCGCAGATCAAAGGCAACGGCGACGCCGCGCAAGCATCGCGTCCGTACCCCGACGACGTGCTCATCGAGCACACGGAGCTCTACGATACGCGCATCCGTGACACCGACGCGCCAGTCACCAAGGTCGACGTGGTGGGCGGCCGCCGTTGGCTTCTTCGCGACAACTACATTCATGACTTCGAGAAAGGCGGTGGCAACCACGTGAGCTACGCCGCGTTCCTCAAAGGTGCCTCACGTGACGGCATCTTCGAGCGCAACCTCGTGGTGTGCTCGCGACTCCACGGCGGCAGCGGCGCGCGCATCGGCCTGTCGTTCGGTGGCGGCCTCACCGGCGCGGCGTTCTGCGAGACCACCGAGGCCGAGAACCCGAGCTGCGCGACCGAGCACTTCAACGGCATCATGCGCAACAACATCGTGATGCATTGCTCCGACGTGGGCATCTACAACTCGCGTAGCAACGGCACGCAGCTGCTCGACAACCTGGTCTACGACACCAGCGGCGTCGATTCACGCTACAGCACCTCCAGCGTGACCGCGCGCAACAACATCGTCGTCGGCGGCTTCCACCCACGCGATGGCGGCACGATCGACGCGGCGAACAACCTCCTGCTCACCAACACGCAGGTCGAGGCCCTGTACGTCAACGTCGCGGACAACGACCTGGCGCCGGCGGCCGCCGACTCCATCATCGACGATGGCGTGACGCTCGCCGCGGTCACTGACGATTATTGCGGACAGCCGCGCGACCAGGGCGCGTACGACATTGGCCCCGTGGAGTATCGCGCCACCGGCGGCTGCGACACATCGGTGTGGCCCAAGACGTTGCCGAGCGAGCCTGGCGACGACGGCGGGCCGAGCGATGATGGTGGCCCCACGGACAGCGACGGCGGTGACGATCGTGGTGACGGTAACGGCGACGCGGGTGCGGGCGACAGCGATCAGCGAGGTGGTGATGACTTCCCCACCGGCGCGAGCGGTGGCTGCGCCGCGCTGCCCGTCGGCTCGCTGATCATCACGCTCGGTGCCGCTATCGCGATGTGGCCGCGGCGGTCAGAGCGCTCGTAAAGCAGCCGTCAGAGCGCCGCGCGACTAGCGATACGCGGCGGCTCGCCCGCGCCCTTGCTACGTGATGGCCGGAAACTGCTCGGCATAGTCACGCACCGATGCGGCGATGACCAGCTGGGCCATCTTCGCGTCGTAGAACGGGTCAACGGTGATCTTCACTCCGGGCTCGCCCGGGATCTGCTTGTAGGTGAGGAAGTAGTGGCGCAAGCGGTCGATGATCGGGCGCGGCAGCTCCGAGATGTTCTGCACGCCGCCGTACGCCGGGTCGCCGACGAGCACCGCGATGATCTTGTCATCCGCTTCAGCGGACTCGATCATGCGTAAGCCGCCGATGGGCCGCGCCGTGCAGAGGATGTCGCCACGCGGCACCGGCCGGTCGGTGAGCACGCAGATATCGAGCGGATCACGGTCGCCGCGGTCGACGACCGGCGCCCCCTCGAGCTCCACCGCCGCGACGTGCTTGCCGCAATACGTCTTGGGCAGGAAACCGTAGAGCGTCGGACAGAAGCTCGAGAAGCGCTGTGGGCGGTCGATGCTGAGATAGCCCGAGATCTTGTCGATCTCGTACTTGACGCCGTCGGTCGGCACGATCTCGATATAGGCCGTAACCAGCTCGGGGAATCGGGCGTGCTGCTGTACGCCATGCCACGGGTGAGGACGGAATTCATTGGGTGTGGTCATGCCCCCAATCTAGTCCTTCGGATGCGCGCCGCCAAACCGAGTGCGTGTTCGCCGTCCTGGCGCTCGAGAGCGAACCGCTGGACCCGCGGCTGCGAAGAAACGGCGCAGTCGAGGCACGCCCGCATGAATATATCTCGCGCGCTTCGGGCTGAGCTGGGAGAGCGTCGCGCGCTAGAGCAGCACGACCATCGCGCCGATGGGGATGCGTGCGTAGGCGGCGGCGATGTCGCGGTTGTGCAGGAAGACGCAACCCCATGAGCCGCGGGCGGTGTCGCTGTCCTCCCACTCCTCGGCCCAGCCGTGGAAGCCGATGCCGCCGCCGAGACGCGTGCCTTGGGCTGGAAGGGCGCGCTTTCGCCAGGCGTTGGCGACGGCGCGCGCGGAAGCGGCGCTCATGATGCCAGCCGCGACACCGCGCTGCGCGTCGTAGGCGTTCGGGTAGTTGAGCTTGATGAAGTGTCCGCCATAGTAGTCAGCGTAGTCGCCGCTGAAGGGGCCGGTGCTCTTGCCCGTCACGAAGTACATGCCACAAGGAGTCTTGAGGTCCTTGTGACGCTCCTTGCAGCCCGCGGCTTGGCCGAAGCCCACCTGCAGGTCGCCGCCATCGCGCTGGCCGCTGGTGAGGATACGCATGCGGTGGCGTGTCGTATCGACCAGCACCAACGTCGGCTCCTTCTGCGGCACGAAGAGCGTGCGGCGGGCGCGGATGAAGGCGGCTGGGTCGGGCTCGGCGTCGATGGTGAGATGCAGCTCGCGCGGCTTACCCGGCTTGGCGAGCGCGCCGATCGCCTGACCGCGCTCCACCACGTCACCCGCGGCGACGCTCACCTTCGCGAGATCTTGATGCAGCGCATGGATGACGCGCCGGCCGTTGTTCTCGTAGAGCAGGTGCTCGACGATGACCATCGTGTCCGTCACAGCGGTCACTCGGCCGTTGCCGATCGCGTCGATGCGCGTCCCTGGGCCGCGCGGGCTCGAGAGGCCGTCCGCGGGTGGGATGGGCGCCTCGAGATAGATGTCGAACGGGTCCGCCTCGGCGGGCGTGACGGCCGCCGGCTCGAGCACCACGAACGCGAGAATGGCGCACCACATGGAGGCCTAATCAGCGTAGCTGCTGGGCCAGAAACTTCACGAAGGCTTTCCAATAACCCTCATGACCCGGTGATTTCGCCCACATGCAGCGCGCGCCGTGGCCGCCCGCGGAGTCAGGCGCGTAGAAGCTCACGAGCGCGCGCGGGATACGCCGGGTCAGCGCTCTCACGTCGGCGACCTCGTCGCGCGCACAAGTGACGAAGGTGGGCGTCGCGATCACGCCCACGTGCTCCGCGACCGACACGCCCTTCAAGTACTCCCCAGGGCTGAACACCGCGATGGCGGTGACCGCCGGCTTGGCCGGACCAACGAGCAGCGCGAGCGACGCCGAATAGGAGCTGCCGACGAGCACGAGCGGCTTGCCACGCGCGCGCTTCGCCATGAAGTCGACGGCCGCTTCGATGTCGGGACGCGCGGCGCCGTAGCCGGTCGCGAGCTTCTTCTGCTTGGCGCGCTTGTAAGTGCCGTTCTCGTAGCCCAGCACCTTCATGCCCGAGCGCTGGTCGGGCGCAAGGCACGTGTAACCAAGCTCGACCAGGCGCGGGGCGATCTCCGCGTACTCACCGCGGTTGAAGTGCGAGCGGTGGCAGAGCACCAGGAAAGCCTTCGCCTTCGGCGCCGCGTAGAGGTCCGCGTTGACGGACAAGCCATCGCTCGCCGAAAACTCCACCGACTCCATGCTACTGCTGTACACCCACGACGACTTCGACGCGGCGATTCTCGGCGGCCTGCGGGTCGCCGCTGTTCTTCAAGCGCGTCGCCCCGAAGCCCTGCACCACCAGAAGCTCGGCGGGGATGTCGAAGTTGGTTATGAGAAAGTCGCGGACCGCGCGGGCGCGGCGGCGGGAGAGCTCGAGGTTGTGGGCGGCCGAGCCGGTGTCGTCGGTGTGGCCGTTGATGAAGATGCGCTGGCCGCGGAGCTGCTCGCTCAGGAGCTGGGGGCCGAGGGCGCGCAGAGAGGAGGCGTCGGTGATGACCGCGGAGTCGCGCGCGAAGTTGAGGGCGAGCTCGATGCGCGGCGAGCGTGCCGGGGCCGCGACTGGACCGGGCGTCTGGGCCGCGGCGCGTTGCTGATCCATGCCGGCGCGCAGCTGCTCGAGGTTGCGCTGCGCTTCTTGCGCACGGCGGCGGGCGGCTTCGGCGAGAGCGTCCGCCGCGCTCTCCGCGTTGGCGGTGTCGAGTGAGCTGTCGGAGGAGGCGAGCGGCGCGAGCGCGGGATCCGCAGCGGCGGCGGGCGCGGGAGTTGGCGCGGCGTCACCAGGCACCACGTCTTGCGGACCAGCGGGCCCAGTCGCGGCGGCGTTCTCGCGCGCGAGCACGGGCGCGGGCGGCAGCATGTCCGGCGAGACCAGCTGGACTTCGACGATCTGCTCGCGTGGCGGCGTGACCGTATCGGGCACTTGTTGCGACGCGGTCACGTACTCACCGCGTCCGCTATAACCGTTGACGGTCACCCAGCGGCCGGGCATGCCCCTGAAGAAGTCACCGAAGCGCTCGCCCAGCACGGTCCAGCCGCTCTTGTCGTCCTCGGTCCGCGCGAGGATCGTGCCGATGTCGAGCGCCAAGGTGTTGCCGGTCGTGGTGTTCCGGCGGCGCAGCAGCTCCCGTGCGGCCCCACCGTCGCCGTTGGTGAACCCGCGCGTGAGGGCCTCGGCGATGCGCTCGGGCAGGCGCTCCGGCTGACCTTCGAACCAGAAGTGGTTGCCACGGAAGTCGTTGACGAAGAGCGCACCTTCGGCGAGCGGGGCCTCGCGCTCCACGGCGCGTTGCGCCGACGCCACATCATCGCGCGCCTTGGTGACCGCGGTGGTCGCGGCGGGCAACGCGGCTTGCGCATCACGGAGCCGGCCGGTCGCGGCGACGTAGTCGGCCTGGGCCCGCTCGAAGGCGGCGCGGGCATCGGTGACCGCTTTGGCGGCGGCGCTGAAGCGGTCGGAGGCATTGACCGCGTTGGCGGACGCATCGACGGAAGCGCGGGCGAGCTCGGCGGCCCGCGTCTCGACCGCCAGCTGCGCTTCGCTCGCGCGCAAGCGGAGCTCGGCGCGGCGTTGCGGGGTGATGTCGATGGAGATCTGCACGCGGCGATTCACGTCGGCGAGCGGGTTCGCGGCGTCCTTGAGGTCACGCTGGCCCATGCCGCGCGACGTCAGCATGGCGCGCGGCACGCCGAGCTGATTCACCAAGTAGTCGACGACCGCCGCGGCGCGCTGCTCCGACAAGACTTGATTACGCTCGGGTGAGCCCGACGCATCGGTGTGCCCGTCGACGATGATCGGCAGCCCGCTCAGGCTCTCGCTGCGCAGCGCCGTGCCAAGCTCCTGGAGCTGGCGGATCGACTCGGGGCGCAAGGTGGCGCGCCCCGTCTCGAAGAGGATGCTCATGTCGATGCCACGGTCGAGGTTCAGCAGATCGGTAGCGATGCGCGCGGCGGCGGAGGCACGTTGCGTCTCCGCTTCACGCGCGGCGGTGTCGGCCTGCGTGGCGAGAGCGGTGAGACGCTCGACCTCGCGCTGTGCCAGCTCCGCCTGCGAGGTAGCCTGGGCGACGGCCGCGCGCGCCGCGTCGATGCGCATGCGGGCCGCCTGGACGTCCGCCGCGCCCTGGGTCACTGACTGCTCGATCTGCTGTTTGGCCGCGACCGCCGTGCGCAGCGCGTCGGTACGCTGCGTGAGGAGCTGCCGCGCCTGCTCGAGGTCGACGTGGCTGCCGTAATCCTCGCCACGCACCACGGTGACACCCATGGTGTTGCGGTCGACCGCGGCGATGGGCAGGCGCGTGTCGAGGATGAGCTCGGCTTCGAGCGGCACGCGGCGGTTGTAGAGACCAGCCCGCTGCTCGTCGGCGCCGTCGCTTGGGACGCTATCGCGGACGGAACGATTGGACCCCGCCATGCGCCAGCTCGGCGCGACCCAGCCGCGTTGCTGCAGATACGCGAGACGGTCGAAGGTCCCACCCGCTGCTTGGACGCGTGCTTGCTCGGCGCTGATCGCCGCGCGGGCGGCGTCCATCACCCGCGTCTTGAGGTCGCGCAGGCGTTGCTCGAAGGCGGCGAGCTGCGCCGGCTCGGTGGCGGCGTCGGTCTGCGCGATGAGACGGTCGTACTGCTGGCGTTGCTCGGGAGCGAAGGCTTGCACCAAAGTGCCGATGCCGCCGTACGAGGCGACGAGCCGCTTCTTGTCACGCAGCAGCGGTGAAGGTGGCGGCGGGTCGAAGAAGCTCCAGACTGGGCCGAGGAGCCCTTCATCGCGTGGGGCCGGGAGAGCGTCGCTTGCGACGGTGGTGGCCTGAGCCTCGGCGACGCGAACCGCCGGCGTTAAAGCTCGGCGTGGGTCGGCCGAGTCGAGAGGCGCGTCGCCGAGCAAGCTCCGTGGCAGCCGAGGCGCAACGGCTGGCGTGAGGGCTGGACGCTCGGCTGGAGAGACATCGCTGGTTGGGAATGCCCCCACAGCAGCCCGCGCGCGGACATCGGCGACGCTAGAAACAGCCATGGCCCGTCGCCCTCCAGGGGGAATCGCGCATACCTCGCCTTATCGTCAGCTTCGTCCTCTCGTTTATCGGCAAGACGTGGCCACATGGTTCGCGTATCTTCGAGGTTTGGAGCTTGACGCGTGAGCGACACCTACTCCGTGGGAAAAGAGGCGTATTTCGTCATCGAAGCGGAGGCCGTTTCAGACGCTCTGGCGCGCCAAATCGAGGCCGAGCTCGAGGCCATCACCGACACGACTTGGCTGCGTTACTCGGCGCCTCTCAAGCTCACCATCGTCGACGGCCGTCTCTTCGCGAGCCTGACCCTCTGGGGCGACAATTACGACTTCGCGATTCACGTCCGCGCCTTGCAGCAGCTGGCGCGCCTGATGCCGGAGCTCAAGATCGCGGTGGCCAGCGACCAGGACGCGTTTCAGCCCATCGACTCGCGCAGGCTCCGCGCCCACGTCATGCGCATGATCAAACCACGGCCGCAGTGGGACGGCCTCTACGACAAGGTCGTGCTCACGCTCCCCACGACGAGGCTCGAGGAGTTTCGCGCGGCGCTCGCGGTCCAGATCAAGCGCTACGAAGCGACACCGCCGCCCGAGCACGACGGCAATTTCGTCCGCTTCCAAACGGACGGCAGCGTCCGCTCCATCAACTTCGTCTTGAGCCAATGCCGCTTCGCCGTCGCCGATGTCTGGCCCGATGCCTTCCCCTTCGTGCGCGTGACCCTCGAAGGCAGGGAGTCGCGGGCGTACGACCTGCGCGACGGTCTCGGCTGGTTGGTCATGCACAGCGAGCTGGCGCAAGCCGTCGGCCCCGTACCGCCAGCGGCATGAAGCGCTGGATCTTGCTCACGGCCGCCCTCTCCTGCGCGTGCTCCAAAGTGACCGCCAAAGCGGAAGCCTGGCCGGAGGCGGACGCGCTCTTCCGCGGCGACCCCCGCTTCCTCGGCGCCGACAGCGCGTACTCCGTGGCGCTCGGCGGTGAGCGCATCCTCTGGCTGTTCGGCGACACCTTCGCGGCGAAGGACGACACGCGCTCACGCCGCGCCTCGAAGCTCGTCCGCAATAGCGTCGCCATTCAGACGGGCACCGACCCATCGGCGGCGAGCATCCAGTTCTTCATCGCCGGCACCCAGGCGGCCCCCGAGGCGTTCTTTCCCTCCGAGGACGAGGCGAAAAATTGGATCTGGCCGGGCACCCCCGTGATGGTCGGCGGCAAGCTCCTGCTCTTTCTCTGGCACATGAAGGCGACGGACGAGGGCGGGAGCTTTGCCTTCGCGTTCGACTTCACGAGCGCCCTGCTCATCGACAACCCGTCGGCCGCGCCCACGGCGTGGAACAAGACCGAGGTCACGCTCCCCGAGAGCACGAGCTTCCTCGGGACCGGCGGCGCGATGGTCGACGGCGACACGCTCTGGCTGCTAGGCACCGCCAAAGCGGGCGGCGGCGCGATCTACGCGGCGCGTGTTCCAGTTGCCGATGCCGCGCGCGGCGACTTCTCGAAGCTCGAGGAGCGCTCGGCCGGCTTCCGCGGCCCCACCGAGCTCTCGCTCAGCCGATTCGAGGACCGGTTCGTCGCGGTTTCCACCGGCGCCTTCGGCGACGCCTCCGTGATCATCCGCTCGGCCAGCACCCCCGACGGCAACTGGAGCTCCCCCGAAGACGTCTTCGAGACCCCCGAAGGCAACCGCGATGGCGGATTCGTCTACTCCGCGAAGGGCCACCCCGAGCTCAGCGGCGCCGACCTCGTCGTCACCTACTGCTCGAGCACCGACTTCACGACCCTCCTCGACGACCAGAGCTACTACTACCCGCGCTTCCTCAAGTTGGAGCTGAAGGCCGATTAGACGCGCCGGCACCTTGGCGACGCGACCCCGGCAAACAGTTGCGTCATAGCCGTTCCACGGTGATCATTCGCCTCAATGGCAGAGAACGAGCGGCAGGGACTCAGGGGGGCTCGGCGGGTCGTCGTCAAAGTAGGAACCCGGGTCCTCACCCACCCCGAAGGGGGCATCTCGCTCTCCAGGCTCGCTGGAATCGTCGAAGAGGTCGTCCGCATCAAGAACGCGGGCGGCGAGGTCATCCTGGTCTCGTCGGGCGCCGTTGGCCTGGGGCGTAAGCAGCTCGGCTACACCACGACACCCAACGCCATCGGCATCCGCCAGGCGTTCGCGGCGATCGGCCAGAGCCGGCTCATGAGCCTCTATCAAGACGCCTTCGCGGTCAGCGGTGTCACCTGCGCCCAGGTCCTGCTCACCGAGGACGATTTCCACGAGCGCACCCGCTATCTCAACCTGCGCCGCACGCTCGCCACCTTGCTCGAGCACGGCGTCGTCCCCGTCATCAACGAGAACGACGTCGTCGCGGTGCAGGAGCTCGTGGTGCACGAGAGTCACGGCAAGCCGGTGTTCGGTGACAACGACCGCCTCTCCGCCCTGGTGGCGAGCGAGATCGGCTGCGACCTCTTGGTCATCCTCACCGACGTCGCTGGTCTCTACGACCGCGACCCCCGCAACGATCCGGAGGCGCGGCGCATCTCGCGGGTCGATGATCTCGACACCATCTCCGCGAGCATCGGCGGCAGCGTCTCGGGGGTCGGCCGCGGCGGCATGCGCACCAAGGTCGACGCCGCGGTGGTCGCTGCCCGCTCGGGCGCGCACGCCGTCATCGCCAGTGGTCTCCAGCAGGGCGCGATTGGCCGGGTCATCGCCGGTGAAGACGAAGGCACCTGGTTTCCACGCTCGCAAGCGCTCTCCGCGCGCCACCGCTGGATCGCCTTCGCGACCCGCTCGAGCGGAGCGCTGCACCTCGACGCCGGCGCGGTGAAGGCGCTCACCGAGCGCGGCGCATCACTCCTCGCGGCGGGCATCACCGGCGTCGACGGTGAGTTCGAGGCCGGCGTGGTCGTCGAGCTGCGGGGGCCCGACAAGGCGCTGGTCGGCCGTGGCGTCAGCGAGGTCAACTCGGCCTGGATTGGCCGCTGGCTCGGCGGGGAGCGCGGCCCCGACAAGAGACACATCGTCGTCCACCGCAACGACATGGTGGTGGAGCCATGATCGATCTCGTTCTCGTCCGCAAAGCCCAACGCCGCCTCGCGACCGCCAAAGCGGAGGATCGCTCCAAGGCTCTGTCTTCTCTCGCGGACATCATGCGCGAGCAGGACACCGCCATCGAGGCCGCGAACCAACAGGACCTCACGGCCGCCCAGGAGCTCGAGCCGCAGCTGAAGAGCCGGCTCGCATTGGGCGCCAAGAAGCGCGCGGGGCTCATCGACGGCCTCGCGCAGCTCGTCGCCGCGCGCGATCCCATCGACGTCGAAGTGAGCCGCACCAAGCTCGACGACGGCCTCGTGCTCAGCAAGGTGCAGAGCCCCATCGGCGTCATCCTCGTCATCTTCGAGAGCCGTCCGGACGCGGTCATCCAGATCGCGAGCCTCGCCATCCGCTCCGGCAACGCGGTGGTGCTCAAGGGTGGCAGCGAGGCCGCGCACAGCAACCGCATCCTCGTCGATTGCGTCCGCCAAGCTCTGGAGCGCGCGGGCCTCGACAAGGAGGCGGTCATCCTGGTCGAAGGTCGCGCCGCGGTGCACGAGCTGCTCACGCGTAGCGACGCGCTCGACCTGGTCATCCCGCGTGGCTCGGGCCAGCTCGTGCGCAGCATCCAGGAGGGCACGCGCATCCCGGTGTTGGGGCACGCCGAGGGCATCTGCCACCTCTACATCGACGCCAAGGCCGACCCAGCGATGGCGGTGCGGCTCGCGGTCGACGGCAAATGTGACTATCCGTCCGCGTGCAACGCCACCGAGACGATCCTGGTGCACGAGGCGTTCTTACCGCATATCGGCGAGGTCGCCCGTGCCCTCGAGGCCAAAGGTGTCGAGCTGCGCGTCGGGGAGCGTTTACAGCCGCTACTCCCACGTGCGAAGCACGCAACTGACGATGATTTTCACACCGAGCACGGAGCACTGATCGTCAACATGCAGGTGGTGCAGGACATCGGCGAAGCCATCGCGCACATCGCGCGCCATGGCAGCGCGCATACCGACGCGATCTGCACCAATGACGCCGCCGCGGCCGAGCGCTTCTTGCGCGAAGTCGACAGCGCATCAATCTTCCACAACGCCAGTACCCGCTTTGCCGACGGCTATCGATACGGTCTCGGCGCCGAGGTTGGCGTAAGCACTTCTCGTATTCATGCCCGCGGCCCGGTGGGTGTGGAGGGGCTCCTCACGACGCGCTGGCTCCTCAGGGGCGGCGGACACATCGTGGGCGAGTACGCGAGCGGCGCGAAGCAGTTCAAGCACGAGCGCTTGAAGTAGAAGGAAAGTAAGGACGTGGTGAACAAGGTCGACATGGTCGTCATCGGCAGCGGCCCAGGTGGGCAACGCGCCGCCGTCCAAGCAGCGAAGATCGGCAAGTCCGTCGTCCTCATCGAGAAGGCGAAAGACGTCGGTGGCGTCTCCATCAACACCGGCACGCTCCCGTCGAAGACGCTCCGCGAAGCGGTCCTCGACCTCTCCGGCGCGCGTGAGCGTCAGCTCTACGGCATGGCCTTTCGTGACAACACGGTGACGCCGGACGCGCTGCTCTCGCGCGCCCGCCGCGTCATGGCCGCGGAGCGTGACGTCATCCGCGCGCAGCTCCACCGCAATCGCGTACGCCTCGTGCACGGCATGGCGAAGTTCGAATCGGCGAGCCTCGTGTCCGTCGAGGGCGAGATCTTCGAAGCGAAGAACATCGTCATCGCCGTCGGCACCTACCCGGCGGTCGCGCCCGGCATCACCATCGATCACGAGACGGTGCTCACCAGCGACGACATCCTCCAGCTCAACCGCATCCCGAAGAACCTCATCGTCGCGGGCGCCGGCGTCATCGGCACCGAGTACGCCACGATGTTCATGGAGCTGGGCTCCGAGATCACCCTCGTCGACAAGCGCAGCATCTACCTCGACATGATCGACGACGAGATCCGCGACGCGTTCCAGGCGCACCTGCGCGAGCGCAACGTCACCTTCCGCATGAACGAAGAGGTGACCCGGGTCGAGAAGCTCGGGCCCGAGCGCGTCATCGTCCACGTGAAGAGCGGCAAGCGCATCGCCGGCGACATGCTGCTGGTCTCGTCCGGGCGGCAGGGCGCGGTCGAAGGGCTGCAGCTCGAGAAGGCGGGCTTGTCGGCGGACAACCGCGGCAAGATCACCGTCGACGGCAACTACCGCACCGCCGTGCCGCACATCTACGCGGTCGGCGACGTCATCGGCGCGCCGCAGCTCGCGAGCACCAGCGCCGAGCAGGGCCGCATCGCCGCGTGCCACGCGTTCGGCATCAAGGCGCAGTCGGTACCGGATCTGTTCCCCTACGGCATCTACGCCATCCCGGAGATCGCCTGGGTCGGGCCCAGCGAGGAAGATCTCACCAAGCGGGGCATCGGCTACGAGACCGGCCGTGCCCGCTATCGCGAAATCGCCCGCGGTCAGATCCTGGGTGACGACGACGGCATGTTGAAGATCGTCTTCGAGCTGCACACCCGCAAGCTGCTCGCGGTCTGGGCCATGGGCACACAGGCCACCGAGGTCGTGCACGTCGGCCAGGCCGTCATGGCGCACGGCGGGACGCTCGACTACTTCTTGCAGAACGTCTTCAACTACCCGACGCTCGCGGAGTGTTACAAAGTCGCGGCGCTCAACGGCTACAACAAGCTGCGCGGCCTCATCGACTTGAAGCCGGCGGAGACGACGGCCGAAGGCGCCGAGTAACCTTTCAAGCGACGAGCACCGTGCGGCGGCGGACCCAGCGTGGCGCGCCAACGTACCCACCGGCCGCGCCGGCGATGGCGCTCGCGAGGAGCGCGCCCAGGGCCCAATAGGCGGCCGTGGTGGTCGCGACGCTCGGCGGTGGCCGCAATGTTGGCTCGCCTTCAGGCGCGGCGCCAATCGCGATGAGCGCTGCTTGGCGATCGATGTCGGCGACGTCCTTCATGGTCGCGGGGGCGGCGTCCACCGGAGGCTGTCCGCCAAAGCGAACAACACGCCCGTTCGCCAAGCTCACGCAGCCCGCGGCGGCGATGCTCACGAGGCCCCAGGTCAACAGGCCATGAATCAGCCCATCCCGCCGCGCGACATCCGCGAGGCGGCTCGCGAGCGCGCCGCCGACGAACACCGCGAGCACGGCGGAGGCCAAGAGCCACGTGGCGCTGCTCGTGACCGCGTCACCGCCGGTCGATACGAAGCCGGTGACGTAACCGGCCAACCCCAAGGCGAGCTGCAGCGCCAGCGCGAGCACCACGCCGGCGGCCACCGCGCCCCAGACGATCGGCCTCTCTGTGTCTTTTTCAGCGGACGGCTGCGTGAAGCTCGTGGTTCGGTTGCGCCAGCGGCGATCGTAGGCGCGCCGCTGTTCCTTCGTGGTCTCGACCGTGTCGACGGTGCTTGCCATGGCGACCCCCAGAGGAGCCGGAGCGTGCAAGAAGGGTGCAAGAGCCCTGGATGCGCGAGGTTGGCCGTAAATTGCCCTGTCCGCTGAGGCGTCCTGCCCCAAGTGGGGCGTGATTAAGCCGCTTCGGCGCTGGTGGGGGGGCGCGCGTACCCCGAGCTCTCCAAGGTCCCCGAGGGGCCGAGGTCGAGCTCGGCGGCGGGCACGGGACCCAGGCGCCGCCACGCTTCTTCGAGCAGGGCTTCGAGGGACTGGCAGCGGAGCAGGTCGCGCACCGTGGCGTTGCCGTCATTCACGGATCGGGCGCAATAGCGGACCATCTCCTTGAGCATGCCCAAGGCACGATGGCCGAAATAGGGCACGTACTCGGCTGCGGTGTGCTCGAGGAAGCGCACCAAGTCCCCACCGCTCGGGCGGAAGGGCTCACGGCCCGCCTCGAGATCGGCGATCTGCGCGAAGATCCACGGATTGCGGAGCGCGGGCCGGCCGATCATCACCCCGTCACAACCGGTCTCGGCGCGCATGCGCAACGCGTCGGCGGCGTACCAGACATCGCCGTTACCGATGACCGGGATCGAGAGCGTCTCCTTGATGCGGGCAATCACACGCCAATCGGCGACGCCGGTGTACTGATCGCGCCGCAAGCGCGGATGGACGGTGAGGAAGTCCGCTCCAGCGTCCTCGATGGCGCGCGCCAAGGTCAGCACGTGCTCCGCGTCGTCGAAGCCCGCCCGCATCTTCACCGAGACGAGGCCGGGCACGGCGGCGCGGATCGCCGAGACGACGCGCGACACCAGCGCCGGATCCTTGAGCATCGCCGCGCCGACGCCGTTCTTGCTCGCCTGCTTGGTGGGACACCCCATGTTGAGGTCGACGATATCGGCGCCCGCTTCAGCGAGCACCCGCGCAGCGTCCGCCATGTCGTCCGCTTCGTTCCCCATGAGCTGCACCAGGAGCGGAACGTCGCCCGACTTCACGACGTGCGCGCGGATCTGCGCCGGGCCGATGGGAGCGCGCGAGATGCGCACGAACTCGGTGCAAAGCACGCCGATGCCGCCGCGCGACGCCATGGAGGCGCGAAAGAGCGGGTGGCTCACGCCTTCCATGGGGGCAAGGAGGGTGGCCGGAGTGAATGGAAACTGCTTCACGGGCCGCGACATTAGCCAGCCGCGGACGCCGTTCGTCAACTCAGCGCGCGCTGATGGATTGGCTCAGGGGCTGCTGGATGCCGGCGAGAGCGCCACTCGGGACGATCTTGTGGGCGACCAGCATCATCCCCATCGCGACCACCACCCCGAGATAAAAGGAGGTCCACGAGAAACCCTTCCCCTGGCTACGCGGCGCGTCGGTCGTCTCGAAAAAGAAGTCCACGAGGTCCTCCTGGGCGGGGCCGGACTTACGGTCTTGCAAAATCAGTGCACGCGGCGGAGAAGCGAAGAACGTGGATTTTGTTGAATGGGTGCGTGTGGGTGTGACGTTTTACGGCATCCGCCGCGCGCGACCGAGGTGAGGTAGCCATGTGCCGGAACATCAAAATCCTCTTCAATTTCGACCCTCCGGCGACCGACGACGAGGTGCGCGCGGCCGCGCTCCAGTTCGTACGAAAGTTGTCAGGCTTCACGGCGCCCTCGGCGGCCAACGCGAAGGCCTTCGACGCGGCTGTCGACGAGGTCTCCCAGATCGCCCGGCGTCTCGTCGATTCGCTCGAGACGACCGCCGCCCCCAAGAACCGTGAGGTCGAGGCGGCCAAAGCCAAGGCTCGCTCGGCAGCTCGCTTTGGCGGACGCCTGTGACGTACACCGCGCCGCTGGTTGGCGGCGTGCTCATTGGGCTCGCCGCATCGTTGTTCTTGCTGGTGTTGGGCCGGGTGGCCGGCGTCAGCGGCATTTTCGCGAGGCTCCTGAATCGCCGGCGTGATGGCGCCGACGTGGCGTTCGTGGTCGGGCTCGTCGCGGCCGGGGCCATGTTCGCCGCGGTGAACGGCGCCGCCATCGGTCCGCCCATCATGACACGCTGGTCCACGGTGCTCGCCGCGGGCTTGCTCGTCGGCTTTGGCACGTGCCTGGGCAATGGCTGCACGAGCGGACACGGTGTCTGTGGCATCGGCAGTGGCTCGCGTCGCTCGTTCGTGGCGACGCTCGTCTTCATGGCCACGGCCGCGCTCACGGTGTTCTTCATTCGGCACGTGCTCGAGGTGACTCCATGAAGATCCTCGCGGGGCTCATCGCCGGTCTGCTCTTCGGCGCCGGCCTATGCATCTCGGGCATGACCTGGCCCGCGAAGGTGACCGGCTTCCTCGACTTCGCTGGCGCTTGGGATCCGAGCCTCGCGTTCGTCATGGCCGGCGCGGTCGGCACATACGCGATCGCCTCACGGATCATCCGCCGCCGCGGAGCACCGCTCCTCGCCGAATCCTTCGAGCCTCGGGTGAACAACCGCATCGACGCGCGCCTCATCGTGGGCGCCGGGCTCTTCGGCGTGGGCTGGGGATTGTCCGGTTACTGTCCTGGGCCCGCGCTGGTGAGCACCGCGAGCCTCGCCGCGATCACGTTGGGGTTCGTTGGCGCGATGAGCATCGGCATGTTCGCCGTGAGGCGCGTCATGGTTGCCGCTATCGCGGTGTTGGCTGCGACCACCGCCGCGTGCAGCGGTGATGTCCGCACTGGCGTATTCGTGGATGGTCCCGTGATCGGCTTACGTTACGAGACGCTGACGCGCTCGGGCCTCACCACCGCCGGCGGCGAGTTCGAGTACGACGAAGGCGAGACCGTCACCTTCTCCGTAGGGGGCGTCGTGCTCGGCACCACCAAGGGCGCCAAACGGATCTCGCCCTTCGACCTGTTCGCCGTGACGCCGCCGACCAGCCCGGTGGACGTCCGCAATCACATCACGGACGGCGTGGTGAGCGGCTTCGACCGTGCCGCCAACGTCTGTCTGTTTTTGCAGGCACTCGACAATGACCGCGAGCTCGGCAACGGCATCGATGTCACCGCGTGGGGCGCGGGGCTCGCGGGATTCTCGCTCGACTTCGACGAGAGCTTCCGCCCGTTCGCGCTGCGGACCTTCCAGGACTTCGCGGCGGCGCATCCTGGCATCGACCGCCACATCGACGTCGCGTCCGTCTTGCCGCACGTCTACACGACCCTCGGCCTCGCGGTGAGCAACCGCGTCATGGCGACGGCACAGGTCGACACGGGCAATGACGGCAGCATCAACCGGAGCTTCACCTACGGTCACGACGCGCTCGGCCGCTTGGAGCGCGTGCAGTCCATCAGCGACAGCGCGCCGGCGGGTGACGACGACTTCACCTACGACACACGCGGTCAGCGCGCTTCGATCGTCCTGAAGAGCGATCTCGACGCCAACGGCACCTTCGAGCGCATCGAGAGCACGACCTGGACGTATGACGACGACGGCAATCTCGTGACCGAGCTGCTCCTGGACACCACCAGCGGCGCCATCGGCACCAAGCGCACGCGCACCTTCGAGCACGACATCGCCGGCAACGTGGTGCGCATCGTCGACGAGCGCGACAACGCGGGTAACGGCTCGGTCGAACGGCGCAGCGAGACGACGAGCGTCTACGACCGAAAGGGCCAACGCCTGTCGACGCGCATCGCGTACGACAACGAGAACGATGGCCACATCGACCGCGTCACCAGCGACACCCAGACCTTCGACGCCCACGGGAACGTCATCGAAGTGCTCAACACCACCGACAGCGACGGCGACGGCGCCATCGACGCGCACGAGACCATCACCAAGGTCTACGACGACGCGGACCGTCCACTCAGCGAGCACTCCGAGCTACGCGTCGGCGCGCCTCTCGTCGAGAGCTCCACGCGGACGTACACGTACGAGGGCGACAACCTGACCATCGAAGCCCTCGAGCTCGACAACGACGGCAACGGCTCCATCGACTACCGCATCGCGAGCGTCAGAACCTACGACGCCAACGGCCGGGTAGCCTCCGAGACCACGAGCCTCGACAGCGACGCCGATGGCAACCTCAACCAACGCGTGACTCAAACGTGGACCTACGACGCGAGCCAAAGCCTCTTGTCCGACGTGATCGAGACCGACTCCGACGGCGACGGCATCACCAACACCCGCATGACGCGCACGCGCACCTACGACGAGCTCGGCAACTTGACGGCCGTCCACACCATCAACGACCTCGGCGCCGACGGCA
>JBDHVB010000063.1:0-24591 GCA_039809465.1 Myxococcota bacterium
CAGGCGCGGATGGATTCGTGTGTGTCCGAGATTCTTTGTGCTCCACGGGTGGCGATGGACGACGCCCCTAGTTGAGCGTGAATGAAGGCGCAGTTGAGCGCGGAGAAGCCCGCAGAAGTCGTGGCAGAAAGTCGTGGCAGAAAGTCGTGGCAGAAAGTCGTGGCTGGAAGTCGCGGCTGGAAGTCGCGGCTGCGACGGTGGCTGCGACGCTGTCCGCGATGGCTTGCGTGCGCGTGGCGTGCGCTTGCGAAGCTCTGCGTGGTGGTCGGCGCGGCGCTTGGGGCAGCGGTCTGCGCGGCGGTGGCGCTCGAAGGCGCCGCATTGGCTCTAGCGTTTTCGGACGCTCAGCCGGCGACGCCGACGGCGCCCTTGGCGGTCATGCCGACCACGCGGTTACGGCCGCGCTCCTTGGCGGCGTACAGCGCCTTGTCGGCTTGCTGCAGCAAGGTCTTGCCGTCCAGCGACTCGCACTCGCCGAGCGCCGCGACGCCTATCGAGATGCTCAGCTTGTACGGCGTCTCCTCGTCACCGACGTCGGCGCGGGCGATGCTCGCGCGCAGGCGCTCGGCGACGGCGACCGCGCCAGCCAGGTTGGTCTGCGGCAACACCACGCAGAACTCATCACCGCCATAACGGACAGCAACGTCGATACCACGAACGCCCTGCCGCAGCAGATCGCCGACCCGCCGCAACACGGCGCTGCCGAAGATGTGGTCGTGCGTGTCGTTCACCTTCTTGAAGTAGTCGACGTCGAGCATGAGGACGGCGAGCGAGGTACCGTGACGGGAGGCGCGCGCGTACTCCTCGTCGAGGCGCGTGTGCAGCCAGCGCTGATTGTAAAGACCAGTGAGCTCGTCGGTCATCGACAGCTCTTGCAGGCGCGCGTTCGCCTCCGAGAGCTGACGCGTGCGCTCGGCGACGTGCGCCTCGAGCTCCAGGTTCATCTTCTCGATGCGCTGGTTCGCGGCGGAGAGCTGATCCATCTGCTCGCGGCGCTCGGCGATGAGGCGCGCCAGCTCCTGGTTCATCGTGTCGATCTGATGATTGGCCTGCGCGAGATACTCGAGCTGCTTCGAGCGCTGCTGCACCAAGCGCTCGACGTCTTGGTTCACCGCGTCGATCTGCGCGTCGGCCTGCTCGAGGTACGAGGTGAGCTTCTCGTTGGCGCGCACCACGCTGTGCTTGGCGGCGGCGCGCTGCAGGGTCGCGATGGCCTCGTCCATCGACTCCATGGGCAGCGGCAAGAAGTCGTAGGCGCCGGCCTGCTCGGCATCGATGGCGCGCTGCGGCTGGTTGTGACTCGCGACCACCACCACTTCGATCTCGGCGAGCGTGTTCCGCGCCCACCACAACACGGCAAGCGCGTCGATCTCGGGCGGCGCATCCTCGACGAGGAGCACGTCGCACCCAGACCGCGATAGCGACACCGACGCTTCGTCGAAAGTACGGACGCGCTCGATGTCGAAGCCACGCGCCGGCAAAAGCTCCGCGAAAAGTTCGGCGACGAGCTCGTCGGCAGCGACCAACAAAATACGCGGACGCGCGTTCACCGTGCGTGACCTCGAAACTCAAAGCGAAGGTTCGAGGATCATGCCGCGCCGATCGCCACTTGGCAAACCGTCTGCCCCGTACGTGCTCCCACATGGGCGGAAAAGCGCCGGTTTTGGGCCATCACGAGGCTCCCGCACGACCGGCTTGCTAGCAGTGAGCGTGGGGTGTAAGGGGCCTATCGCCTACCGAACAGACCAAGAGGCTCGCGAACTCATGACGTATCAGAAGCTCAAAGCCCCCACGACTGGCAACAAGATCACCGTCGACGCCAACGGCAAGCTCAATGTTCCCGACCACCCCATCATCCCGTTCATCGAGGGTGACGGTACCGGTCCGGACATCTGGAAGGCCTCGCAGCCGGTCTTCGACGCGGCGGTCGAGAAAGCCTACGGCGGCAAACGCAAGATCACCTGGTTCGAGATCTTCGCCGGCGAGAAGTCCGTCAAAGAGTACGGCGAAGGCCAGTGGCTGCCGCAGGACACGCTCGAGGCCATCAAGGACTACGTCGTCGCCATCAAGGGCCCGCTGACCACGCCGGTCGGTGGCGGTATCCGCTCGATCAACGTCGGCCTCCGCCAGGAGCTCGACCTCTACGCCTGCTTGCGCCCGGTGCGCTGGTTCGAGGGCGTGCCCTGCCCCGTCAAGGAGCCGCAGAAGCTCAACGTCACGATCTTCCGCGAGAACACCGAGGACGTCTACGCCGGCATCGAGTGGAAGGAAGGCTCGAAGGAAGCCGGTGACATCATCCGCTGGCTCAACGCCGGCCCGGTGAAGGCGCTCGGCAAGTCCATTCGCGCGGACAGCGGCATCGGCATCAAGCCGATGAGCATCACCGGCTCGAAGCGCCTCGTGCGCCGCGCCATCCGCTACGCCATCGCCCAGAAGCTCCCGTCGGTGACCTTGGTCCACAAGGGCAACATCATGAAGTTCACCGAGGGCGCTTTCGCGGAGTGGGGCTACGAGGTCGCGCGCGACGAGTTCGCCGACTACGTGGTCACCGAGAAGGACGTCACCGAGAAGCACGGCGGCAAGGTGCCGGCGGGCAAGGTCGTCATCAACGACCGCATCGCCGACAGCATGTTCCAGCAGGTGCTGCTGCGTCCGAACGAGTACAGCGTCCTCGCGACGCCGAACTTGAACGGTGACTACCTGTCCGACGCGTGCGCCGCGCAGGTCGGTGGCTTGGGCCTCGCGCCCGGCGCCAACATCGGTGACAAGGCCGCCGTCTTCGAGGCGACCCACGGCACCGCGCCGAAGTACGCCGGCCAGGACAAGATCAACCCGGCCTCGGTGATCCTCTCGGGCGTCATGATGTTCCGCCACCTGGGCTGGAACGAAGCGGCCGACTTGATCGAGAAGGGCATCGAAGGCGCGATCAGCAAGAAGATCGTCACCTACGACCTCGAGCGTCAGATGCAAGGCGCGACGCTCGTCGGCTCGTCCGGCTTCGGCAAGGCAATCATCGCGAACATGTAATTTCGAGGGGCGCCATGTGCGCCCCTTTTCATTTAAAGGATCGTCCGCAATGGCACGCAGCTTCACCCGTCCCAAGATCGCTCTCATCGGCGCCGGCCAAATCGGCGGTAACCTCGCGTTCATGGCTGCTCAGAAGCAGCTCGGCGACATCGTCCTCTTCGACATCCCGCAGAACGAATCGGTGGCCCAAGGTAAGGCCCTGGACATCTGCCAGTCCGCTTGGACGTACGGCTACGACGCCAAGATCAAGGGCTCGGCGAGCTACGACGACGTCGCTGGCGCGGACGTGGTCATCGTCACCGCGGGGCTGCCGCGCAAGCCGGGCATGAGCCGCGACGACCTGCTCGACACCAACGTCAAGATCATGAAGGACGTCGCGAGCAACCTGAAGAAGCACACGCCCGACGCGTTCGTGATCGTCATCTCGAACCCGCTCGACGCGATGGTCTACACCATGGCGAAGGTCAGCGGCATCAAGGAGTCGCACGTCGTCGGCATGGCGGGCGTCCTCGACAGCTCGCGCTTCAACCACTTCGTCGCCGAGAAGCTCGGCGTGTCGATCGAGGACGTGACCTCGTTCGTCCTGGGTGGCCACGGTGACGACATGGTGCCGGTCGTCGACTACTGCGCGGTGGGCGGTGTTCCGCTATCGCAGATGATGGCGAAGGCGGACATCGACGCCATCGTCGAGCGTACCCGCAAGGGCGGCGGCGAGATCGTCGCGCTGCTCAAGACCGGCAGCGCCTACTACGCGCCGGCGGCCAGCGCCATCGCGATGGCGGAGGCTTACCTCCACGACAAGAAGCGCGTCCTCCCCTGCGCCGCCATGTGCAAGGGCCAGTACGGCCTGAAGGATCTCTACGTCGGCGTCCCGGCCATCATCGGCAAGGGCGGCGTCGAGAAGGTCATCGAGGTCAAGCTGTCCGACGCCGACAAGAAGGCGCTGGATGTGAGCGCGAGCCACGTCAAAGAGTTGGTCGACGAGGCCAACAAGCGCCTTGCGCTCTAACGGAGTAGCACCATGGCATCGACGACCGCGGAAGCGAGCCTGGACAAAGTGGTGAAGCAAAACAACGCCATGGGCTGGGTCCGTGGATTCGTCACGTCGTCGATCGGCGCCAAGTACGTGATGGCGGTCTCGGGCGTGGCGCTGGTCGGATTCGTGCTCGCGCACATGGCAGGCAATCTCCAGGTCTTCCTGGGCTGGGAGAAGCTGAACGCCTACGCCGCCTTCTTGAAGTCGCTCGGCTCGCTCCTCTGGGTGGCCCGCGGCGGCCTTCTCCTGGCTGCTTTAGCGCACGTCGTCTCGGGTCTGCGCCTCGCTTGGTTGAACAAGCAGGCGCGCCCGGTCAGGTACCGCAAGCAGACGTCGATGCACACCAACGTCTTCGCGCGGACCATGGCGGTGTCGGGCCTCATCGTGCTGGCCTTCCTCGTCTATCACCTGCTGCACTTCACCTTGGGTGTCACGAACCCTCAGGACTACTCGCTCGAGGATCCGCTGGGCCGTCACGACGTCTATTCGATGGTGGTGCGCGGCTTCCAGAACCCGCTGGTGGCGGGCTCGTACATCGTGGCGATGGCGCTCTTGGCCATGCACCTGACGCACGGCGCCTCCAGCATGTTCCAGTCGTTGGGGCTCAATCACCCGAAGTACAACGGCCTGTTCCACAAGGTCGGGCCGGCGATCGGCGTGATCGTCTTTCTCGGTAACGTTTCGATGCCGGTCGCGGTGCTGCTCGGCTTCATTCAGCCGCGTTGATGTGAGGTAGGATTTTAAGTGAAGCTCGATGCCAAGATCCCCTCGGGTGCGCTCCAAGAGAAGTGGGACAACCACCGCTTCGAAGTGAAGCTCGTCAACCCCGCCAACAAGCGCAAGTTCAACGTCATCGTCGTCGGCACGGGCTTGGCCGGCGCGTCCGCCGCGGCGACGCTCGCCGAGCTTGGCTACAAGGTCGACGCGTTCTGCTTCCACGACAGCCCGCGCCGCGCCCACAGCATCGCGGCGCAAGGCGGCATCAACGCCGCCAAGAACTACCAGAACGACGGCGACAGCGTTTACCGCCTGTTCTACGACACCGTGAAGGGCGGCGACTTCCGCGCCCGCGAAGCCAACGTCTACCGCCTGGCGCAAGTGTCGGCGAGCATCATCGATCAGTGCGTCGCGCAGGGCGTGCCCTTCGCGCGCGAGTACGGCGGCTACCTCGCCAACCGCTCGTTCGGCGGCGCGCAGGTCTCGCGCACCTTTTATGCCGCGGGCCAGACCGGCCAGCAGCTCTTGCTCGGCGCTTACGGCGCGCTCGAGCGCCAGGTCGGCGCCGGCAACGTGAAGATGCACACGTACAGCGAGATGCTCGACCTCGTCGTCATCGACGGCAAGGCGCGCGGCATCGTCACGCGTAACCTGCGTAACGGTGAGATCGAGTCGTGGGCGGCCGACGCGGTCCTCTTGTGCACCGGCGGCTACTCGAACGTCTTCTACCTGTCGACGAACGCCAAGAACTCGAACGTCACCGCCACCTGGCGCGCCCACAAGCGCGGCGCCGGCTTCGCGAACCTCTGCTACACGCAGATCCACCCGACCTGCATCCCGCAGAGCGGCGAGCATCAGTCGAAGCTCACCCTCATGTCGGAGTCGCTCCGCAATGACGGACGCGTCTGGGTCCCCAAGGCCAAGGGCGACAAGCGCGTCGCCAAGGACATCCCCGAGAGCGAGCGCGACTACTACCTCGAGCGCAAGTACCCGTCGTTCGGCAACCTCTCGCCGCGCGACATCGCATCGCGCGCCGCCAAGGAGGTCTGTGACGAGGGCCGCGGGGTCGGGCCGACCGGCCTCGGCGTCTACCTGGACTTCGCGGACGCCATCAGGCGCGTCGGTGAGTCCACCGTCGCGGAGCGCTACGGCAACTTGTTCGACATGTACGAGCGCATCACCGGCGAGAACCCGTACAAGCAGCCGATGCGCATCTTCCCGGCGCCCCACTACACCATGGGTGGTCTCTGGGTGGACTACAACCTCATGAGCACCATCCCCGGCCTGCACGTCCTCGGCGAAGCGAACTTCTCCGATCACGGCGCCAACCGCCTCGGTGCTTCGGCGCTCATGCAGGGCCTCGCGGACGGCTACTTCGTCATCCCGATCACGCTGGGCAACTACCTCGCCGCGAATCCGCTGCCGAAGATCGACACCTCGCACTCGGCCTTCAAGGAGGTCGAGAACGAAGTGCGCGAGAAGACCGCGCGCCTCATGGGCATGAAGGGCAAGCGCACGCCGGACAGCTTCCACCGCGAGCTCGGCCGCCTCATGTGGGACAACTGCGGCATGGCGCGCTCCGCCGAGTCGCTCAAGAAAGCGTTGGCGCGCATTCCGTCATTGCGGGCGGAGTT
This sequence comes from Myxococcota bacterium, assembly GCA_039809465.1. Lineage (GTDB taxonomy): Bacteria > Myxococcota > XYA12-FULL-58-9 > XYA12-FULL-58-9 > JALHOP01 > JALHOP01. The sequence continues at coordinate 6,415 of JBDHVB010000063.1, forward strand.
CTGGGAGAACCTGAACATCCCCGGCAGCGGCGACGAGACCAATCAGACGCTCGAGCACGCCGGCCGGGTCGCCGACTTCCTCGAGTTCGCCGAGCTCATGTGCATCGACGCCCTCACCCGCGACGAGTCGTGCGGTGGTCACTTCCGTGTCGAGCATCAGACTCCCGACGGTGAAGCCAAGCGCGACGACGAGCACTTCGCGCACGCCTCGGTGTGGGAGCACCAGGGCGTCGGCAAGCCGGCCATCCTCCACAAAGAACCGCTCGTCTTCGAGAACGTGAAGCTCACCCAAAGGTCGTACAAGTGAACATCACCCTGCACGTCTGGCGTCAGAAGAATCCCCACGTCCCCGGTAAGCTGGTCACGTACAAGCGCACCGACGTCTCGCCGGACATGTCGTTCCTCGAGATGATCGACGTCTTGAACGAAGAGCTCATGGGCAAGGGCGAAGAGCCCATCGCCTTCGAGCACGACTGCCGCGAGGGCATCTGCGGTTCATGTTCGATGATGATCGACGGCATGCCGCACGGCCCGCAGGATCTGACCACCACCTGCCAGCTGCACATGCGCTCGTTCGAGGACGGCGCCGAGATCACCGTGGAGCCGTGGCGCGCCGTGGCCTTCCCGGTCGTCAAGGACCTCATCGTCGACCGCCAGGCCTTCGACCGCATCATCCAGCAAGGCGGCTTCGTGTCGGTGAACACCGGCAACGCCCAGGACGGCAACACCCTCCCCATCTCGAAGGAAGCCGCGGACAGAGCGTTCGAAGCAGCGGCCTGCATCGGCTGCGGCGCGTGTGTCGCGGCCTGCCCCAACGCTTCGGCGATGCTCTTCGTGTCCGCTAAAGTGACGCAGCTCGCCGAGCTGCCGCAAGGTCAACCCGAGCGCTACCGTAGAGCCAAGAAGATGGTCGACCAGCAGGACAAGGAAGGCTTCGGCGCCTGCCGCAACCACTACGAGTGCGAAGCGGCTTGCCCCAAGGGCATCAGTGTCCGCAATATCGCACAGCTCAACCGCGACTACTTGAAGGCCAACGTCGCGATCTCCGAGCACACGTCGCGCGGCGGTGGTAACGGCTAAGCGGTCTCGCCCAACCGCCCCTCTACGCGCTCGTTCGAGGAGCTCGGCGACGGCGTCCGCGATGGTGGAGCGCCCGCCTATCCTGTCTCACGGCCTGGCATGAGGTCATGATCGCCGGTCAGGCGGGCCGCCCCGTGATACACCCTAGCGAAGCGCGCCAAGGATGAAGCATGGTCCGCGCTGGAGTACGGCTGGATGAAGCATCACCTCGCTCGCGGCGTCGTAGTCGCCGCGCTCGCTACTTTGGTCATCGGTTGCGGTAGTAAGGCCGCCGGCAACATCGACCGCGATCATGGTGACGACGCCCCAGGTGGCGACTCCGGCGATCAGGACACCTCAGGGGATTCGGACGAGCCGAGCTTCCCCATCGGCGACGTCACCCTCACGATCGACGGCGCGAGCCTCACGGTGCGGAGCGAGCGCGCCGTGCAGACCTCCGCCGGCGTCTACGATAGCGAACAGCGGCTCGTCCGCACGCTGTGGAGCGGCAAGTCCATCGCCGCTGGTGAGAGCTACGTGACGGCCTGGGACCACCGTGACGACGCGGGCATCGAGGTCGCGGACGGCGTCTACTCCGTGACCGTCGTCGCGCACAACGTGGCGTACGATTGGGAGGGGGTCGTCGGCAACTCGTCGCATCCGGGCGCCGCCGGTGTCGTCTCGACGAGCTACAGCATTGGCGGTGTCGACGTTCCGCTCGCCACGGTTCCGAACATCCACCGCGCCATTAGTCCGCTGACGCAGATGGCGCTCGGCAACGGACGCATGTATCTCGCGAGCAGCGGGGCCTCGAACCAAACACAAATGGCGCGCTTCGAGCTCGGCGCATCGCAAGTACGGACGCCGATCCTCCGCTCGGACTTTCCCCGCGTCTTCGCGCTCGTCACCGCCGACGACACCACCGCGTATTACGCCAACATCGGCAGCAACAGCACCTTCAACTCCCCCGGGTCGGACTCCCGCTATCCCGAGAGCTTCATCATCGGCGTGAACGCCTCGGACGACAGCGAGGTCCAGTTCCCCGCCGGCTCGGAGTGGACGCATACTCTGGGCGCCGGCCCCCGCTGGTCGAGCGTCATCGACCCCGTTGCCGACGGCTCGGACCCGATCACCGGCCTCGCCGTCGAGCGCGGCGGTAGCCACTTGTACGTCGCGCACGAGAGCTCGGGCATCAAGATCATCGACAAGACGAGCGGCGTCTGCGCCAACACCTCGAGCCCGTACGCCGGCAATTGCGGGAGCTCGATCGACGTGCCGTCACCGTCCGCGATGGCGATCGCTCCCAACGGCGATCTCTGGGTGATCGCCAATGGCACCGAGGCGCGCTGCTACCACGACCCCGCCGGCAGCGCCACGCTGACCCGCACCATCCCTGGCTTCACCAAGGCCATCGCCATCGGCGTTTCGCCCACGACCTCGACCGTCGTCGTCCTCGATGGCGGACAAGACGCGCAGCAGCTCCTCGGTTATAGCGCGAGCGACGGCTCGCTCTTGTGGACGCACGGTAAGAGAGGCGGCTACTCGCCGGAGAACGGCCCAGAGGTCACGCCGGACAAGCTCGACATCGGCGGAGCGTCGATCGGCTTCATTGCCTTCGAGCCTGCGAGCGCCGGCGGCGAGGCCTTCTGGACGGGCGAGCCCGGGAACCTTCGCAACTTGAAGCTCCTCATCCCGGCAGGCGCGAGCGGCGCCGACCCGCTCGTGCTCGAAGACGTCATCATGTTCATCCCGAACAACTACGTCATGGCGGTCGACCACGCCGATCCCCGTCGCGTCTTCAGCGGCTACCTCGAGATGAGCGTGGACTACACGGAACCCCTGCCGCGCTCATGGAAGCTCGAGCGCAATTGGGATCTCGCCCTACCGTACGTAAGCTCCGAGGTGTCGCGTGGCTTCGCGGACGTCTTGACCTACTCGGGGCACACCTTCGCCACGGTCACGAGCAGCGCCCGCCGTCTCATCGTCGAGCTCGCGCCTGGCGGCGTGCGTGAGACGGGCATCGAGCTGCCGTTCGGGACGAGGCTGTACGCCGACGGTGCCGTCCGTTATGGCGTCGAAGACGGCGGTGTCTTCGCGATCCACGAACGCAGGCTCACGGGGGTCGACGGCGCCGGTAACCCGATCTTCAGCGACGACGTGGTGGTGGCGAGCGTGCCCATGCTGAGCAGCGCCGGTGTGCGCCCCCCGCTCCACGGACCCTGCAACGCCCGCCCGCAGGAGCCGATGTATCCCAAGACATCGAGCGACCTCCTCATCACCTTCGATCCGTGCGCTTTCGCGGACGGCGACTACGACCCCACGGCCAATCACTTGGGCGGCGTGCGCGCCGGCGGCAGCGACCTCGCGTTCAGCGCGAGCCCTGGCGGCGCGTTCACCTTGCGGTACGACCGCTTCCCCACCGACCACGACGGCGTCTTCGAGCTCGAGCACTTGCAGAACTTGCTCACACGGCCAACCGATCCGGTCGCGACCATCCCGCTCGCCGCCGGCCGCCACGTCATCTACGACTACGCCGGCCCCTATTGGAAAGGCAGCCGTAGCGCGAACCAATGGCTGCACTGGCTCGACAACGGGCTGTTCGTCGGACAGTTCGGCGTGCCGGCGTACACCGAGCTCAACCGCACGACGCCGCTCGCCGCCTCGGCGGCCATGGCCTACACGGCGGCCATGGTGGAGGTCGGCGGCGCCATCTTCGTCTACCACAGCGACAGCGGCGAGAGCGCCCACGGCGGCGTGCACCGCTGGCGGCTGCGCAACCTCGGCTCGATTCAAAAGATGACCGGCGCCATCGGCAAGAATCAGACGGTCGACAACCCGAGCCCGATTCCTGGCGTCGCTTACTGAGCGCGGGCGGCGCTAGCGCAGGCTGAAGATCTGCACCGGCTGCGCCTTGCCCTTCACCTTGGCGGGCTCGAGGCGCGTCGCGCTCTTGGGTGAGCCGGCGCGCTGGAAGGTCAGCTCGTCGCTGATGATGCGTCCGGGGCCCGCGGCGCCCGCCAAGCGGCTGGCGAGGTTCACGCAGTCGCCGATGACCGTGAAGTCCATGCGGCGGCGCGCGCCAATCGCCCCCGCCACACAGGTGCCGCTCGCGAGGCCGATGCCGATCGCGATGGGCTCCTCGCCGCGGTCGTGGCGCATGGCGTTCAGCGAGCCCAGCGTCTCGTGCATCTCTTGCGCGGCGGCGACCGCGTGCTTGGCGTCGTCCGGGCTCTGCACCGGCGAGCCCCACACCGCCATCAACGCATCGCCGATGAACTTGTCGAGGGTTCCGCCATGGCGGAAGACGATCTCGACCATCAGATCGAAGTACTCGTTCAAGAGCGCGACGACCTTGGCCGGCGGCGTCTGCTCCGACAGCGACGTGAAGCCGCGGATGTCGGCGAACAACACCGTGACCTGCGCTTCGCTGCCGCCGCGCTCGAGCTCGACGTCGTTGGTCAAGACGCGCTCGACGACGACCGGCGACAAGAAACGGCCGAGGCCTTCACGGGCGCGCGCTTCATCCTCGAGGCGGCGCGCCAGCAAGGCGTTACCCACGGCGACGCTCGCGCCCGAGCCCAGGCCCGAGAGCATGTCGAGGTCGTCGTTCGTGAAAGCGGACGCGGTCGAGGTGTTGCCGACGTGCAGCATGCCGAGCAGGCGGCCTTTGTCGATGAGCGGCACGCACACCACCGAGCGCATGTTGGCGCGCACGATCGACATGGCCGCGGCGAAGCGCTCGTCCACTAAAGCGTCATTGGCGAGAATGGCTTCGCGGCCCTTCACGACGCGGTCGAGCACGGTGCGGCTCACCATGACGCGCTGCGAGATGTCGCCGTGGATGGTGCGGGTGGCGATGGGCTGCGGCTGGTCGTGCTCGTCCATGAGCAAGACGACCCCGGTCTCGGCGCGCACCAGCTCGAAGGTGACCTCGAGCATGCGCTGACACAGCGCGCGCACGTCGCCGATGGCGATGAGCTCACGCACCGCCGCGAAGGCCGCGCGCAGCCGCTCGTAGTCGCCACGCAAGCGCTTCGCGTCATCGATGCGCTTCACCGGCTCGAAGGCCGTGACCTGCCGGGTCGCGAGCACGCTCGTCTTCCCCTCGCGGCTCTCGGGGACGATCTGCAGCAGGGTCGGCGGCGAGCCAGCGTCGGGGTGGAAGATGAAGCGGCAGCCCCCCAGCTCGAGCTCGTCGCCCGGCTTCAAGCGATGCTTGAGCACGCGGGTGCCGTTGACGAAGGTGCCGTTGGAGCTGCCGACGTCGTTGACCACCCAGAAGCCATCGTCGCGACGCAGGACCGCGTGGTGCTTGGAGACCTGCACGTCGTCCAGAACGACGTTATTTCCGAGCCCGCGCCCGAACGAGATGGTGCCGCCCTCGAGCAGCACGTCGTGGTGCGCCAGGTTCTCGGTGTCGGCGACGGGAACGAGCCTCGCGGTCATTCAACCCGAGCATCGCGTATGCCGCGGCGCCCGACAAGCTACCGCTGGCGATTCGCCTCGGGAGCCTTCTGGAGAGGCAAATCCTCGCCCAAAGGCTTCTTGAACCACTCGAGGAACTCGCGGCCCAAGCTCAGACCCTTGCCCATGCTGCCGGTCGCCTTGGCGGTGAAGACTTCGGGCAAGGCGAGGAACAAACGCGAGCTCAAGTGGGTCGCGACGCCGGCGCCGAAGGTCGTCGCCACACCCCAATCGGGACGGATGGCGATGCCAGCGGCGTGCAATGCAGCCCCGAGGAGCGCTGCCACGCTGCCCATCGCGAGGGTGTGGAGGATGGGCGAGCGGGTGATGTAGTCGAAGAAGCCACGGCCACGGCTCTGGCCAATCGACTTGTCGTAGTACTCGAAGCCCGCGACACCCAAGGTCTTGGGTAAGCTCGCGACGCTACCGACCACCGCGCCGATGGCGCCACCCACGGCCACCACGGGCTTGCCCGGGAGGCTAGTGGCTTTCCAGTCCGCGGCACCGGCCTCCCAGAGAGGACGCTGCCGAGCTTTGAGGGCTTCGCTGCTTTCGAAAAATGCCATGGCCTGCTGATTCTCGACCGGAATCACGCAGGGTTGCGGCCCTTAAGGTACGCGCTCGGGACGGTCTGGCAGCTCGTTCACGTCGTCAGGACGGCGCGGGAAGTCCTTCCCAAGCAATTCGCCAATCTCCCGGACGACCAATGCCACCCCGTCACCAGCGGCGCCACGCCGGATGGCCTCGACGATCGTGCTGACATGCTTCGACCAGGCGTCGGCCCCGACGCGGGCGTTGATACCGGCGTCGGCGAGGATCACGACGCGGTGCTCCACCTCGGAGAGCATCAGCAAGACGCCGGTGCGGTCACGCGTGACGTGCACCCCGCGCTCGGAGAAGAGCGCGGCGGCGCGAGCTCGGGCAGCAGCGTCCATGCGCGCGCCACCCGCCAGCAGGCGCTGCAGACCAGGTGTCGCGAACACGGCCCACGCGACCACGAAGAGCGGGACCTGCGCGGCGAGATACACCGGCGCCGGCAGGTGCGGCGCGATGAGCACCATCACCGTCGCGAGCGCCGCCGCGACGATGGCCGCGGCCATGGCGCGCTCGGTGCCGTAAGTGGCGCTGCGCTCGACATCGACGACGACGATCTCGCCCGACGTCTTCGCCTCGGCGTCACGCACGGCGGCTTCGATGAGACTACGTTCCTGCTCGGTGAAGATCATCACCAGCCTCCGCTCGCGCCGCCACCACCGGTACGGCCACCGCCACCGCCGGTGAAGCCGCCTCCCCCACCACCGCCACCGCCGCCGAAGAATCCTCCGGACGAGCGACCTCCCAGCAAGGCGTTGCCCGCGCCCCAGAGCAGCCATCCGCCATAGCGGCGCCTGCGGCCGAGGCTCGAGATGATGATGAAGAGGATGAAGAAGAAGACGATGCCGGGTGAGCTGGTGCGGCGGGCGCGCTGATGCTCGTGATTGACCTCGTCGGGGAGCACCGGGCTCTTGCCCGAGGCCGCGGTCATCAGCGCATCGAAGGCGCGGTCGAAGCCACCGATGTAATCACGCTCGCGAAACGCCGGGGCGATGATGCCGCGGATGATCCGGCCGGAGAGCACGTCGGTGACGTTGCCCTCGAGACCGTATCCCGTCTTGATGGTCACCTTGCGGTCCTCGGTGACCACCAGCATGAGCAAGCCGTCGTCCTTGCCCTTGCGGCCGAGCTGCCAGCTCTCGAAGACCTTCACCGCGGCGTCCTCGAGGACGGCGCCGTCGAGCGTGGGGACGATGAGCAGCGCGAACTGCTGCCCGGTCTGCTGTTGATACGCCGATAGCTTCTCTTGCAAGCGCGCGCGGTCATTCGGCTCGAGCAGGCCGGCGGTATCCGTGACGTAGGAGCGGTACGCGGGCACCGTGAAGGCGCGGGCGTCCGCTGTAACGAACACGGCGGCCACCGCGAGCCCGAGGGCTAGTGCGCGCGCGCCCACGCTCCTAGAACTTCACTTCTGGAGCGTTGGCGTCGGCTGGGTTGCCGGTGAACGTCGGGCGCACCGCCTTGCCGCGCATCTTGGCGCCGATCATGCTCGGGAACACCTGCACGGTCGTGTTGTACGCCGCCACCGCGTCGATGAAGCGGCGGCGCGCCACGGTGATGCGGTTCTCGGTGCCCTCGAGCTGCACCTGCAAGTCCCGGAACGCCTCGGTGGCCTTGAGCTCGGGGTAACGCTCGGACACCACGAGCAAGCGCGACAGGGCGCTCGAGAGCTCCCCCTGTGCCTTCTCGAAGGCCTCGAGCTTCGCGGGATCGTCGATGGTCGAGCCGTCGACTTGCACGCTCCCTACCTTGGCGCGCGCGTTCACGACTTTCTCGAGCGTCTCTTGCTCGAAGTTCGCGGCCCCCTTCACGGTGTTCACGAGGTTCGGCACCAGGTCGGCGCGGCGCTTGTATTGGCTCTCGACCTCGGCCCAGGCGGCCTTTACTTCCTCGTCTTTCTGGATGACTTCGTTGAAGCCGCACGCGGCTCCGCTAAAAACGACAGCGAGCAACGCGGCGGTGGCGGCAATCTCATTGAGCTTCATGGGTGCGCTCCTTGCACGACCATAGAGCGCACTGACACGCCTCGAAGCAAGAGGCTGGCGCCGGAGCTAGAACTGGAACCCGAAGCCGATACGCGCCGCCTTGCTGCCGTCGTCGCTCACGCTGCCACCGACGGAGACGTAGGGATTCTCGATACGCATGCCCAGGAAATCACGCTGCCCGCGCGCCTGCCACGACGCCGCGGCATGGACGCCGAAGCGCGACGGCTCCTGCAGCCACTCGTTCTGAACCACGCCAGCGACGTTGGTGTGCGCCCCGACGATCGCGGTGAGCGTCGAGTCACGATTCTCACGCTCGTAACGCAGGCCGGAGATCACTGTCGTGGGCACCGTCATGGTGTTGGGGAGCGGCGCGACGTTGAAGAGGCGGGCATCGCCCTGGATGTCGACGCGCGCCGTCGAGCCGGGCACGACGCCACCATACAGACCGAAGGCGTTGCGCGTGCCCTCGCCGTTGGTCGTCTGGAAGCCGAGCGTCGCGACGAAACCTGGCGCGTCGGTGGGCACCAAGGGCTGGCGCGCTCCAGAGAGCGGATCCTCGTAGGGGTTCGCCGTGCGCGGCAGCATGAGCGTCGCGCCCGCGAAGACGGGGTTGCGCGGCGCGGTCCACAGGCCGAGCGTGCCGTTGGGATTGATGCGGAGATGGTCGCCCAAGCGGTACTCGCCGACCATGTTGTAGACTGACTCGGTGAAGAGCTGCGCGCTGTACGGCTGATAGGTGACGACCGCGCCGATCTCGCCGCGCCCCTCGATGGAGAGCGGACCTGCCTCGAAGCGCAGCCGGCCTTGGCCACTCGGGTCTCGGACCATGGCGCGCGCCTGATTGACCTGCACCATGGCGAGGGCTTCGAGCTCGCGGGCATTGTCGATGCGCAGGCTGAACGGGATGCCGCCATAACGGGCAGTGATGTTCGCGGTGATGCGCGAGTTGTCGGCGGCCGGGGTCAGGGTGACCATCGCCCCGCGCGCGAGCCCCGTGATGCCGCTGGCGCGGAACAACAGGTTGTCGAGCTGGGCGACGTCCACGTTGACGCTCATGTCACCCTTGGTGATGCGGACGTTCGTGCCGGTGATGTTGTTGAGGCGCAGCTGACCGTCCACCAAGGTGGCGTCGAGGTTTCGGCCATCGGTGGCGATGCTGTAGCCGTCGACGGTGGCGCCGCCCTGGAAGTCGCGGGCACGCACGCGCCACGACTGGTCGCTGTCGTCGTAGCTCAGGCGATAGACGCCCTGACCAATGCGCGCGTTGACGTCGCTCGAGCCCACGAGGATCTCGCCGCCAGTGGGCACCCGCAGCACGGCATCACGGAAGACGCCGTCGTCGAAGCGCGTGTTCAGGCTCAAGCTCTGGCCCGGCTGGTTGTTCACGCGGATCGTCGTGTCGCGATAGCGGGCATCGAGCGACTGGAGCGACAGCCCCGCGTTGGTGAGGCGCCCCTGATCGTCGACCTGGAAGCCGGCGCGCAGGCCGGTGGCGTCGGCGACGAGCCCGAGGCTGCGGATGTCGATGTTGCCCTGCTCGAAGCCGATGCGCAGCGCCTCGCCGGTGGCGGTGCGGGTGTAGCGCGTGTCGAGACCGGTGACGCCGATGTTCACGTCGCCGTCGCGGCTCGTGAAGGTCGAGCGGCCGGGCAAGAGCATATCGAAGCTCGTGACCTGGCCATTCGGGGCGGTGCGGACGTTCACGTGGTCGGCGTTCGCGACCGTCACCTTGTGGCCGTCGAGCTCCATGGCGAAGTTGCGGCCCGACAGGCCCACGCTCATGGCGCCGCTCGCGTCGCGGCGGACGTCGGCGACGGCGTTATCGACGGTGAGGCTCGTCAGCTGGCTGCGGTCGGTGGTGCCGGTATAGCGAACATTGTCACCGGTGAAGCGGAAGCCGTCGGTGCCGTCGTTCGCGAAGGTGGCGTCGACGCGGCCGTTGGTGATGTCGAGGCGGCCACGGCCGTCGGCGTAGCTGAAGGCGCCGGCGGTGCCGTGGAGCGTCGTGACGTTGCCGTCGACGCGCATGTCGATGGTGCCGTTGTTGCCGAGCTCGTAGGTGCCGTGGTTGTTGGTGTAGCGGCCGGCGAGCGCTTCACCGTGGAGGCGCACGGCGTTGCCGTCACGCGTGATCTCCATGGCGCCGCGCGAGATGGCGAGCGTGTTGTTGCCCTGCACCAGCGAAAACTCGGTGGCGCCACCCGCGAGGCGCGTGACCAAGCCCTGCCTGTCGAAGTCGGCCTGGAGCGTCGCGCCGACGGCGGTGAGGTTGGTGCTACGGTCGGTGAACTGGACGCGGTCGCCGCTCGCGACGACGCCGACGAGCTGGCCGGCCGTGTCGTAGTTGACCTGGAAGGTCGAGGTGCCGGTCGCGGTGAAGATGCGGTCACCCATGTTCAAGGTGACGTCGTTGCCGCGCAGCGCGAGCGCCGAGGTGCCGTCGGCGCGGCGCACGAAGTCCATGGCGGCGGCGTTGGCGGTGAAGGTGTTGCGGCCGTCGTCATAGCGGACACCGGTGGAGGTCCAGGCGAGGGCACCAGCGCCGGTGCCGGCGTCGCGCTGCAGGTTCAGCGTCATGGTGTCGGCGTGGAAGCTCGTACGGCTGGTCGTGACGTCGAGGTTCTCGGTCCGCGCGGTCCAGCGGCTGAACAAGCCCTGCGTGGTGGCCGTGAGGCTCGTTTGGCCCGTGCTCGCGGTGACGCCGGGCGTGCGCACGGCGAGCGCTTCCCAGCCGGCGCGCATGCTGTCGGGAGAGGTGCTCGAGAACTCGGCGCCGGTGAGGCTGATGCGCGAGCGGCCGACATCGACGACGGCCGAGTCGGCGCGCATCAAGAACGAGCCGTCGGTGCCGAGGCGTGTTTGCAGCCCTTGGAGATCCACGCTGGTCGAGCCGCTCTGCACGCGGAAGCGATTCAACACCGCCGACTGCGAGGCGGGGCCAATGTCGATGCGCAGCCCGCTCGCGAGCACCGTGGTGCCGTTGGCGGTGACGAAGGCGCCCGGGCTCTCGAGGCGCAGGCGGCCGTCCTGCGAGATCAGGCGTCCGCCGGGTGGAACGGCGATGCGGGTGCCACGGCCGTCATCGTAGAAGATGGGCGCGTGGAGCGGCACGGTGTAGTCGCGGCCGGCGTGACGCGGCAGCAAGCTCGCGAGGTCCGTGGACAGATCCGCAATCGCGGAGCGCATGCCCTGCGGAGCATTGGTGGGTGTGTTGCGGATGATGCCGCGGTCGAGGGCCCCCACACCCTCCATGACGAGGGTGCCGGTCGGAGTGACGCGGTCGGCGGCGTTGCGGCCGCGCAGCAAATCGTCACCGACTCCGACGATGGTGCCACGCGCTTGGGTGAGCTCGCGGCCCAGATCCTGGGTGGTGCGCTGGACCTGGCGGGTGATCGATTGGGTGTCGAGGCGGGGCTGCGCGATCGCGGCGGGCCGCGGCAGGTCGACATCGGTGACGACGACGCCCGGCTGCGCGAGGAGGCCGCGCACGTCGCTGTTGGGGCGGATCCGCGCGCCCTTGGGAGCGACGCCGTCGGTGGCGTACGGAGCGGAGGCGGCAGTGTACGGAGCGGAGAGCGGCAGCACCGCCGCTGGGCTGGCCACGTCCGCGTCGGAGGGCGTGGAATCGACCCGTAGGGGCTGCTGGACGCCGGTGATGCGAGGAGCGTTTTCGTCAGCCATTCGAGCGCACCATCCCCATAATCGCGGGTCTGTAGCTCAGTTATCGCTGACGGCGCCTGAGAGGTGCCTAAAACACCATGACGACGCGACATTTCAGGTAGTCGGTCTCTGGCACGCCGCCCAGGACGGGGTGGTCGGGCCCCGCGGCGCGCTTCTCGATGAAATGGATATGACGCTGAGCGTCACGGGCGGCCCCGACCAGCATGGCATCGAAGGCATCGGGGGTGATGCGTCCCGAGCAGGAGCACGACACCAGGATGCCGTTGGGCGCCACGAGCTTCATGGCTCGCAGGTTCACCTCGTTGTAGGCGCGCAGGGCGCTCTGCTCGGTGTCCTTGCCGCTCGCGAAGGCCGGCGGGTCCAGGACCACGGTGTCGAAGCGCTTGCCGGTCTTGACGAGCTCCGGGAGCAGCTCGAAGACGTCACGCGCCACAGCATCGACGCGCTCCGAGAGCCCGGCACGCGCGGCGTTGGCCTCGACCTTATCGACCGCTTGAGCGGACAGGTCGACGGCGGTGACCTTGGTGCAGCCCGCGGCCGCCATCTGCAGCGCGAAGCCGCCGTGGTAGGTGAAGCAATCGAGCCCCTCGCCGCGCGCGTAGCGGCCGACGTGGACGTGATTGACCGCCTGGTCGAGGAACGAGCCGGTCTTCTGATCGCCGAGCGGGTCGATGACGTACTCGATCTTGCCCTCGTGATAGCGCGCCTCGAGCGGCTGCGTGCCGCGCACCATGCGCACGTCCTCGGGGAGCTGCTCGCGGTTGCGAGCACGGGCGTCGTTCTTCACGAGCAGGGCGCGCGGATCGTAGAGCTCGAGCAGCGCATCGATGACGGCGGGCTGGATGATGTCCGCTGAAGCGGTCGTCGACTGGGCGACCAGGACGTCGCCGTAGCGATCCACGAAGAGCCCAGGCAACAGATCGGCCTCGCCGTGGATGGCGCGGAAGGCGTCGTAGCCGGGCATCAAGCGCTCGCGGCGCTCCTTGGCGGCGGCGACACGGGCGCGCACCGCCGCGGCGTCGAAGACCTCCCTGCCCTTCCCCACCATGCGCAGCGTGATGGTCGAGCGCGGCGAGAACATGGCGGTGCCGTAGACGCGCCCATCACGCCCAGCCACCTCGACGAGCCCCGGGTGCTTGCCTGGCATGTCGCTGACGTCGCTCGCGTAGATCCAGGGATGCCCCTGCCGTAGACGCTTCAGCCCTTTGTCGGCCACGACGGCGCGGCCAATGATGTCGAACGGCCCCGCCACGCGGCTCTAGAAGACCATGCGTACGCCGGCAACGGCTCGAAACGCGGCGTAGATGTCGAGGACCTTCTCGGCGCTCGGGACATCGATCGAAATGGTGATCGCCTGGTGCTTGCCACCAGCGCTCTCACGCACCGAGACGTTCGGCTCCGCCTGCGGCCCCGCGATGACGGTAGCGGCCTGAAGGACGCGCGCCGCGAAGTCCGGCGTGTTGTCGCCGATGACCTTGAACATGTACGGGCCAGGGAAGGTGTGGCCTTCGTTCAAGACGCGTAGAGTGTCGTCACGCTCTGACATGCGGAAGGGTTCTTCGTAGGCTGCGGGAGATGGTGGAGTCGAAGGGGATCGAACCCTCGACCTCCGCATTGCGAACGCGGCGCTCTCCCAGCTGAGCTACGACCCCATCTACCCCCGCGTAATCGAGCGTTTGAATGCCCGATCACGAGAGGCGCGCGGAATAACATGGGGAGTTTATGGGGTCAACGGGAGAAGAGCCGAGGGGGTTGGTGGGAGTGACTGATTGGGGAGCATGGCGCGAGCTTCCGCCATGGCGTCAGGGGAAAAGCCGACAACACGACACCTCGTTGCCCGAGAACGTCTGGGAAACGTAGTGCACATTGTCGGAGTTACGCGTGTCAGTTCAAATCATTGGTTCCAAGTCACCCAGCATGAGCGCTACCCCGGCGGTGGCGTACGATTTCAACGCGGTCCCACCCCAAGACCGCGACCGGGTGAAGCTGGTGGTGCAGGCGTTTACCAATTGGCACGACGCGACGGTCGTCACTGACGCCGATGTCAGCAACGCGCGGAAGGCCATGCGCGAGATGAGCATCCGCACCACCCCTGGGCCGGGCATGCTTTACTTCCGGCTCGACGAGATCACGAGCCTTCACCCTTACGCGGGTGGCCCTGGCGTCATCGCGCCGGACGGGACGGTGCGCGGGCGGATCAACTCTCCTGCCGGCGGCACGTCCATCGAGGTGACGTTCAACATCCTCGCGAACCCCATCGTCATCAACCCGTACCGAGACCCATCGGTCAAGCCGAAGTCCCTCATCGAGAAGCTCCAAGAGCTCGCCAAGGCGCAACCGGAGCTCGGCGCCATGCTCGCGAGCCCCGAGGCGCTCGTCGCCGCCATGACGAAGGCGGCGGCCGAGGGCGACACGGCGGCGGTCGCGATCCTGTTCGTGCCTGGCTCGCTTGGAAAGGTCGCAGGGCGTGAGGATCTGGATAACCTGACCATCCTCACCATCGGAGGCCTCCAAGGGCTGCAGGGCCTGGTGATGGGTGAGAAATTGTGGGAGCGCGAGGAAGGTGGCGTCACGCGCCGCTCCTACGTCGCGACGAACGGGGAGTGGAAGGGCACGCAAGAGTTCGAGCGCCACGGCAACATCTGGTTGATGTCACCGTAATGGGTTGGCTGGCGCACGCCCTGCGGGAGCATGAGCGCTCAGAGCAACGCCAACGCGCGCGCTTCACTGGGCGCGATACGGCGCCCGTCGTCGCTCGCAGCGACGCGCCACGGCGCAACACGCTGCAGCTCCAGATCACCCTTCATACGAGCGCGATCGACCTTCCGAGCACGCGGTCAAAAGGTCGCGTGTAGAGCGAGCGCTCGATGCAAGGCCTTACCCTTCGTTCTTGACGACGAGCCGCAGGCAGCGATCAGCGAACAATCCCAACTACGACCGCCTGCCCGCCCCATCGATCCGGAATCTACTCACCTGATCCCGCAACCGCGATGACAGATCGCTCATATCAGCAGCCGCCCGCGTCACTTCCTGGGCCGAGACCAAGCCTTGGTTCGAGACCGCCGCGACTTCGCCCATCGCCGCGACCATTTGTTGGGTGCTCGAGAGCTGCTGCTGGGTGCTGACCGTGATCTTGCGGGCCGACTCGGTGGCCTGCTCGATGAGGCTGAAGATGCTCGCCATCGACTCCGCCATCTTCGCCATCTCCTCGACGCCCTGGCGGCTGGTCGCGGTGCCTTGTTGGCTGGCCTCGAGCGAGGCTTGGATGAAGCGGTGGATCTCCTCGATGGTCTCTTTGATCTCCTTGGTCGAGCCGATGACGTTCTCGGCGAGGCGGCGCATCTCTTGCGCGACCAGGGAGAAGCCCTTGCCGATGTCGCCGACGCGTGAGCCTTCGAGAGCGGCGTTGAGGGCGAGCAGGTCGAGGCGGTCGGAGATGTCGTCGATGATGTCGACGACGTTGATGATGGCTTGCGACTTCTCGTAGAGCTTGTTGATGCGGTCGGCGATGAGATCGTTCTGCTCGGCGATCTCACCGATGGCGTTGCGGGCGATGCGCAGGGCTTCTTGGCCACCGCGCACCGTGGTGGACATCTCCTCCGAGACCTGACTCATCGAATCGGCGTTGGTGGCGATGACGCGCGCCGTGTCCGACAAAGCGGACATGCTGCTCGACACCTCTTCGAGGCTCGACGATTGCTCCCGCGCGCCCTGCTCTTGCTGCGCGGCGTTCTCGGAGAACTCGGTCGCGGTGCCGCCCAGCTGAGCGGCGGTGTCGTTGATCTGCTTCACCAGGTTGCGCTGGCTGATGAGCATGCGGTTGAAGGCGCCGGCCATGCGGCCAATGTCGTCCTCGGCGCCGACCACGAGCGGGGGATGCGACAAATCACCGTGCGCGACCTTCTCCGCCACCTCCGCCATGACGGTCAGGCGCGTCGCGATGAAGCGCGCGAGGATGACGGCGACGAGGAACGCGCCCGCCAAGATGACGGCGGCGAGCAGGAAGGTCGCGCTCTGCACGGCGACGATCTCGTTCTGCACCCGGTTCGTCGACAGACCGAGCACGATGTTGCCGCGCGCACCGGTCTCGCTCGCCACCTGGCCGTACACCAAGAGCACATTGCCGAGCTTCTCGATGAGGAGCTCGCTGCCCCGCGGCGGAGGCTGCAGCCGCTCGAAGATGGCGTGGTCGATACGCAGCTCACCGAGACGGCGATCGTCCGCGTACTCGGCGAGGCGCTTGCCGTCCTCCGCGAAAGCGATTCCGAAGGCGAAGTCGGGATCCCGCGACGCGCCGCGGAAGCTCTCGACGATGGTCTTGCTGTCACCGAAGTCGATCGCCGGCCCCGCTTGATACGAGAGCAGGCGAACCAGCGCCTCTCCCTTGTCGCGGAGCGCCTCGTTCAAGCCTTGGATCTGACGCGACGGGAAGTAGACGAGCTGGAAGATGACGACAGCGACGACGACCGCCGCGATAGCGGAGAAGACCTTCCAGAAGATGGAGAGGTTACGCAGGAAGGAAATCATCGGCCCGCGTCATTGATGACCTTCGCGAGGCGAACCAGGTCGCTGCTGAAGGACGCGCCCTCTTTCTGACTCTCGCCCCAATTGATGAGAATGGTCGGCTTGCCGTCGATGGTGAAGACGCCGATGGACAGCGCCTTGGTGACGTAGTCCTCGCGCGCGCCCATGGTGATGAGCTTGCGCTCCTGAGCGAGGCCCGCGATGGCGTCCACTTCGCTATCGAGGCCATTGCAGGCGTAGAGCGCGTCGATACCTTCGTTGCGGATGAGGTCCTTCATCGACCCGCCGTTGTCATAAGCGATACGCAACGCCTTGAAAGGCAGGCCATGAACCGCGAATTTCTCGAGAGCCCGGAAAGCTTGGGCCATCTCGTTCGCGCAGTTCTCGGAGGCAGCATTGCCGGCGCGATAGAGGACACCCACCGAGACGCTGTCCCCGGCGCGGTCCTTCATGTTGCGGTCGTAGGCGAGCGAGCGCGTCAAGATCGAGGCCTGGCGGGCCGCGGGCACGGTCTCCGCGAAGGCGGCCTTCGGACCCACAAGCAACAGCCCTCCAACCGCAAGGGTGATTGCCGTGACCTTGAACAGCAAAACGCGAGGGGTCAGGGTCATCAAATGAGAGTTTCCCAGAGCAATGGTCTAGCCCGGTCTAGCATCAAGTCAAGAAAACATCCTGACGCAGGACGGCGTTAGCGCTGTGGCGCTTCCGCGAGCTCGCGGACCACGCGCGCTACATCGCCGCGCAAACGCTCCCGCATGGCGTGTGTCACCAAGCGGTCACGCGTTCGCGCACGGTCACGTAAGAAGACGAGCCTGCTACTTATCGGCCCGTCCACATGACATAGACGCGCGACCGCCATCGCGTATGCATCCAACTGAGTGGCATAGGCGTCCTCGGCGGTGTTCTTGGCGTGGGCGTGCTTGAAATCGACGATCACTGGCGCGTCACCGTCCCAGTAGAGCAAGTCGATCTGCCCACTTACGGTGGCGGTGTAGCCATCCACCTCGAACGGCAGGACGAACGGCATCTCGTGCCGCCGCTGCTCCGGCGGGAGGCCCGCGACCTCGAGGCCGAGGGGCGAGCCGAGGAAGGTCAGTAGGTCATCGCGGACGTCCGTGAGGCGCGGATCCTCGGGGTCGTAGCCGCAGAGACGGAGCTCGGCGTCGATGAAGGCATCGCGGGTCCCGTGCGCGCCTATCCGGTGCAAGTTGGCGAGCACCATGTGGCTGATGCGCCCGCGCGTGAGCGGATCGAGCGTCGCATCGGCCGAAGCACCGTCCGCGTTGGCGACACCATGCCGCCGCCAGACTACGTTGCTGCTCTCGGAGAGCGCGTTCTCGAGATCGGTGACCGTGAGGGCGAAGCGCGAGCCCGGGGGCGCCGCGCCGATGCGGTAGTCGGCGTAAGGGAGCGAGGCCTTCTTGTCTGCTATAGAAAACAGCGACATTTGGCCAGACAGCGCTTTGGGGGCGCGGGCGGCGGGTGCGATCGTTGGCACGGGCGGCGTGAGCGGAGCAGGCGACGTAGGCGGCACGGACGACGCAGAGGAAGCAGACGACGCGGGCGACACGAACGGCGCGACTGCCGCGGACGGCGGTGGCGTGACGCGCGACGCGGCAACGTGCTGGTCCACCTGTGGCAGCTCGTCCTCGCTCTTCGCGACCATCACCTCGTCGCCCAGCGCCCGGTCTCTCCAACCGGCGGGGTTGGCGTCGTCACCCTTGGTGAGGATGCGGTTGAAGCCGGTGGCCCAGGCGCCCTCGGTGGAGACGAACGTGAGCTCGCGGCGCGCGCGGGTGAGCGCCACGTAGAGCAGGCGGCGCTGCTCGGCGGCGTTCTCGAGCTTCAGCTTCTCGGAGGCCTCGCGATA
>JBDHVB010000064.1:0-24482 GCA_039809465.1 Myxococcota bacterium
TTCGGCTTTCGGCTTTCGGCTTTCGGCTTTCGGCTTTCGGCTTTCGGCTTTCGGCTTTCGGCTTTCGGCTTTCGGCTTTCGGCTCTCGGCTCTCGGCTCTCGGCAATCGGCAATCGGCAATCGGTTTTGGGCCGGTCCACACGCTCAAATCGAGCCGCAAAGCGGACCGCTAAAAGCCCCCGATTTCCTGTTTTTTCGCTATAGCGGACGCCGCATCAATGCGGTGAACACGCATTCAGCCCATGCGGTGTTGGCGAGCGGCTGTTAGGGGCCGGGAGCGTGGCTGGACCGCGTGCGGGTGCTGAGTGCAACTGCTGGGCGCCGCAATGCGGGCCGTGATGCAGAGCGCTGCGATGCAGGTACCGGCTGCAGAGTGCCGTGATGCAGGCGCTGTGATGCGGAATGCTGCGATGCGGAGTGTCGAAAGCCAGCAGCCAACAGCGCTACATCACCTACGCTGCCGCCGCCCCGCCGCCGCCCCCACAGTCGCAAGCTGCGCCGCCAACGCCGCCGACTTCTTCGCCGTCTTCTCCCCCCGCGCTTCCCCACTCACCTGCGGCAAGAGCCTCTCGCGCTCGGCGCGGTACAACTGATCTTCCACTTCCTCGATGACGCGCTTCCAGCGCAGAGAGGCGACCTTGAAGGCTTCGTGCTCCGCGACCCAGCGCTCGAGAGTGGCGCGCGGGATGTCGAGAGCGCCACTCGCGTCGCTCGGCGACCACCCCAGTGTGTGCTGGCCTTCGAAGTCGAGACCGAGCTCTACGCGCACCTTCATGTTTCCCCAATTAACACGAAGGTCCGACACGCAGAGCCGCAACCACCCGTGCGGGCGAACGTTTCGGCGGACACGCGATCAATCCCGATCAAATCCGATCAGTTTCGATCGGCGCCCAGCGGATCTGTCAGACGTTGCTGCTCTTCCTCGCGACGCCGCACGCGCTCGAGGCGCTGCTCCTCGGCGCGCTGCAGGCGGGCGCGCTCGCGGGCCGCGTCTGCGTCCGAGCGCGGAGCGGGCGTCGGCGCGGGCTGTGCGTGATCGCGGGGGGCAGGGCGGGGCGCGATCGTTGGCAGGTTCCAGCGGCGCACGACCTCTTCCTTCACGACGCGCGCGTTGTCGCGGGCGTCGGTCGGGTTCAGCGCGCCCTCGACGACGAGCGGGATGACGCGGCCCTGCGCGTCGCGCGGCAGTGAGAGCTCGACGTGTGCCTGCGCCGCGATCTCGCTCGGGGCGTCGGCGCTGGTGAGCACCGTGTCGATCGGGCGGCCCTTGCTGCGCATGCTGAAGTCGATCGTGCCCTGGAAGCGTCCCGAGCTGTGCAGGTAGGTCTGCGGCGCTTGCGGCGCGGTCGCCGATGGGATCTCGCGCTCCGGCAAGCTGAAGGCGCTGTCGATGCGGCCCGCGATGACGGCGTCGACACGCTGATCGCGGTTCGCCTGGGTGAAGCCGAGGCTCGCGATGAAGACGCGGATGCGTGAGCGGCGCTGTACGCCCTCGGCGTCGGTGTACATCGGCTCGATCTGCAGGTTCGCGGCCTGTGAGCCGGGCGGACCAGCGACGACGGTGCCGCTCACCGAGCCGTTCGTGGCCGAGGTGTCGAGATACCAATCGTAGAGCTGGATGCGCTTGGTGGTCGGGCCGATGTGCAGCGCCTGGAGAGTGCCGCTGGCGCGCGCGTTGGTGACCTGCACGTGCATGCGCGGCGACGGGAAGACGAAGCTTGCGCGATCGGCCACCGCGGCGACGCTGGCGCGGTTGGTGGGCGGCGTGGTCAGCTGGATGCCGGTGTCGGGCGTGACGTTCAGGGTCGCCGCCGGGGCACGGATGTCGATCTGCCGCAGATGCGCCGCGACACCCGACGCCGCCGGGTCGTTCGATTCCGCTGGGATCTCGATGTTCGTCGCCGACGCTTGCACGTCGGTGAGCTGCATGGCGCTGCGCAGGCCGCCGGCGGGGTCGAGCTGCAGCGAGCCATTGGTGAGGCGTGATTGCTCCACGTACACCTGCGAGCCGTTGTAGAGCATGTTGCCGCTGAACGTGCCCGCGAGACCCTCGACGGTCACCGCGCCGGTGCTGTTCAGGAAGATGCGGCGCGCTCCGCCTTGGCGGATGGTGTACGATTGGCGGTCGGCCTGCGTGAAGCTGAGCTCGGGCGCCGCGACGTCCGTGAGCTCGATCGACGTCTGCTGATCCGTGCCTTGGCCGCTCTGCACCAAGCGCAGGCGCGCGCTCACGCCCTTCAATGCGATCTGCGCGCCACCCGCGCCGTTGATGACGGTGTCACCGAGCGTGACTTGCGCGGTGACCTCGGTGCGTCCGTCACGGCGGACGACGCGCACGTCCTCGGCGGAAGCGATGGTGAGCTGATCTTGGCCGACGCGGATCACCGAGCCAGGGTTCAGCTGGGCGCGCGCCGCGAGCTGGGCGCCCGCGAAGGTGTCGCGCACGAAGTCGGCGTGCTGCGGGCCGGCGTTGGCGATGACGCGGCGGACGATGTCGGCGCGCGTGTCGATCTTCACGTTGGCGTGGCGGGCGATGCGCGCCGCCAGCTCCTGCACGGTCGTCGGGATCTCCTTCGAGCCGGTCGCGGTCTCCATGATGCTCTCGGTGAGCATGCGGTTGACCATGTCTTCCGTGCCGAGCACCGGGTCCGCCCAGCTGGCGGTGCCGAGCAGGAGCTTGCGGACACCGGCGGCGCCGAAGTCGGCGTTCCCGAGGCGCGGGCGCAGCACGATCTGGTCGGGGTTCGACGGTGACGGCACGACGTCGACGCCGTGGACCTCGAGGGTGCTCTGGAACGGCGTGTTCCACCAATGGCCGTCGCGCGACGGATTCCAGGTCATGCGCAGCGGCGGATCGAAGGTGATGCCCGAGGGCAGGCCGACGGTCGGATTGGGCGTGCCGTCGGGGCGGGTCGCGAGCTGCGGCGTGACGCGCCCGCCATCGCTCTCGAGGACGAGGCGAATGCTGCCGGCGCCGAGCGTCACTTCCTGGCGGTTCGGACCCATGAAGGAGCCCGGGTTGGTCACGAACGTATGCTCGGCGCGCACCGGGATGGTGAGGTCGAGGTCGACCTCGCGCAGGCCTGTCTGGAAGAGCTCGCCGACGTTGATGCGGCCGACGACGTCGTCGAAGGCGTCGCGCGGGCTCGGGTTCTCGCGCGGCAAGAGCGGCGGTATGGCGCGCAAGGGAAGGTCGGCGTCGGTGCGCTGATGACGGCGCTCGGCGTCGTCGACCTCGCGGCGCATCGGCAGGTTGACGTTGAGCTCCTGCTCGCGCGCGCCGTTGGTGTTGAACACCGAGTCGATGGCGAGGCGCTCGAAGCTGAGCGTTGCGCCGCTCGTGTCCCCGTTGCGCGTCTCGAAGGCGCCGGTGCGATGCACGGTGAACGGCATGTCGAAGGTGGCGCCGCCGTCGCTGACCTCGAGCTGCACGCCCGCTTCGGCGTTGGCGCGGTCGAAGCCCGGGACGTTGCGCGGCAAGAACGAAAAGCCCGGGCGCATCTCGCGCGTGCCGTTGCCGGTGGTCTCGATGGCGAGGCGTAGGGCGCCGCGGACCTCGGGGGACAGATCGCCGGGCCGGTAGCTGATGGTGGCGCGGCCGATGCCACTGGCGTTGCTGACCGCGGCCTGCTCGCCGCTCGGCAGCCGGATGGCGGCGCGGTCCAGAGTCGCGTCGAACTCGGCGCGCATCTCGACGGCGCCGGTTGCCCAATCGAGCTTCTGCACGCTCGCTTCGAGGCGAGCGCCATTGCGGACATCGGTGCGGATGCCGATATCGCCCAAGCTGCGGTCGACCTTGGTGCCGAAGAGATTGACCACGGCGCGCACGCCGTCACGTGACTCGAGGGTGAAGTTCGTGGGTTGGTCGCCGCCCATGCTGTAGGTGATGCGGCCGTTGCCGGCGAGCTGCGTGCCGCTCTGCACGCCGAAGCCAAAGCCCTCGCCGGCCGCGACTTGCACGCCGTCCGGCGCCGTGAGGCCGAGGTTCAAGCCGTTGGTGTCGGCGCTGATGGCGAGGCGCTCGATGGCGGTGGGGTTGGCGGTGCTGGTGGTGAGATCGACGCGGGCGGCGACGCGCAGGTCGTTGCTGCGCGCGTTACCCAAAGTGAGGACGCCGCGGCGGCCAGCCTGGTCGCGCAGGTGCAGCGCGCCGTTGACGCCGTCGAGCTGGGTGTCGAAGCCGACGGTGAGCTTACCGCGGTCGAGCGTGATGACGGGCTGATTGCCGTTCGAGATGCTGACGTTGCCGAGGTTGAGCTCGTTGGTCGCGCGCTCGCCGGTGACCGGTGTGCGAAGGCGGACACCTTGAATCGTGCGCTGGCCGTCGTTGACGACGTTCACCACCCAGCGGCGGCGGCCACCCTCTTCGACCTGCTGGGCGATGATGCGCATGCTCGCCTGACCGGTCTCGACGTTGGGGCCGTTCTCGACGCCGAAGCGGGCGCGCAGGACGTTGGCGTTGATCTCGACGCGGTCGAGTCCGTTTTGGCGGCTGTAGGTGGCGGTCGAGCCGGGGCCGAGCTGCAGCTGTAGACCTTCGCCGAAGCGCACCAGCTCGCGTGACGGCGAGAGGCTGACGGTGGCCTGCACGGGCGAGCGCTCCGCGTCGATGATGCGGCGCAGCTCGGCGAGCTCGGCGCTCGGCGGGCGCTCGGCACCGGCGCGCGGGCCGAGCAGCGCGATCTCGTCACCAAAGCCAAGCGCCTTGAAGAATTGATTGGGGTCGACGGGGACGCGGCGCTGACCCGAGAAGATGGCGCCCGTCTGGTTGCTCATGCCGAAGACATCGGCGAAGAAGCGGACGAAGCCGTTGCGGATGCGCGGCACGACGCGGCGGTCGCTCGTGAGGTCCACGCCACCGATGTCGACCGGACCATCGAGGTAGGCCTGGCGGCCCCGCGCATCGAGGACATCGACGCGCGCCTGGGTGACTACGCCATTGCGGACAGCGAGCTGGATGGGCAGCTGCGTGCCCGGGGCGACGCCGATCTTGTGGATCTCGCCGCCTCGCGTGGAGACGATGTTGGCGTCGACGTCGGCGCTCTCGATGGCGCCGAGCACGGCACCGGGAGAGACACGCACCATCGGGTCCCGGCCAAAGGGCGATAGGTCTACGGCCGGGGCGATCGGCGCATTGAGCGGCGTGTTCGAGGGGCGCGAGCGGGGGGCGGTCTCGGGGACCGGGGGCGTGAAGCGGATATCGCCGCGTTGGGTGGGGGGTGGCGCCGGCCGAGCCGCGCGGGGACGGGGGCGTGCGCTGCTGTCGGCGACCGGGCGGGGCCGGGGTTGCACCTGGTCGGGGAGCAGCTGAGCTTCGGCGGGCTCGACGACGGCAGGCTGCGCGGGCGCGGAGACGGGCTCGGCCGGCTCGGTGGCCTGGGCTGGCCTTGGGCCTTGAGGCGCCGGCAGCACACGATCGCCCGGGAGGCTGGTGTCGCCTTTCCGGAAGAGCGGCGCGAATGGGACCCCGTCAGCCAATCAAGTCCTCGTAGCGTTGACGCGTTGCGTTGAACCGCCGCCAGGGTAGACGGGGGGATGATCAGATTATCGGTTCCGTGGCCGGGTTCGTTGTGTGGGAACGACGCCCGGAGCACCTAAAAGTGCCGGAAACGATCCATTGGGTGGGAAGGCGGGTGTTTTCGGCGCCCGGCCGGCCGAGTTGCGCTGCCCTGGTGTGCCGCTATCGTCGGGGCTGGCGGGCCAGGAACTCGCGGACCGCCTCGAGCTGGCTCTCGAGGTCGGCTGGCGAGATGGCCGACTGGTGATAGACCATGCCGCCGTTCGCGAAGAAGCTGGTGCGCTCGAGGCGCAGATCGCCGATGGCGCCCGAGCGCTCGTTATCGACGAATTGCGAGAACGCAAAGAGCACGTCGGTCCGCAGGCGGAGGTTGGCGCGGCCGCGGCTGACGCGCGGGTCGTCCGCCGGGCGGGCACCGGCGACGAAGTCCTCGGGCCGGGCCTGGTCCATGTTGAAGGCTGGCGTCGCGGTGAGCTCGGTGCCTGGCAGGGACAAGGCGGCGACCTGCACGTCGCGGAAGTTGCGGCTGGTGTCATCGGTGAAGTTCCGCAGGGCGAGGCGCGGCAGCACGAGCATGGCGCTGGCGCTGCGGAAGCTCATGGGGATGTCGCTCACGGTGATGGTGCCGCTGACCCGTGTCTGCGTGGGATCGTCGTTCGCCAACGTGCGGGCGCGGACGGCGCTCATCTCGAGCTCGACGCGCTCGACGTCGCGGCGGTCGCCGACGTAGGTCGACAGCTTGTGGATGGTCGCCACGGCTTCGGAGCCCGGGCCGAAGCGCACGCGGAACGGCGTGGGCTCAGGCGCGACCAGCTCGCCCGAGTAGCGCAGGCGGGCGCGGCTGCCCTCGGGCGAGGTCACCGTGACCTGCCCGTCGTTCATGGTGATGCGCGCGTTGCGGGCGTCGAGATCGAGCTGCTCGATGACCGCCGAGCCGCTCTCGGGGCTCGCCGCTGGGATGCGCAGGTTGCGCACCGTGATCGGGCCGGTGATGCCGAGATTGAGCTCGCTCAAGCTGGTCTCGGCGGGGCGTGACGGCTCGATGACTTCGCGCTGTCCCATGAGAGGAATGACTTCGCCATAGGGGCCGTGGACGGGAGGCAGCACCACGGGCTCGGTGCGGCGGACGTCGGCGTACTGGCGCATGTGGAGGCTCATGTCGCCGGTGATGCTCGCGGGGCCGACTTCGTAGCTGGTGCGCGGCTCGCCCGGCGCGCGCTCGGCCTCGTCGACGCGCATGCGCACACGGCTGGCGTCGATTCCGCGCAAGCGGACAGCCTGATCGACGGTGAGCTGTGGGTCGACGCTCGTGTCGACCTCGAGACGCCGCACGGTGCCGCCCAAGAGCTCCATCGAGCGGCCGGGCGTCATGACCCGTGAGGGGCCGAGCGTGACGTCGTCGGCCGCGATGGTGAAGCCCGCCTGATTGGCGCGCTTCGTCATGCTGATGGTCGTGGGCTGCGCGAGCGTCAGGAAGTTGTTGCCGAAGGCGATGGGCGTATCGCCGGGCACGCGGAAGCTCGCGCGGTTGATCTGCGCGCCACGCAGCGCGGCCGCGATGTACTCGCCGTCGGCGCCCAGGGCGTGCGCCGCGCTGCTCGCTGGATTGGTGGTGATGTCGACCTGCGCGCCGGCCTGGTCGACGATGTTCGCGAGCACGGTAGCGGCAAAGGCGCGCCGCGGCCCCTGCGGATTGTCCGCTTTTGCGTTCAGGAAGCGGCTGGCGATCTCCGGCCCCAAGGTGTTCCACGGGTCGGGTCCCATACCGCTGACTTGCGCGCCTTCGGGGCGGGCTTCGATGCGGCCGTCGGCGCCTCGCCGCACGATCAGCGTCGAGAAGCTGTTCTGGCCGTTCGGCCACAGGGTGTAGCCCGCGTCGATGGTGATGGGGCGGGGCACCTCGCGACCGCCATCGCGGCCAAGGAAGCGCACGCGGATCTCGTCGCTGTTCGGGGTCGCCTCGATGCGCATCGTCGTGTCGGGCTGCACCTGCAACGTGCCGCCGTAGATCCAGCTCTGGAGGCCGCTGGTGAGCGCCATGCTGCGGGCGCCGAGCGGAATGTCGGCGCTGAAGTCGACGCTGTCGGCGTTGCGGATGGTGTCGCCGACGCGGAACGCCTTGGCGGCCGCGACCGGATCCATCGGCGTGGTGCTGGCGTCGATGCCGTGCTTCGCGATAGCGGCCGCGATGCCGCGGTCGAGCTCACCACTCCACTGGGCTCGTTGCGCCGCGAGCCGCTCGTCTTCGGTGGCGTCGGTGCGGAAGGCCTGATCGGCGGCGCGCAAGGCCGCGCGCTGCTCTTCCACCGAGCCCGGCCGGTGCCGCAGCATGCTCACGTCGTGCGACTGCTGCAGGGCGCGGATGTTCACGCCGCTCGCGCACAAGGCGATGTTGCCGCCGTGCACCGCGGGCGTGAGCATCGTCTGGCCGCTGTTGAGCGTGCGCTGGCAAGCTTCCCAGGTCTCGGGTGTGACGCCGTTCGCCGCCGGGATCGGCGCGCTGATGACGCCGTCCTGCCCGAGCTTCACGTTGATGGGCACGTGCACCGCGGTGCGGGCGCCCGGCGCGCGCTCGATGCTGAGGTCGAGCGCGCCGTCGGCGTGCGGCAGGTGCACGTTGCCGGTGGTGATGCCGCCGGTGATCGCGCCCGTGAGCGACAGCGTGCCTGGGGTGACGATGCGACCACCCTCACGGCGGTCGGGGGTGCGCGTCGCGTGCAGCTCGATGTCGAGCTGGGCGCCGTCGATGGT
The DNA here is from genome assembly GCA_039809465.1 of Myxococcota bacterium. GTDB lineage: Bacteria > Myxococcota > XYA12-FULL-58-9 > XYA12-FULL-58-9 > JALHOP01 > JALHOP01. The sequence continues at coordinate 8,270 of JBDHVB010000064.1, forward strand.
CGCCGAGCGCAGCTTCGAGGCGTCGGCGTCGCGTGTGCGCGGCAGCTCGTTGATGCGGATGTTCGCGGGCTGCGGGTTCGCGCCGAGCGTCTGCCCAGCCTTGAAGCTCAAGCTGTAGTCGTACGTGTCGTTGCCCGGCGTCGAGTCGTAGCTAGTGAGGCGCAGCGTGCCTTGCATGCCGAGGCGGAAGTTCGCGGCCGCGAGCGCATCGCCGACGATCTGATTGACGCCGTGCAGATCGGCGCGCGTCGTCATCTCGATGGGGCGCATCTGACCGGGGTTCTTCGGGTCGGCCGCGGTCGCGCGGATGGCGAGGCTGGTCATGGGAGGGCGATCGCCGCCAGGCACCGAGCGGCGCCAGGTGATCTCGCCCTCGCCGGTGACGCGCGTGCCGTTGTGCAGCGTCGCGGTGAGACCCTGGCGCACGTCGTACGGCAGGCCGCGCTGATCGGCGCGCAGGCGCACGTCGATGGGGCTCGCGGTCGAGGCGCTGAAGGCGATGTCGGTCGGTGGCACGGTGCCGCGCGGATCGCTCGCTTGGCGGCGGCCCGGTTTGATCTCGAGGTTGATGTTGCGCACCGACGCGCCGTTCGCCGGGTCGTTGATCTGCAACGTCGCCTGACGGTCGTCGGTGGGGTCGCGCACCGTGAGGCTCGTGGACAGGCCCGTGACCTGGGCGCCGCGCAGGCTCGCGTGCGTGATGCGTCCGCCTTCGAGGACGATCTGCCCGGCGTTGCGCATGCGCAGGCGCTGCGCGGTGATGGTGTCGTCGGGCTGGCCCCGGCGCGTCGGCATGGTGAGGCGGGCACCTTGCACGTCGAGGTTCTGCACGGTGACGCGGGTGACGCCGTTGGCGTCGCGCGTGCCGGTGAGGCGCACCTTGCCGCCGCGATCGATGGCGAGGTGCGCGGCGCGGCGGTTGCCGATGGTGCCGCTGTCGACCTGCATGGTGATGTCGAAGCTCATGCGGTCGCCGTCGAGCTGCACGCGCGCGTCGACGGGCGTGCCGTTGCTGCGGCGCAGCTGGATGTCGTTGCCGACGAGCTGTTGCAGATCGACGGTGGCGCGGATGCCGGGACCGCCTTGCGGCACCTTGCTGGGGTCGATGGTCTGGGAGCCGGTGATGCCGAGGATGGTGCGGTAGTCGGCGCGCACCGGTTGGCCATCGCGGATGGCGACGGCGGTGATGTTCACGTCGATGGGGTTACCGAGGATGCGTGGGACTTCTGGTCCTGTATAGCGGACGCCACGGCCCACCTGGATGTCGGCGTCGACGGTCGCACCACGGGCGCGGACAGTCGCATCGAATGTGCCGCGGCGCTGGCCGGTCTGCGGATCGACGGGCAGGTCGATGCCGTTGGGACCACGCTGGATGGTGCCGCGGATCTTGGCGCCGACCTCGATGCCACGAAAGCTCTGCAGGGCCGCGTCGACGCCCGGCAACTGAGGATCGGCGCGGCGCGCTGGCGGACGTGGCGCGGGCTTGGGGATGGGCGGATTGCGCGGCAGCTGCACGGTGGTGGCGGCGCGCACCGGCGTCCCACGCGCCTTGCCTTGCGGCTTCTTGCGGCGGTTCGTCGGCACCTGCGCGCGCACCGGCTCGCGCGTGTCACGCTCGGGGTGACGGGCGCGCTCGCGGGTACGCTCGGCGGTCGAGCGGCGCGGCTGGCGCGCGGTCGGCGCCTGCTGCTGGTCCCCGAAGCCAAAGAAATCCCGGAATGGATTCCAATCGCTCTGCGTAGGTCGGCGGGGGGCCATTCAAGCCTACATACCCAAAATTACAGGGAGTTGGCTCGGATTAGGTCAGCGAATGACGATCTTCAAGTGCCCGATATCATTGGGCGAAATTCCCGTCTTTTCGATTTGTTCGACGAGCTCGCCCACCGTCGAGCGCCGCCCCAGACGGACGTGCTTGCCGGTGCCGGTGGTCTGCGGCAGCGGGATCCACCCGGAGCCCAGGACGCGCGCATCGAACAGGCCGAGCCAGCCGTCGAGGAATTGCGTGTCGATGCCTTGGCAGCCGCAGGTCGCGAGCAGACCTGGGACGGCACGGCGGACGGTACCGAGCGAGACCCCGGCGGCGAACGACTCGGCCGACGCGCGGTAACCGGCGTAGCAGGTGCGGCCCAGCTCCTCGCGGAAGATCTGCGGCACGAGCCCCAGGCGCAGGCTCGGCGCCGACCCTTCGAGCTCGGCGGCTTCTTCGCGCAGGCGCGGGTAGCTGACGGCGTCGGGGAGCTTGATGGTGCGCGCGCCCACGAGCAGCCGGCCCTCGAGCTTCACCTCGAGCATCTGGCTCATCTCGCGGAGCGTCGCGGAGATATCGAGGAGCTGGCGCGCCTGCACCGACTGATCGGCGTCGATGTAGACCACGACTTGCTCGGTGCCCGGCATCGCCTGCGCCAGCGCTTGCCCCAGCTGATCCTTGTCGAGCGCCGCGCCGCGGGTGCCGGCGCTGTCGACGACGTAGGTGCCCTCGGGACCGACGACGACGCGCGGACCGCTCTCCTGGCCGTACTGCACGAGCTCGCCGGCGATCTGCGGCACGCTGGTATCGGCGGCGCTGTAGAGGGGGGCCATCGCCTGGATGCGCGCCGTCAAAGCGGACACACGGTCGCTGCACGCGAACAGGCCGTCGTCTTCGCCGAGCTGCGTGAGGTCGGCGGGCGCGGCGGTGTCGTCGGCTTTGACGACGCGCACCATCGATTCGTTGCGCCGCGACACCACGGCTCTTGCCTCGGCGGCGGACGACTGCGCGTCGAGGCTGTCGTCGGCGTAGTCGATCGCCGAGCCGACGCGGGTGTCGCCGACCATGAGGTTCGCGAGCGCGGCGCGCGCCTTGCCGCTGACGCGCACTTGCGCCTTCACGGTGCGCTCCTCGAGCTTGACGTCGGCGTTTTGCTCACCGGTGATGGTCACGACGTTGTAGGGGCCGCTCGGTGTGCGCTGCGTGCCCTCGCTGAGGAAGGTCGCGATCACGGGAGTGCCTTCGCCCGCGGAGAGGCTCGCCTGCCGTGGACGCTCGGCCTTGATGGTGCGCAGATCGAGTGGGCTCACCGGGCCCGTCGCCTGCATGGCGGCCAAGGTGCGGGTGACCAGCGCCTGCATGCGATCGTCGAGCCCGTCGAGGATGAATTGGCGCAAGCGGCCGGTCGGCTCGAAGCTCGCGGGGACGGTCTTGCCGATCAGCCCGTCGGCGCTCTGCGGCACGCCGTCGCCCGTCAAGCGTGCTTCGGTGAAAGTGATGAGCGCTTCGAAGCTCCCGTCGGGCGCGACGCTGCGCACCTCGAGGTCGAAGACCAGGCGCTCATCGTCGATGCCGCGCCCCGTCTGCGTTGCCGTTCCGGCGGCGCCGCGATAGTGCTCGCCAGCCTCCGGCTTGTGCAGGGCCGGCGCGCAGGCAATTGAAGTAGTAGCGAGAATGAAGGAAGCGAATCTAACGCGCGTGCGCATCAATGACCCTTACGCCGACCTCACAGAGCATCGCTAAAGACGGCGTGCCGATCAAACTTTCCCGACGCCTGCCCGGGGACTTCACGCCCACGGAGCTGACGCGGGCGATCGAAGAGCTCGCGCCCCCTTACGACCTGACCGAGTCGAACCCGACACGCGTCGAGCTGATTTACCCCGACGGCGAGCTCGCCTGGGCGATGGGTGGGGCGACGGCGCTTGCGAGCTACGAGCCGGACGCCATGGGGATGCGCTCGGCGCGTGACTTCCTGAGCGGCATGACGGGCGTGCCGGTCGACCACCTGGTGATCACCGCGAGCACCAGCGAGGCGTACGCGATAGCGTTCAAGGCCTTCGTGAGCCCCGGCGAGCTCATCGCCGTGCCGCGGCCCAGCTATCCGCTCATCCCACACCTCGCGCAGCTCGAGGGCGCGGACACCGTCTGGTACGACCTCATCGCCGAGGAGCGCTTTCGCATCGACATGGCGAGCTTGCAACGCGCGCTCGTCGCTGGCGCCAAGGTCGTCGTGATCGTGAGCCCCAACAACCCCACGGGCTCGGTCGCGACCCAGGACGAGATCGCCGAGGCCGCCTTCCTCTGCGCCGAGCGTGGCGCGGTGTTGCTCATCGATCGTGTCTTCGCGGCGTATCCGCTCGAGGCAGTCGTGCCCGAGCTGCCCACGAATCTGCCGGGCTTGGTGATCGCCCTCGATGGTCTGTCGAAGCGCGCCGCCATGCCGCAGCTCAAGCTCGCGTGGATGGCGTTGCACGGTGACGCCGCCGAGGCCGCCGCGCCGGCGCTCGCCTGGGTGAACGACGCCTACTTGAGCGCCGCGACACCGGTGCAGCGTGCCTTGCCGTCGTTGTGGAGGCACGGTGAGGCGATGGCCGCGCAGGTGGGTTCGCGATTGCGGACAAACCTCGCGGCGCTACGCTCGGCCGCGCTGTCCGTGCCGGCCATCGGCGTCTTGCCGGTCGGGGCGGGCTGGAGCGTCGTCGTGCGGGTGCCGCACGTCCTCGACGACGACGGCTGGGTGTTGGCGTGCGCCCGCGCCGGTGTGAAGGTCGCGCCGGGTTATTTCTACGACTTCGACAGACCAGGTTTCCTGGTGCTGAGCCTCTTGCCCAAGCCGCAGACGTTCGCGGCTGGCGTGCGCCGCTTCATCACCTGCGCCCAGGAGCTGGTGTAGGCGTGCGCGCGCGCACGATGCGGATCGACGTGTCGCGTTTGCGCAGCGAGTGACATCTTTTGCGTGTGGGTCTTCGCGAAACCCGTGCGCCATGGCGATCGAGCGCTGGCACGTGGGTTGCTCACTCATCGGGTGTCGGCGGTATTGCGACGGAGGGTTCCTATGATCACTACGTCCACCCACACTTCCAGCGATGATCGTTCTTGCTTGGTCGGCCAGCTCGAGGCCTGGCCGCTCGAAGAGATCTTGTTGTGGCTGTATCAGTCGGAGCGCTCCGCCGTCCTGCGCATCGGCACTGGCCGCGGGCACGCGATGCTGATGGTGCGCAGCGGCAACTTGTCGCGCGTCGAATGGGGCGCGCGCATGGGTGAAGATGCGTTGATCGCGCTCTTCGCCATGCCGGTCGGCGCCTTCAACTTGATGCTGCGTGAGCCGCCGGATGCGCGCGCCAACGTGCTGCGCCCGACGCCCGAGCTGCTCTTGCAGTGCAGCTTCGCCCACGGTGAAAACAATCACGCGAGCCTCCATCAGGCATAGCGCACACACACGCGCCCGCACCGGATCCCTGACGGAAAGCGGCAAGCGTGGACGCCCTTGGTCTCGTGACGTTCTCTCGTATGTCGGAGTCAGCTAAGCTCAGGGTGGTGACACGCCTATGCTCCATCCTCGTGATCACGATCCTCGCCGCGTGCAGCAAGCACGTGGTGGGGCTCACCGATCGCGCCTGTGATGCCGGCAACTGCGCCGACGGCTTTGCGTGCCTCGATGGCTTCTGCCGCGAGGTCGCGAGCACCGGCGCCGCTGGCGCGTCGTGCGATGACGTGATGGCCGTCACGCCGTGCGTCGCCGGCGCCAAGGATTGCGCTCAGGGTTGTCGGCAGTGCGTCGACGGACGTTGGAGCGAGTGTCTCTACGATTGTCTCGTGACCCGCGGTGCCTTCGCGCGCCCAGAGGTGTGCAACGGCCGTGACGATGACTGCGACGGCGCGATCGACGAGAGCACCGACGCGCCCGCTGGTTGCTCCTACCGCTATCTCGATCAGGATGGTGACGGTTTCGGTGGCGGCGCGCCGCGCTGCGCCTGTGATGACTCCGCCGACGGTTACGTCGCGAGCTCCGCGGACGACTGCAACGACAACGACGCGACCATTTACCCCGGGGCGGGCGACGTCTGCCTTGCCTGCGAGACCTTCGTCGCGACGCACCGTGATGACGATGGTGACGGCATCTCGGAGTGCAGCGGCGATTGTGACGACGCGAACGTCGCGGTGAGCCCGGCGCTCTTCGAAGAGGTCATGAGCGGGAACTGCCGTGACGGCCTCGACAACGACTGCAATGGTCTCGTGGATTGCGACGACAGCAATTGCCAGGTCGGGCCCGCCAGGTATCACTATGGCCGCGTCGTCACGGTGACGCCGCAGCCCAGGCTCGCCGCCGGCTTCGGCTTCAGTATCGTCTTCGATCACAGAGCGGCGGTCGACGTGGGACGCTCGGGCGCCGATGGTTTCGACGTGCGCGTCTTTGCCCGCGATAGCGGAGGCTATCACGAGATCGCGCGTGAGGTCGGCATCTCGAGCGGCTGGAACCGCAACGACACCACCATCTGGGTGATGAACGGGCACGACCGCGACGCTGCCGAGCGCGACTTGCTCTTGGTGTACGGCGCGCCGCCTACCGGCCTTGCGAGCTTCCCGGATACCAACACTGGCGTCTACACGCTGCGTGAGGAGTTCAATGGCCTGGGCAGCCTCGGCGCACCTTGGACGCTGAGCGGCACGGTTGGCATCCCGCTCGGCGGCGGTAAGATCAGCATGCCCGCAGCCAGTAACCGCAACGGCGACCCCTACGCCGATCGGAGCTTTGCGGCCATCACCGGAGGCCGTATCGAGCTCACGGTTGGCATGGACGTGAATCGTTATGGTGAAACGACCTACGGCTCGCTCATCCAGCTGGGGCGCAGCCTGCCTTACATCTACAACGCCTCCGCGGTGAGCTCCTCCAACACGGCCGTGTCGCTGGGGTGGGGCTACTGGACGGATGGGACCGGCCCCAGATTTGGACACGAGCGCTTCGTGAGCGTCGGTGGCGGCGCCTACCAAAATCTCGCTGGCGGCACTGGCGAGCACACGCTGCGTGCGATCGTCGATTTGGATGCCCGTTCGGTGACCGCGTCCATCGATGGCGCTGGCGTCGCGCCGGCTTACGGTGATGCCGCGGTCGATAGCGTGTCCACGGTGCGCGTCTCCGGCTGGCAAATCTCGAACGGCGGCGGCATCCGTTACGATTACGTCACCGTTCGCCGGATGCCTCCGAACGCTCCAAACGTGACCCTGGGACCCGAGCTGGCCATCGGGCCCTGTCCTTGACGATCGCCGTTCCGTAGGCCTTTTTGAGGGTCGCGATCGTGGGTTTTGGCAAAACGATCGGACCCCGCAGGTAAAGCGGTATGCGTCGGCGAGTCTCTCTAACGACTCGTCGCCGATTGGCAGGCCCATGCGGATTAAGAGACTCGAGATTCACGGCTTCAAATCGTTCGCCGAGCGCGCCGTGTTGACCTTCGGTGAAGGCATCACCGGCGTCGTCGGGCCGAACGGCTGCGGAAAGTCGAACATCGTCGACGCCTTGCGTTGGTGCATGGGCGAAATGAGCGCCAAGCATCTGCGCGGCCGAGCCATGCAAGACGTCATCTTCGCGGGCTCCGATAGCCGTGGGCCGCTCGGCATGGCCGAGGTCACCATCACCTTCACCAACGACGGCAACGTGCCGCCGCAGTACGCGAGCTTCAGCGAGATCGCGGTGACCCGCCGCCTGCATCGCGACGGCCAGAGCGAGTATCTGGTCAACAAGGTGCCGGCCCGTCTGCGCGACATCACCGATCTCTTCCTGGGCACCGGCGTGGGGACGCGCGCCTATTCGATCATCGAGCAGGGCCGCATCGGCTTCATCGTCAGCTCGAAGCCCGAAGATCGCCGCTCCCTCATCGAAGAGGTCGCCGGCATCACCAAGTTCAAGGCGCGCAAGAAGGCCGCCGAGCGCCGCATGGAGTCGACGCAGCAGAACTTGGATCGCGTCGGCGACGTGGTGAGCGAGCTCGAGCGCCAGCTGCAGTCGCTGCGCCGGCAGGCCCGCAAGGCGGAGAAGTACAAGGAGCTGCGCGCCGAGCTGCGTGATCTCGAGCTGCATCAGGCATCGCTCGAGCTGCTGCGCGTCTCCGCTTTGGAGAAGCACGCGACCTACGAGGCCGAGCAGCTGCAACGCGACACCGAGGACACCCAAGCGGGGATCGCCGAGCGCGAGAACAGCATCGAAGCCGACCGTGAGCGCCTCCTCGAGGTCGAGCGGGCATTGCAGGCCGAGCAGCAGCAGAGCGCCGAGCTCGACGCGAAGCTCGCGGCCTTGGAGCGTGACCTCTCGCACTGGCAGCGGCAGCGTGAAGAAGCGGTGGCGCGCGTGCATGCCGCCCGCCGTGACGTCGAGGACGCCGAGATGCGCCTCGAGCAGGCGAGGAACGAGCACGACAGCCACGACCAAGCGCTGGGGCACCTGTCCGCTTCGGTGGACAGTGACCGCGAGCGCACCTACAACCTCGAGACCGCCGTCAGTGAGATGCAGGGGCAAATCGGCTCGTTGGATCGCGAGGCCGAGAGCTTGCGCCGCTCCGCGGTGGAGCACATCCACGAAGGCGCGCGCCAGCGCACGTTGATCGCGGCCATCGCCAAGCGCGACGTCGAGCTGCGTCAGCGCCTCACCCATTCGAGCGCCGAGCTCGAGGACGTGGCCCGACGCCGTGAGGTCGCCGAGGCCAAGGCGCGCGAGCTCACCGAGCGCCGCGACATCCTGGCTACGCAGCTCGCCGAGTGGCGTACCCGCGTCACCGACGACCGCGCCGCCTTGGAGACCGCCATCCGGCAGGTGAACGAGAGCGAGTCGCGCGTGCGTACGCTGCGTGACAACCTCGCCGAGAAGCGCTCGCGCCTCGAGTCGCTGCAAGAGATCGCCCGCCGCTTCGAGGGCTACTCCGACGGCGTGCGCTCGCTCATGCAGCCCGAGGGGGGGGCGGAGGCTTTCTCGGGGATCCGCGCGCTCATCACCGACGTCCTCGAGGTGCCGCCGGAGCTCGAGCGCGCCATCGAGGCGGCGCTGGGCGAGCGCTTGCAATACGTCGTGGTCGACGCCCAGCAAATCGGCGTCTCCGCGATCGCGCACTTGCAGAGCATCGCGGGTGGCCGCAGCGGCTTCGTGCCGATCGCGCCGCGCGAGGTCGCTGGCCGGGCCCGTGGTGATGCGTTGGACCGCGTCAAGGCGCGGCCTGGCTTCGAGAAGGTCGCCGAGTATCTGCTCGCCGACGTCAGCATCGCCGAGTCGCTCGACACCGCCTTGCTCGCCTTCAGCGCCGAGCAAACGCCGCTGCGCTACGTCACCTTGAACGGTGAGGTGCTCGACGCCTTCGGCACCTTGATTGGTGGCTCGGAGGAGGGCTCGGGTCTGCTCGCCAAGCGTCGCGAGATCCGCGAGCTCGAGGAGACCGTGGCTGGCCTGGAGGTCGAGCACGACGCCGCCAAGAGCACGCACCAAGAGCTCGAGACGCGGCGCTTGCAGCTCGAAGTCGACATCCAGCAGCTCGAGAAAGACCTGCACGCGGCCGACCTCGAGCGCATTGGTATCTCCAAGGATCTCGAGTCCGCCATAGCAGATGCGCAGCGCGCTGGTGACCGCGCCGAGATCGTCGAGATCGAGCGGGCCCAGGCGAGCGACGAGCTCGAGAAGAGCGCCGGTGAGACGCAGGCCGCCGAAGCCGCCGCGGCGCGCGCCGAGGAAGAGCAGCGCCGCATCGACGCCCAGGCGAAAGAGCTCGCCGAGCGCCGCGCCGGCATGGCCGAGGAGCTCGCGGCGCGCGCCGAGGAGCTCACGCGCGCCAAGGTCGAAGGCGCGACGCGCGCCGAGAAGCTCACGGGCACCAAGGCGGCCGCGCAGCGCTTGCAGCAGACCATGAGCGAGCTGCGGCAGCGTATCGAGCGCGCCACCAACGCGATCCGTCACAACGAGAGCGCGAGCCAAGAGCTCGGCCAGCGCATCGACGAGGGCCAGCAGCTCGCGCAGTCGACGTCCGCCGAAGCGCTCCGCCGCCGTGAAGAGCTCACGGCCGCGCGTGAGCGTTACGAAACCGACCGTCAGGGTGTCGCGGTCATCGAGCAGGCGCTGCGCGAGCAACGCAAGATGGGCGACGTCGCGATGGAGCGGCTCAACGCGGTGCGCCTCGAGCTGCAACGCCTGGAGCTCGAGCGGGCGCGCATCACCGATCACATCTTCGAGCGCCACGACGTGCGCATCGCGCAGGTGGTGACCGACTATCACATGCGCCCGATGCCTGGCCCCGAGGCCCGCCAGAAGGCGACCGAGCTCGACCGCGCCATCAAGGCGCTGGGCCCCATCAACCTCACGGCCATCGACGAGTGCGCCGAGATCGAGACGCGCTACGCGTTCTTGGTCACGCAACGCGACGATCTCGCGAACGCCTTGGACTCGTTGAAGCGCGCCATCCAGCGCATCAACCGCGCCTCGCGCGAGCGCTTCCAGGAGGCCTTCGACGCGGTGAACGAGATGTTCCAGCAGGTCTACCCGCGCTTGTTCCGCGGTGGCGTGGCGCGCCTCGAGCTCATCCAGAGCCAGGACGACGTGCTCGAGTCGGGCGTCGAGATCATCGCGCAGCCGCCGGGCAAGAAGCTGCAGAACGTCTCGCTGCTCTCCGGTGGTGAGAAGGCGCTCACCGCGACCGCGATGGTGTTCGCCATCTTCCTCATCAAGCCGTCGCCGTTCTGCGTGCTCGACGAGGTCGACGCGCCGCTCGACGAAGCCAACGTCGGCCGCTTCAACGAGATGCTCCGCGAGATCTCGAAGATCTCGCAGTTCATCGTCATCACCCACAACAAGAACACCATGTCGCAGGCCGACCGCCTCTACGGCGTCACCATGCAAGAGCCCGGCATGAGCACCTTGGTTTCGGTCAACCTCGACGAGAAGTCGGTCGAAGCAGCTTAGAAGGGGAGGGCTCCATGTCGCGTTTGGGTTACGTTGCCGCGCTGTCCGTCATCGCGGTTGGTTGCACGCCGGCGCGCCCGGCCAAGATGGTCGCGGTGGCCGACGACTCGAAGCAGCACATCGACGCGGGCGAAGCGTTCAACAATCGCGGCCCGCAAGACGATCTCGACTTCAAGGTGCCGCCGCAGAGCCTCGAGCGCTGCGCCGCCGCGGGGATGAGCCCGGACGTCGATCCGTCGCCGCAGCTCTCCGAGCCCTTCTCGGTGCGCACCCTGCGCGCCGGCTGCGAGAACGAGCTCAACATGAACGCCCGCGCCACCAGCGCGCTCACCAGCATGCGCATGCGCATCACCGTCGGCGCCGATGGAAAAGCGCAGAAGGCCGAGGTGCTGCCCGATGCGCTCCAGGCCGACAAGGCGCTGCAGGACTGCCTGGTGGCGAGCGCCATGCGCAATCCGTTCCCCAAGAACAAGAACGGCAAGACCTACGAGCAGATCGCGGACATCGTCTACTTCTACTCGTACGTGGGCGAGACGCGCTGGAAGATGCTCGACACCGTGCGCCGCATGGACGAGCCGACCCGCGAGACCTGCCAGTGCATGATCGACAACCCGATCACCGAGCCGGTGAGCTTCAGCGTGGCGTTCAACCTGCCGGAGGCCGCGGATGCGACGAAGCCCATCGGCGTGCGGGTCACTGGCGACCATCCCATCGCGCAGTGCTACGGCAAGACCATGGAGAACCGCTTGTTCTATGGTCGCGGCAGCCCAACCGAGATCGACTTTCAGTACAAGGTGCTGCCCCGCGCCAATCAATAGCCTCTCTCTGCCGCAACGCCGGTCGTGAGATGTGCTGAGGTTCGTCATGACGGACATCGTGGAGTCTGCAGAGGTCGCGCCCGAGCCGACGTACAGCTTCGGCGAGCTCTTCGAGACCGCGCGCAAGCTCGGCTTGCTCGAGGGCTGGCGGGTCCTGGGTGACGCGCATGAGGCCTACGACGAGGGCTGCGAGCCGCCCGACGGCGTGGCGTTGGGGCCGGGCATCAGCGACCTCGTGTACCGCTACCTCATGCAGGACGGCGCCCGCGCCCTCCGTGAGGGGCTCGCCCTCTGGGGCCACGGTCATGTGAACGGCGACGCTTACGGTGAGCTGATGCGGCTCGCCGGTGGAGTGGCTGGAGCCGATAGCGCGCGCATGACCGCGCAGAGCTTGGCGCCGCTGGTCGCGCACGTGAACCTGGTGCTCGCCAAAGGTGGCTCGGCCAAGCGCATCGTGGTCTTCGCTTTCACCGGCGACGCGCACGTGATCGCCGCGCGGCCCGCCGACCGCGTCGAAGAGCTCGCGAGGCTCGGGTTGCTTGCATGAGATGGCTCGGCTTGCTGGTCGGATTGTCCGCGATAGCGACAGGCTGTGGCCATGCGCGCAACCCCCGCATGGTCGCGACCGCCGGTACGCAGAGCGCGGGCTACGCCCTGGTGAGCCGTGAGGCCGAGGACGACCTGACCTTCAAGGTGCCGCCGCAGAGCCTCGCGCGCTGCCTGCAAGCCGCGCAGCAGCGTGACCCCGAGGCCGACGGCGATCCGCAGCTCTCCGAGCCGTTCTCGATCCGCGCCCTCCGCGCGGGCTGCGACAACGAGCGCCGCATGCAGGGCAGGGCGACCACCGCGCTCACCTCGGTGCGGCTGCGCCTGCTCATCGGCGCCGACGGCATGGCCAAGAAGGTCGAGGTCGACCCCGCGACGACCCTCGCCGACCAGCCGCTGCAAGAGTGCTTGGTGGCGAGCGCCCACCGCAATCAGTTCCCCAAGAACTTCAATAAGCAGCCGTACGAAGAGGTCGTCGACGTCGTCTACTTCTACTCGTTCGTGGGTGAGACCCGCTGGAAGATGCTCGACACCCTGCGCCGGCTCGACGAGCCGACCCGCGAGACCTGCCAGTGCATGCTCGATCATCCGATCGAGCGCGCCTCCACCTTCGAGGTGCGCTTCACCCTCCCCGAATCGGAGACCGAGGCCACGCCCCAGGGCCTCAAAGTGGTCGGGAAAGGCACTTCGAGCCCCTTGGCGGCCTGCTATGGACAGGCGATCGCCGCGCGGACCTTCTACGGCCGTGGCGCCAGCACTGACATCACCTACGAATTCAAGGTGCTGCCAACACCGCGCATCCCTTGATTGTGCGCGGATCTAGACGGTAAAGAGGCACCATGCTCGAAGCACATCTGCCGCTGTTCCTGATGGTCATCTTGGCGACCGGGCTTGGCGCGCTGCTCCTCATCATCTCGAACTTCCTGGGACCGCGTCGTCCCACCAAGGTCAAGCTCGAGGTCTTCGAGTGCGGTAACCCGCCGACCGGCCCGGCCCGCGAGCGCTTCAACGTCAAGTTCTACCTGGTCGCGATCCTCTTCCTCGTCTTCGACATCGAAGCGGTCTTCATCTACCCGTGGGCGGTCACCTTCAGTGATGCGATCCGCGGCAACGGCTCGCTCGCTCCCGCGGCGCTCGCCGGCGCGATGCTGGTGTTCGCGGGCTTGCTCGTCGTGAGCTTGGTCTACGAGTGGCGCAAGGGCGCGCTCGAATGGGCGGGCCGCGAGAACGAAGACGACTACGAGTCGCTGCAGACGCAAACGGAGCACGTCCACGCGGCGCGCGCCGAGCAGCATCACAAGTCGACCGTCAGCCACCACGCGGCGTAAGGGCACTCCGATGAGAGACGAAGAGATCATTCACAACGAGGTGCTCGTCACCCGCCGCGCCGACTCCGAGAGCTGGCTGCGCCAGACCATCGAAAAGATGAGTCAGCCCGGCATCAACTGGAGCCGCAAGTACTCGCTCTTCAACTATCCCTTCGTGACCGCCTGCTGCGGCATGGAGTTCATGTCGGTCTCGGGCCCGCGCTACGACATCGCGCAGTACGGCGCCGAGTTCCCGCGCTTCTCGCCGCGCCAGGCCGACCTGTTGTGGATCGTCGGCACCATCACCCAGAAGCAGGCGCCCATCTTGCGCCGCGTCTGGGAGCAGATGACCGAGCCCAAGTGGGCCATCGCCTTCGGCGTGTGCGCCTCGACGGGCGGCTTCTACGACAACTACTGCACGGTGCAGGGCGCCGACCGCGTCATCCCCATCGACGTCTACATTCCCGGCTGTCCGCCGCGTCCCGAGCAGATCCTCGACGGCTTGCGCCTGCTCATGGACAAGATCCAGACCGAGCACGGCCGAGTGATGGTGTAGCCCATGTCCGTTTTGGCGTTGGAAAAGCTCAAGCGTCGCTTCGGTGACGACATCATCGCGACGCACAGCAAATTCGGTGATGACACCGCTACGGTGACTCCCGAGCGTCTCTACGAGATCGCGCAGTTCTTGAAGGACGATCCCGAGCTGCTCTTCGACATGCCCATCGACAACACCGCCGTCGACTACTGGCAGGTGAGCGAGCCGCGCTTCGAGGTCATCTGGCACTTCTACTCGACGCTCAAGCACATGCGCCTGCGCCTGAAGGTGCGCGTCGGCGAAGACAACCCCACCGTCGCCTCGCTCACGCCCCTGTGGCCTGGCATGGACTGGCACGAGCGCGAGACCTGGGACATGTACGGCATCCGCTTTACCGGACATCACAACCTCAAGCGCGTCCTGATGTACGAAGAGTTCGTCGGCCACCCGCTGCGCAAGGACTACCCGATCACCAAGCGCCAGCCGCTGATCGAGGAGCGCATCGTGCGCGATGTCCCGACGCAGCGTAATCCGCCAGCGGACATGCTCAACCGTCCGTAGCGCTCGGGGGCCTTTGGGGGCCTGCGTCAACTCGACGCAAGCCGTGTGCTTGCTTGACGCATCCGCGCCGGTCCACACTCGTGTGGTCATGGGTGAGATCGAGAGCTTCATGGAGGCGGACCACGCGAGGCTCGACGTGCTCCTCGAGGCCAGCGAGGCGCTGGACGGGACGATCGACGAGCCGACGTACGCGCGCTTCCGCCACGACCTCCTCCGGCACATCGCCATGGAAGAGAAGATCCTCATGCCGTTCGCCCGTGAGCGGCGTGGCGGCGTGCCGCTCGAGATCGCGGCGCAGCTCCGGCGCGATCACGGCGAGATCGCGCGCATCCTGGTCGGCTCGCCCACCCGGGAGCGCATCGCGGCGTTGCGCGCGGTCCTGACCCGCCACAACCCGCTCGAAGAGGGGGCCGATGGCGTCTACGCGATCTGCGACACGCTCGCCGGCGCGGACGCAGCCTCGGTCGTGGAGCGCTTGCGCGCGCAACCCAACGTCGCGGTGGCGCCGTATCATGACGGACCCTCGCGGCGGGATCGCTGACCATGGCCCGCTCCTTGTCCCTCGTGGGCGCGATGCCCGAGCCGGAGGAGGCACGGCCCAGGTTCGCTATCGCGGGCAAGGGATTTCGCCCTTTCTTCCTGCTCGCGGCCGTCTTCGCGGCGCTCATCGTCCCCATCTGGCTCTTCATCGTCGGCGGCGCGCTCGCGCCGGGCACGTATCTCGATGCGTGGAGCTGGCACGCGCACGAGATGATCTTCGGCTATGCCGTGGCGGTGATCGCCGGCTTTCTCCTCACCGCGGTCGGCAACTGGACGCAGCGCGAGACGGTGGTGGGGACGCCGCTCCTCTTGCTCGCCGGCTTGTGGCTCCTCGGACGCGTAGTGATGGCCGTCGCGGCGATGCTCCCGCGCGGTGTCCCGGCGCTCGTCGATCTCGCGTTCTTGCCGCTGCTCGGCGTGGTGCTGGCGCGGCCACTCGTCGCGACGCGCAACCGGCGTAACTTCGTCATGCTCGCCGTGGTCGCGGCGCTCTTCGCGGCGAACCTCGCCATGCACCTCACGGCGCTGGGCGTCCTGCCGCACGGCACGGGGCGGCGCGCCTACCTCGTCGCCATCGACGTCATCGTCTTTCTCATCCTCGCCATCGCTGGGCGCATCATGCCGATGTTCACGCGCAACGCGACGGGCGTGAGCACGATCGTCTCGAGCGCCAAGCTCGATCGCGCGACGCTCCTATCGGCGGCGGGGCTCGTCGCCGTCGACCTGGTCTGGCCGGAGACGACGCCCGCCAGCATCGTCGCTTTAGCGGTCGGTCTGCTCGCGGCCGCGCGCGCCGCCCGCTGGGGCGCCATGCACACCGCGCGGCATCCGCTTTTGTGGATCTTGTTCGTGGGCTACGCCTGGATCCCCGTGGGCCTCCTGCTGCGCGCGCTACCCCTCGTGGGCCTACCGGTCTGGAGCTCACTCTCCCTGCACGCCCTCACCGCCGGGAGCATCGGCTGCATGACCCTCGGCATGATGGCGCGCGTCGCCCTCGGCCACTCCGGCCGCCCCCTCGTCCCCTCCCCAGCCATGACCTGGTCGTTCGCCGCCATGGCCCTAGCCGGCATCACACGCGTCCTCGTACCGCTCGTCGCAATGCCCTGGTACCTCACCACATTGTCCATCACCGGCGCCCTCTGGACCCTCGCGTTCCTCATCTACGTCGTGGTGTATGCGCCGGTCCTCACACTCCCGCGGATCGACGGCAAGCCCGGCTGAGCACCC
>JBDHVB010000065.1:0-24475 GCA_039809465.1 Myxococcota bacterium
CGATCTGTCGAGGACGTAGTTGAAGTAGAGCGCCGCCCAGGTCGTCGGGTTGCGCGCCACGTAGACGACGCTGCCGTGGCTCGCGGCTTGGCGGACGCGCTGGGCGCCGCTCTCGGGATAGGACACGGCGCCGAAGAGGCGCGCGAAGATCCAGCGCACGAATCTGCCATAGCGGTCATGCATCGCCGAGAAGGCAACGACGATGGCCGCGACCCGCGAGGCTCGTAGCGGCACCGGACGTGATTCATCTGCGGGCATCACCGTCATGGTTCCGTCTAGCGTCGGTTCGCTTCGCGCAAGCGGCGCGTGAGCACCTTCAAGATGCCCTGCGCAATTTCGGGTTTCTCGGCCAAGATCTCGGTGAAGTCGTCGCGGGCGATCTTGAGCAGGGTGAGCTCGGTGAGCGCCGTGATGCTGGCGGAGCGCGGCTCGGCGTCGAGGATCGACATCTCGCCGAACACCTGACGCTCGCCCAGCTCGGCGAAGACGTGCTCCCCGGAGTGTACTTTCACCTTGCCGCCGACGATGAGGTACATGGCGTCGCCTTCATCGCCTTCCTTGAAGACGACTTGCTCTTTGGCGACGTCGACCTGATCGGTGATCCGGGCAATCGACGAGAGCTCTTCGCCGGCGATGGTTTCGAACAAATCCACGCCCTTGAGAAACAGGACTTTCTCGACGGTGCTAATCAATGACGGGCCTCGCGATGGCTGTGGACCATACTAAATCCGGCAAAGCCAGTGGAAGAGTGGGGATGAACGCGGTGCGTCATGGATGAGTGGTGGAGGACGCTTGCTGGGCTGGTCGAGAAGTATCGGCTGCTCGCGGAGCTGTGCGCCGAGCGCGAGGTGCTCGAGGGGCAAGGGGTGTATCGGCTCGAGGGGGAGGAGTATGGGGCGCGGCAAGCGCGCAAGCGGGCGCTCGCCACGCGTTTTCCCGGCGCGTTGCGGGAGCTGGATGGGGCGACGACGGTGGGGTTGCGGGCGCGCTTGCTGGAGCTCGAGGGGGAGCTGGGGCTCTTACGATCGCGGGAGGCGGCGCCGCGTTGGATGAGGATCGTGGATGAGTTTCATGGGGAGCTGCGGGAGCTGTTGCGGTTGAAGGGGGCGAAGGGGAGGGGGGAGACGCTTTCGTCGGAGGCACAGGCGAGGATAGCGGACCCGCCTTACGGGCGTTTGCAGGAGCTGGTATGGACGCGCCTCGCGGAGCGGCATGGATTGTCGGCTGAGGAGCTGCGCGGGATCGTGCATGGAGGACGAGGGTGAGCGCGGAGTTGTTGGGGCAGGTTCGGGAGTTTTTGCGGTTTCAGGGGGAGCTGAAGCTGAGGGGGATTCCGCGGGTGGCTGATGGCCGAGTGCCGATAGCCGATGGCCGGCAGCCGATGGCCGATAGCCGAGTGCCGATAGCCGATGACCGACAGCCGAGTGCCGATGGCCGACCACCGATAGCCGATGACCGATTGCCGTTCGCCGAGCCGCAGCCTCCGCTTGCCGCGTCCGCTAAAGCAGCTTCGCTCGAAGCCATTCGCGCCGAGATTGGCGATTGCACCCGCTGCAAGCTCTGCAAGGGGCGTAAGAACATCGTCTTCGGTGTGGGTAATCCTAAGGCGCGCTTGATGTTCGTTGGCGAGGGGCCTGGCCGGGACGAGGATATCAAGGGCGAGCCGTTCGTGGGGGCCGCGGGGCAGCTGCTCAACCGCATGATCATCGCGATGGGACTCAAGCGCGAGGACGTCTACATCGCCAACGTCGTCAAGTGCCGTCCGCCGAACAACCGTGATCCGGAGCCCGATGAGGTCGCGGCCTGCGAGCCTTTCTTGAAGGCGCAGATCCAATCGGTGAAGCCCGAGATCATCGTGGGGCTCGGCCGCTACGCGGTGCAGACGTTGCTCCGCGATAGCACACCAGTCTCGCGGCAGCGCGGAAAATGGCGGGAGTACGAGGGCACCCCCCTCATGCCCACCTATCACCCGGCTTACTTGCTACGAAATCCCGCCGAGAAGCGCCCGGTGTGGCAAGATCTGCAGAACGTGATGCAGCGCTTGGGAAGCAACACGCCACAGGGCCAATGAGAACCGGACGCCTTCTGGTCGTCCTCTGTTTTGCTGCCTGCGTGCGCCAAGCGCCGCCACCGGCGAAGACCGCCGATCATCCGCGGCCACTCCCGCCGCCGCCCAAGAACGCGACGCTCGCCAAGGGAAACGCCGCGCAAGCGGGCGGTGACCTGGTGGCCGCCGCGCGCATCTACGCCGCCATCCCCGCGAGCGACCCGGATCATGGGGCCGCGCGGAAGGCGCTCGATGAGGTGCAGCCCGATGTCGACGCCATCGCGCAGAGCTGGCTGCGGCAGGTCGACCGTCACATCAAGCAAGAGCGCTTCCAGGCGGCCTGCAAGCGCTTGGAGTACCTCTTCAACAACTTCAGCCTCGACGAGACGACCCGCCAAGCCGTGGAGCAGCGCTTGGTCGTCGCCGACCAGGGCGTCGCCGCCACCAAGGCCAACCTAGAGGAGCTCGACAAGCAGGCGCAGCCGCTCATCGCCAGCGGTGACAACGCCGCCGCGCTCAAGACCTTGCGGCGCGCCCACTGGTTGGCCCGCGACATCGCGCCCGAGAGCCTCCTCGACCGGGAGCGTGTCATCGCGGCCTTGGACCAACGCGTCGCGCTGACCGCTAAAACGGTCGAGCCAGCCCCCGCGCCGCCGAAGGAAAAGCCGCGCCGCCGCCGCCGTGGCGAGAAGGAGGTGCCCGCCGCGACCCCCACGCCAGCACCGGCCAGCGCCAGCACATCCGCCGCGCCTGCCGCCGCCGACGAGCCCGAAGCCGAGGTGAAGAGCGAAGCGAGCCGCCTGCGCGAGCTCATCGACGAAGCGCAGACCTTCCTCGAGAACAAGGCGTACTTCAACGCTATCGTGGACTTCCTGCGCGCCCGCGAGCTCGACCGCAACAACGACACCGTCCGCAACGCGCTCACGCAGCTCGGGCCCAAGCGCCAGGAGCTCGTGGCGCAGTATCTCGAGAGCGCGAACCGCTACTATTTGCAGCAGGACCTCGAGTCGGCGGTGCCGTACTTCCGCCGTGTCCTCTTGCTCGAGCCCGACAACGAGCAGGCCAAGAAGGGCCTCGAGATGCACTACAACCTGGAGCGCATCCGGCGCGAGCGCGCGCCCCGTTGACCATGCGGCTCGTGCTCTCCGCCGTGCTCGTCTGCGCTGGCGCCTGCGCCGCCGCTCCCCAAACGGCGCGGATCCGCGCGCACGATACGCCCGTAAGGCCGGCCGCGGCGCAGCCGACACCCGAGGCTCACGACGACGCCTGGTTGTTCCAGGCCGCTGGGGACGCGCAGCGCGCCGGCGACATGGCGGTGGCCGAGCAGTACTACGGTGAGCTCCTCCGTGACGCGCCCACGAGCCCGCTCGCCGGCGCCGCGCGCTTCAACCTTGGCCTCGTCCTCGAGCAGCGCCGCGCCTACGCCGAAGCCGCCGAGGTCTACCTGCCGCTCATCACCGCGCCGCTGCCCGTTGGCGACGAGGCGCGCCGCACCTGGATCGACGCGCACTACCGCAGAGCCGCGTGTCTCGCCCAGAGCAGCCGCTGGGATGAAGTGAGTCAGCTCTTCGACGTGGTGCTCGCCACCGATGAGCTCACGCTCGCCGACCGCATCGAGGCGCTCGTGGGGCGGGGCATCGCGGATCAGGAGCGCGGGGCTACGAGCGCCGCCGAGAGCGCTTTCAGCCAGGTGCTGCATCGCGCGCGCGACTTCGACCGCGACGCCGGCATCGAGCTCGGGGCGATGGTCGCCGAGGCCGCCTTCCATTGGGGTGACATCGAGCGCGCCCGCTTCGAAGGCGTCACCCTGGCGTTCCCGACCAAGCTCCTCGCCGAGCGCCTCGAGGAGAAGTGCGAGAAGCTCCTGCGCGCGCAGCGGCGCTATCTGAGCGCCATGCGCTTCGGCGATGCGCACACGGTCGCGGCCGCGGGCAATCGCATCGGCGGCATGTACGAGGGACTCCACGCCGCGCTGATGGCCCTCGAGATCCCACCTCACTTGGATGCCGAGCAGCGCGTGGTCTACCGGGACGAGGTGAGGAAGCGCCTGAAGGTGCTCGCCGAGAAGGCCATCAAGGTCTACGAGCGCACGGCGCTGGTCGGAAAACGCGCCGACAGCGCCGGAACGTGGGTGGAAAAGAGCGAGATGGCCGTGGCTCGGTTGCGTGCCATCGTCCTCGACGAGGGGGCCTTGTGAAGGCCGTCGCGCTGGTTGATCGCGCGGGTTTTCGAAACGGTCGTGGCACGCGGATGACGCCAAAACGGCAAAACCGCGCTTGACTGTCCTTTGTGGGTTTAAGTAAACTTTTGCGCTAAAGGACGGCCCAACTCGTCCTTTAGCCAACTCACTCTCCACTTCATGAAATTTTCGCTCCAACATCGGATTCGAGTCGGAGACGACTTGAAGGCCGTTGCTGACCTCGTTGCGGACATCGATCGGTATCGCGATGACCTTGGCGATCCTAGCGCCTGGGAAGGCGCACTTGTCTGTACCCTCGATGGCGTCGAGTATTGCAACGACCTGATCGACCCGATTCTTCGGTTGAGCGACCAGTGGATCCGCAAGCTCCCCTGGATCATCGGTGGCGACACCGAGACGGTCCAGTACCGCAATAGCGAGCATTGCTTCGCGTTCTTGCCGGCAGGCGAGGGCGTCGAGTTCAGCATCTACGTCGGCGCCGAAATGGAAGTCGAAGAGTACGTGCTCGAGCCGACGACCGTGCGCCTCGACCAGTTCTGCAACGAGAGCATTCGCGTCGTCGAAGCTCTGGTCGACTTGGTCCGCAAGGTCGACCCCGAGCTGCTCGACGCCAACGACGACGCCAAGGAGCTGCTCATCAGCTTCAACGACGGCAAGAAAGCCTGGCGCGAGCATCAGCTGCGCTCGCAGCGTCGCTGAGCAGCCTCCTCGCCCTCTGTCTGTTCACGGCCGCGCAAGGGGCCGGTGGACCCGTCGTGCCGTTCGCGAGCGACGCGGCCATGGCGCAGTTCGCGGTCACCGCGGTCGAGGGCCGTACCACGGCGTCCGCCAAAGCGCGCGCCCTCTATGACGCGCTGACCGGAGTCATCCGCGATGGCAGGCTCGTGCCGGACCGTGACAACGCGCCGAAGGAGCGCACACCGCTCACGGCGGAAGGCTTGTGGGCCCGCGTCAAAGGCAAGGGCGACGCGCCGCTCGCCGGCTGCTACGAGCTGACCATCCTCTACATCGCCATGGCACGCGCCGTCGGGCTCGACGCGCGGGGCGCCGAGCCGCAGAGCGTGCAAGGCACGGGAGCCATAGGCCACGTGCTCGTCGCCGTCGAGCACGGAGACGGCGGGCGCAGCATCGTCGACCTGCAGAACCAAGCGTTCGGGCGCGGGCCACCCGTGCGCCTCCTGAGCGACGCCGAGCTCACGGCTCATCACTACAATCACCTGGCGGTGGCGTCGTACCTGCGCGGCGACGTCGACGCGGCGGCGGCCTCCCTCGCGGCCGCGACCGCGATAGCCGACACGTTGCCGCAAGTGGCGAGCAACGCGGCGACCCTGGCGGCGCGCCAGGGCGACACGGCGGCGGCGGTGGCGCACGCGCGGCGGGCGGTGACGCTCGCGCCGAACGCCGCGGTGTATCGCTATCAGCTCGGTCATGCGCTCATCGACGCGGGCGCGCTGTGCGCTGGTCTGGCGGCGCTCCGGGAAGCTTTGCACCGCCAACCTGGTTATCCAGAGGCGCGGGCGCTGTCGCGCGCGACGCTCGAAGCGCATCCCAAGCTCACTTGCGCGGCCCCTGGTGACGCGCCATAGGTTTTGCCTCGTGACGCCCATCGCCCTTCGGCCAATCATCGTTCAGAAGTACGGCGGCAGCTCGGTGGCGACGGTGGACCGTCTGCGTGAGGTGGCGCGTCTCGTGGCCGAGCGGCACCGCGCCGGCAACCGCCTCGTCGTCGTGGTCAGCGCCATGGGCAAGACCACCGACGGTCTCATCGCCCAGGCGCGCGAGGTCGCCCCGCAGCCACCGCGCCGCGAGCTCGACATGCTGGTCACGGCGGGCGAGCGCATCAGCATGGCGCTCTTGTCGATGGCGATTCACGAGCTCGGCCTCACCGCCATCTCGTTCACCGGGAGCCAGTCCGGCATCATCACCGACGACAGCCACCAGAACGCGCGCGTCCTCGAGGTGAAGCCGAACCGCCTCTTCGAGGAGCTCGACAAGGGACGCATCGTCATCGTCGCCGGCTTTCAGGGCGTGAGCCGCTCGCGCGAGATCACGACGCTCGGCCGTGGCGGCAGCGACACCACCGCGGTCGCCTTGGCCGCCGCGCTCGGCGCCGAGGCCTGCGAGATCTACTCGGACGTGGACGGCGTTTACACCGCCGACCCGAACGTCGCGCCGCAGGCGAAGCTCTTGGCCGAGCTCGGCTACGTCACCATGCAGGCCATGGCCGGCGCGGGCGCCAAGGTGCTGAACGCCGACGCCGTGGAGTTCGCGCGCAAGGCCGGCATCGTCATTCACGCGCGCAAGACCAACGACGTAAGCGGCCGCGAGACCCGCGTCACCGAGCGGGCGCACGAGCCGTCGGGCGTGGTCGCCGTGGTGGGGGCGCAGGCGGTGACCCTGGCGCGTTGTGACGCGCCGCGCCTGGCCGAGCTCTTGCCGCTCGTCCGCGATTGCGGAGGACGCATCGTGTCGATGCAAGTCCACTCCAGGGTGAGCGCCATCATCGACCGCACGGGCATCGCCGGCGCGGCGCACGCGACGCTCGAGAAGAACCTCGCGGCCACGCAGGCCGAGCTCACCGACAGCAGCATGGTGACGCTCGTCGGCAACGCCTTGCTCGCCCGCGACAGCATGCCCAAGGCGCTCGAGCTCCTCACGAACGCCCAGCTCACACCGCTCGCGGTGCACGCGAGTGATCTCACGGTGAGCTTCGTGCTGCCGAGCGGCCGCGCGCAGGAGGCCGTGCGCCTGTTGCACGGCGCCTTCGTCGAAGCTCCTACTTCGTGACGAAGATCTCGAAGTTCTGCCAGGCGATGCCACCGCGCTGATCGCGCGCCACCATGTACACGGAGACGGTCATGCCCTCGTCGGGGACCTTGTCGAGGTGGGGTGAGCGGAACTCGGTGTCGAGCGACTTGGTGTAGATCGGCGAGGTCATCGGGTCTTGCAGCTCGCCCTCCGTCGCGAACCACGACACCGAGATGATCTCCGTGATGTCGCGCGCGAAGATGCGGCCGTTCGCCGGATCGGTGACGAGCTCCTGGTAGGTCTCGTACGAGTCCGGTGTCATCACCGGCAGGATACGGATGACCGACGAGCCGCGCATGGTGAAGCCGGTGGTCTGGCTGTCGAAGAAGTCGCCGTTCGCGGCCGCGCCGATCGCCACTTGAATGCGGTCGAACGACGGGTTGGTGTTGCGGACGCGCGGCCGCAGCGCGACGCAGCCCGCTTCTTGAGGCTCTCCGTCATCGCAGACACGATAGCCGAGGTTGGTGCCGAGCTGGGCGGCCGCCGCGGCAGGGTCGCCGAGGTTGAACAGGAAGCGCTTCTCGGCGCTCACCGTGCCGTCCGCTGTCGCGTTCAGGATCACCGAGGGGAGGGCGCCCATGCCGAAGCCCAGGAGGTTGGTCTGCAGGAAGTAGGCGGTGAGGTCTTGCGTCTCGCTCTGCGTGAGCTCGAGCGTGTAGGGGAGGATGGCGTAGGGCCAGGTGCCGCGCGCCGCGGCTTGTTCCGGGGTGAGCGACTGCGCCTCGGCTTCGCTGTTCGCGACGCCGTCCTCGCCGAGGTTGCGCAGGCTCTCGAGCAATGGGCGGGAGTCCGCGGGAGCCTCGTCGCGCCGCGCTTCGAAGTCGAGGCACCCCTCGCTGCTCTCCACCGGGCAAAAGCCATACGTGTAGCGCAGCGGCACGCCACCGAACGTCGCCTGCCGCGGGTCGACGACGAGCGCCGAGAACGTCACTTGCACCTGCGCGTCTTGATCGATGAACACCTCTGGGGGGTCGGCGCGCAAGGCGAGGACGCGCAAGTCGCGCACGTCCTCGACGTCGTCGAGATCGTCGCTGCAAGCCGCGGCCACCAAGAGGCCCATGAGCACCAAACGTCGCATCACCACTGCACCTGAATACCGAGATTGGGGAAGAACGGGATGGTCCGCAAGGGGGCGACTCCGCGATAGCGGTAGTCATACGAGTACTGCTCGGTGTTGCGGTGGTTGTAGACGTTGAGGATGTCCAAGAAGAGGCCGAGCTTCACGAGCGAGTAGGTCCAGTTGCGCTCGACGCGCACGTCGAGCTGGTGGAAGACCGGCAGGCGCCCCGAGTTGCGGCCCACCTGGTCGAGGTTCACGTAGTAGTTGTCGCGGTCGGCGTCGAAGCCCACGCGGCCGCGGTTGAGCGGAGTGTAGGGGTTGCCCGAGGTCAGGCGGAAGCGGAAGCCCGCCTCCCAGCCCTTGCCGATCACCCATTGGCCGACGATGGTGAGGATGTGCGTCTGATCGAACTCGGAGAGGTAGGTGTACTGGTCGCGGCGCTCGCGCAGCAGGCCGTCGTCGCCGCCGGTGTTCGGATCCTCGAAGAAGTCGATGCTGCTGTCGGTCACCACCGACCGCGATAGCGTATAGGAGACCCAGCCGAAGAAGCGGCCATTGGGCTCGAGCTCGTGGCGCAGCAAGAGCTGCAGGCCGATGGTGTGGCCGCGGCCGCCGTTGTCGTAGATGAGCGACTGCACGCCTTGCTCGGTGTTGATGACGCCGTTCGAGTCCTGCCGCAGGCGCGAGCGCTTGGTGTAGAAGCCCTGGATGTCGAGGTTCACGAGCTCGGAGAACTTCTGCTCGAAGCCCGCGACGTACTGGGTGGAGCGCTCCGTCTTCAAAAACGGATTACCGATGGTCTCGGTGAAGTAGCGCGGCTCGGGGAGCTTCGCGTACAGGCCGACCGCCGCCTTGAAGGTGGTGTTCTCGAGCGGTTGCCAGCGCACGTTCAGGCGCGGCAAGTACTCGTAGCCCTGCGAGTGATAGAAATCGACGCGCTCGAAGCGGAAGCCCGGGATGATCTTGAAGCCGGCGCCCGGCGTGATCTGCCCTTCGACCCAGTAGGCCTGGCTGTAGTTGCCGAGGCGCGTCGAGAGCTCGGTCGTGTCGGTGTAGTTGAAGACGGGCGCCGGGTAGATGCGGATGCGGTTGTCGACCGGCGCGTTCAGGTAGACCCTGGCCGAGCCGAACTGGTGGTCGAGGCCGAGGCTGAAGGCGACCACCTCGTTGAGCTTCACGTCGAGCTGCTCGCGCCACTCGAGCGTCGGGTAGTCGACCTTGAGGCGGTTCTCGACGTCGAGCTCGGCGGCCTCTCCCCTGAACATCAAACGGGTGAAGCCGCCGGTGACCTGCGAGGTGAGCGTCGCGTCGTCGCTGAGCTTGTAGCGGTGACGGAACATGGTGCGGTTGAAGTACTGGTCGAGGCCGAACGCGAAGTTCACGTCCTCGAGCGAGCCGCTCTGCGCGATCGACAGGTCGTCCGCCGAGCCGAACGAGAAGATCTCGAAGGTGTTGCGGCCCGACACCTTCGACGCCTTGATCTGATAGTCGAAGTAGCGCGGTGAGATGGTGGCGCTGCCCTCGTCGTCGTTCTCGGTGAAGCTGTCCTGGATGAGCGGGATGAACAGGTCGATGTAGGAGCGGCGCGCCGCGGCGCCCAAGTTCCAGCCCCCGCCGAGCGGTATGCACGCGAACGCCGCCGAGTCGATGAAGTCGACCTTGGCGCGGCCGTGGAACTCCTCGCAGTCGAGCAGGCGGGTGCCGACGTCGACGATGCCGGCGGTCGAGCGGCCGTACTTGGCGCCGAAGCCACCTGGGTAGAAGTCGATGTGGTCGAGGAACTGCGCCTGGATGATCGAGGTGAGCCCGCCAAAGTGGTAGAGGAACGGCACCTCGACGCCGTCGACGTAGACGCGCGTGTCCTCGGGGTTGGCGCCGCGCACGATGAGCGCGCCGCCCGCGCCACCGAAGGCGCGGCCCATGCCGGGGAGGTTCTCGATGACGCGCAGCGGATCGCCGAAGGTGCCCGGGCTCTTCTCGACCTCGGCGCGCTTCAGCTCGATCTTCGAGACCTCGCGCTTGGGGGCGCGGCTCGTGACCACGGTCTCGTACGGGTTGTTGTCGAAGGGTAGAAGGTAATACTTGCCCTCGATGAGCTCCGTGTCGGCGCGCTCTTCGTCGATCCAATAGACCTTGTAGTTCTGCGCCGAGATGCGGACCTCGAACTTGCCGGCGGGCGCGCCGCGCACCTCGAACACCCCTTGGTCGTTGGTGATGGCGACCGGACGGCCGTCGATCATGACGGTCGCGCCCTCGATGGGCTTGCGCGCCACGGCCTGACGCACGAGTCCGCGATAGTTGACAGGTGCCTGCTCGCGCGGGAGCTCGGAGGGCGCGCCGACGATCACGTCCGGCTCGATGGCTTGAGCCTCGAACACGAAGCGGTACTCGATGCGGATGGCGTCTGGCTTGCCGTCGATCTCGGCGGGCGTGAACGTGAGCTTGCGGGCGGCGGCGAGGGCGGGCTCCGCGAAGGCGGGATGCGAGACCCGGGTCACCGTGGCGTTGGTCACCTTGCCGTCGGCGCCAATATCGATGAGCAGGACCGCTTCGCCTTCGATGCCCTCGGCGAAGAGCTCGGGCGGATACTCCGGGCTCACGTAGTCGACGAGCTCGGGGGCCTTGGTGAGCTGCGGCTGCTTTACGGGTGGCGCTTTCGCCGGGGCGCGTCGGGTCGGTTGCTCTTCGATCTGCGCGCTCGCCGTCGCGGACCACAAGCAAACGGCGACCAGCGCCGCGTATGATCTCATCGGCTGGTCACGAGCGCGTCGCTGCGGGCGAGAGCACGGGCGGACTCCACCAGCAGAGTCTCGGGCGAGAGGCTGACCTTGAGCTTGGCGAGGAGCGCGTCGCTGCCGCCGCTCCCCAAGAGGTCGGTGAGGATGGCGGGCGCCTCCGGGCGTTGCCACCAGGTCGGACCGAGCTTCGCCGCGAGGGACGAGACCACGTTGGCCGCGAGCAGTCGTCCGCGGAAACGGACGATGGCGGTCATCCATGGATCGGAGGCGCCGAGGTCGGTGCCGGCACCGTCGTAGAGCGCCAAGGTGTCGAGGCTGCGCGCGGCCTCGGCGCGGGCGGCTTCGAGCGCGAGGAAGGCGCGGGCGCGGATCACCTGGGTGAGGGCGGGCTCGCCCAACGCGGCGGTCGCGGCCATCCACTCGGGAGTGGCGACGGGGCTCGTGGCCACGAAGCCGAGCATCGGCGCGATGCTGGCGTCCGCGTCGCCCAAGAGGTGACGGCCGCGGCCCGCGGCGAGCGCTTTGCCGGTGAGCTCGACGTCGAGCGCGCCCCCGGTGAGCGCCGCGACGACGCGCTGCTCGCTCGGGGAGACGAAGAAGACACCCGCGCCGCTGTTCGGCGCGTCGACGAGCGGTGAGAGGGCTGGGCTAGGAGGTGGGAGGACCGCATCGACCAGAGTCTTGGCGAGCTCGGCCGTTTTCGCGGACGGGAGCGCTTTCTTGGTGACCCGCTCGGCCTCGCCCGTGGTCGCGCCGACGTCGGTGCGCGCCACCAGGTACAAGCCCTCGGAGGCGTTCAGCAGCTCCTGCGCCGTGGTGACGGTGCCGCGCACGTCGAAGCCGTAGATGGTGGAGAGCAGGGCGGGGGCGTCGGCAAAACCGAGCGCTTTTGCGACGGCTTGCATGCCCTTGGCGTCGCCGCCGTCACGCATGATGCGCTCACGGAAGAGCCGGTTGCGCAGGCCATTGACGCTCGCGTCCCGCGCCGCGGCGGCGGCCACCGAGGCGAGCACGTCGTTCTCGAGCATCCAGGCGTACTGGGCGTCTGCCAAGGCGCGGCGCGGCTCGGCGGCGCAAGCGGGCTCTGTCCGCGATGACAGCCAGCTCGCCGAGCACGAGGCCTCCGCCGCGATCACCGCCGCGGAGAGCTGGGCGCGGAGCTTCGCGAGAGTGTCCGGCTGAGCAGGCGCGGCCTTCGGACCGTCACCGCTCCCCGAGCAGGCCAGGAGCGCCGCCAACGAGAGTAGCGCTATCGCGCTCTTCACTGCTTTCACGATGGTGTTCAGCCAGCCTGACCCATCGCTTGCGCTTCGGCTTCAACCCGCGGCAAGAGGCGCGCGAGGCCGATGTGCGGCGCGACTTCGGCGGCCAGCTCCTTGTACGCGATAGCGGCTGGCGAGGACGGCGCGTGGTCGAAGATCGGCTCACCCGCGAGGTGCGCCTTGTTGACCGTGCTGGTCTGCGGGATGCGCGTCTTGAGCAGGCGGATGGTGTTGCCGTAGAGATCCGCGAAGCTCTGCTCGATGGCGCTGTTGAGCTGCGTCGTGCGCTTGTCATAGCGGGTGGCGACGATGCCGCAGACCTCGAGCTTGCGGCCCAAGCGGGTGCGCAGCGTGTCGACCGCGGTGAGGATGTCGGAGACGCCTTCGAGCGCCAGCACCGACATGTCGGTCGGCACCAGGAGGTAGTCGGCCGCGCAGAGCGCGTTGAGCGTCAGGGTGCCGAGGTTCGGCGGGCAGTCGATGACGATCAGATCGTAGCGGGTGCGCGCGATCGTGAGGGCGCCGTCGAGCAGCAGCTCCTTGCCGATCTTCGCGGCGACCATGACCTCGGTCTCGGCCAGCGTCTTCTCGCTGCCGGCGAGCTCGAGGTCGTCCCACGGAGAAGGGTAGGTGGCTTCGCAGACATCGCGGAGCTTGCCGGTGAAGACGTCGGAGAGGCTGCCGTTCGCCTGCGCACGCAGGGCGGCGCTCACGTGGGCCTGGGGGTCGAGGTCGATCAACAGGACCTTGGCGCCCATGCGCTGCAGGCCAACGGCGAGATTGACCGCTGTGGTCGTTTTACCTACACCGCCCTTATTGGAGGCTACGGCGAGGACGGTGGCGGCGTGGTGGCCCTTCTCGGGGCCCGCCGTCATCAGGTTCCTGATACGGCCCGCAATCCGGTCCCGCAGATCCAATGCCATCGCGTCATGCCTCCCCTGCGTCTTTGACCGAACGCTCGGGCCAGTTAACACGAAAATGATAATGAGAGAAGTGCGTGTTTTTGGCGGTGATCCTGACGGGTAGTCACCATGAAGACGTGCTAAGTGCCTGTAAGGTCGATCGAATTGTAGTGTACGACGTGATGATTAGAACGTCGGGAGGCTGTAGATGGTTCAGCCAGGTTCAGTGACGGGTACGCAGACGGATCGCGCGCCGCTTCCAGGCCTCGCCCGGCCCAAGATGGACGGTAATGACGTCGCGGCTGTTACGTCACTGCTCAATCCTTCCGACTCACGCTCGGTTGAGCGGGCCGTCGCCGCGCTACGCGAGGTCGCTGGCCGCAACAACCTCGACCAGCGGCAGATCCTCACCTTCCAACAGATCGCCACCGACCGGCGTTACGGCTCCGCCGAGAACGCTATGGCGGCCGCGCGTCTCTACCTGCAGCTCTTGGGCGCGGGCTGCTACGCGTACAACCCCGAGTTCGAGCCCAACGCGCGCCTGTCGCAGCGCGACGCACAGGACGGCCGTGATCTCATCGCCGAGCTGGTGAAGAGCTCGAGCGTCGTGTGGCGTGGCACCGACGTGCGCCGTCAGGGCTACGAGGGCTTCACACCGGCGCAGCGCTTGAACGCTTTCGTCGAGCAGTTCTTCCTTGCCACCAATCGCAATCAGGCCTTCGACCAGGCGCTCACCACCGCGCGTGGCCAGATGCTCACGCAGCGTGGTCAACAGAGCTACGCGCAGTCCGCGGGCTTGGGCTCGGGCTCCTCCTGGACCTCCGAGCTCCGTAACCTCACGTTCCCGACGCGCCCCGCGCTGGTCCGCAGCGCCCAGCAGCAGCCCGCCGCGCAGCCTGTCCGCCATCAAGGACAGAGCCCGCGTCACTTCACGATGCGTCCGCCGGCCGCGGCGCGTCCGCTCGGGCCGCGTCCCGCGAGCGAGGACGCTTACGCGCCGATCAACCAGCCGGCCTCCGCGGTGGATCGCAACCGTCCGCCGGAGACCATCCGCGGCACGCAGACGCCGTGGTCGCCCGACGCCGTCGTCAATCACCTCATGCAGCACTCCGGCGCCGAAGCGCGCATGGACGTCCTGCACGGCATGCGCCTGCAAGATCGCATCGCCGTCGCCGAGGCTTGGTCGCAGCGCCGCGGCGGTGGCCAGACCGGCACCGCCGCCCTCGAAGCGTTCATCCGCGACATGGGCGGCAACGGCAACAGCCTGAACGCGCGCATCTTCCGCGACATGCTGCGCCCCGAGAACGCGACGGGCGTCACCTCCGAGCACATCCTCATCTACGCGGACGCCACCGGCGGTAACTTCCTCTCGAAGATCTTGGGCATCGGCGGCCCGAACAGCCAGGCCATCGAGCGCATCCTGATGTTCCGCAGCCCGGAAGAGCTGCGCCGCATCGACGCGCAGTGCCGGGAGACGTTCGGCAAGTCGCTGCGTGACGTCCTGGGCATGGTGAACGTGCGCGAAGGCCGCGAGCGTTTGCTCTTCATTCACGACCTGCCGAACCGCGATAGCGGAATGGGCGAGGTGCCGCAGTCCGAGCTGCAAGCTTGGAACATGCGCACCGCGCTCGACGAGTTCGACCGTGGCATCCTCGGCGGCGCGCTGAACGGCATCGAGGCCTTCAGCAACGTCGAGTGGCACAACGTCTTCCGGCCGCTCGCCATGATGAGCGAGTCCGAGCTACGCGCCACCGCGCAGGCCTACTACCGCCAGCAGGTCGCCGCTGGCCGCCAGCCCAACGGTAGCGACGGCCGCACCGGCAACATCGCCGACAGCGCCTTGGGCCGCGCCATCCTCGCGGCGCAGCGCCGTGTCACGCGCCTGTCGCCCGCCCAACAGGAGCACGAGCGCCGCACCATCCTCGCGCTGCAAGGTCTGCGCTTCGATCGTCAAGCGCACGTGCCGCCGCGCCAGGCTGGCGAAGACGAAGCGACTTATCAGGCGCGCGTCCAGACCGCGATCAACCAGGCCGAGCTGCGGCACCGCTCGATCGTCGCGCAGTACGTGGCGTCGACCATCATCGTCGCTGGCCGCCAGCACCTCTCCACCGAAGACACGCAGTTCGCGTTGTCGCTCATGCGTCCGTTCCGCGCCGGTGTGCCCTTCGAAGCGAACGGCCGGCCGTTCGTCGGCGAAGTCGCGGCGTACTACGACATCTTGTCGAAGAGAGGCAATCCGCCAAACCTCGCGGCCATGACGCCCGAGCAGCGCGAAGCCTACGAGGACGAGCGCTCCAAGGGGCTGATCCGCAGCGCCAACAACTCGGTGAAGGGCACCTACAACCAGCAGAACACGTACAACCTGTTCACTGGTGAAGGTGTCGACTCGCCGACCTCGCGCGCCGTGCAGCTCATGGCGGCGCTGCAGGGCTCGATGGGCATGTTCAGCGGCCCATACCGTCAGCGCACTTACGCGCTGCTCGATCTGCGTGGCATCCCCGAAGAGCAACGCGACGACTTCATGGCGCAGATGCGCGCCGAGTACTACCGCATCAGCGGCGGCCGTCAGCTCCAGAACGATCTCCAGCAGGGCTTCGGTCCGGCCATCAACTTGCCGGGTACGGGCGGCATCGGCAGCACCGGCGCGACCATCCCGTCGCAAGCCATGCGCCTCGCGCAGCGTGGCGTGCTCAGCAACGCCGAGCGCATCATCTACGCGCTCTACGAACCGGGCCTCTTCGGCATCGTGCGCGCCGACAACATCCAGGCGGTCAACGGCATCATCGGTGAGCTCTCGCCGCTCGAGAAGGTCATCGCGCGCTCCGAGTTCCAGCGCCTGACGGGCCGTGACTTGCGCGAGGTCATCGACGCCATGCCGGGCCGCGAAGCCCGCGCCGCGTCGCTCGCGTTGCGCGTCTTCCCGCACGAGCGTGATCTCTTGGGCGCGCAGGCGATGCTCTACTTGAACGCGCCGACCATGGACCCGAACATGGCGCAGGAGCGCGCGCGCCTGCTCGGCATGAGCCAGTCGGTCATGCAGGACTTCTGGTCGCGTAACTTCTACGACCAGGCGGGCCTCGACGCGATGCGCGCCATCGTCGACCAGTCGGGTGGAGCGGCGCAGTTCTCGCTGCGCAACCTCGACAGCAGCGCCGACATCACCACATCGGTGCGCGCGGCATCGGATGCGTTCATCGGTAATCCGCTAACGCGGACGATTCAGGACGCGCTGTCGAACGAGCGCGAGGGTATCGGCATCCGCCGCCGTCAGATCGAGGAGCTCACCGAGCGCGCGCAGCGCGAGATCGCGAGCACCGGCTCGATCGCGCCGCAGACGCAGGCGGAGATGGGCTTCGTCATCCGCGACCTGCGCCTGCGCTACGTGTCGCGCGGCGAGAACGTCGACAAGGCCACCGAGCTGGTCTCGAACATCATGGTCACGGGCGCGCTCATGGGCGCCATGGCGTTCAATCCCTCGATCGGCGCCATGTGGATGTCGGTCATCGGCGGCGGCACCGGTCTCGCCACGCGCATGGCGCTCGGCCAGGTCGACACCGTCACTCAGGGTATCGGCATCTTCATTCGCGACGCGGCGAAGGGCCTCGCCACTCAGCAGACCGCGCTCATGATGTCGTACGTTCCAGCGGACGCTCCGCTGGCGCTGCACGGCATGATGGGCATGTCCGCCGGTTACAACCACGGCGCCATCACCTCGGTCGCGAACTTCGTCACCGATCCGCAGCTGTGGCGCTACGACCCGGCGCAGGCCATCGCCGACTTCAACACCAACTTCACGAACGCCACCAACAGCGGCATGTTCTGGGGCGGTGTCAGCGGGCTCATCTTCGGGGCCATCCGCCGGAACGCACACAAGGATGGGGATCAGCCGACGCAGCCGACCGATCCGGACCGTCCGGTCGATCCCGATCGCCCGGTGACGCCCGATCAGCCGACGCGGCCCGTGGATCCCGATCGCCCGGTCACGCCCAACCAGCCGACGCGGCCGGTGGAGCCGGATCGTCCGGTCACGCCGGGACAGCCACCCCGTCCGACGGGCCCTGGCAACATCGGCACGCCTGATGGCCCCGTCCCGGGTCGTCCTGGCGGCACGCGCCTCGATCCAGGCATCAGCACGCCCACGGGCCCAACCCCCGGTCGTCCTGGTGGCACGCGTCTCGACCCGGGCATCAGCACGCCGACCGGGCCGACTCCGGGCCGCCCTGGCGTCTCGCAGCCGGGTGGCACCACGCAGCCTCCCACCACTCAGCCCCCCACGACGCAGCCACCGCCGGCTGGCACCGGGACCGGGGTCTCACGCCCCGGCGGCACGACGCCCGGCACCACGCCGGGAACCACCGCGCCTGGCCGCGACGTCACGGGTGTCATTCCTTCGACGCCCGAGCCCGTTGTCCCCGCGCCGGTCACTCCAGCACCGACGCCGCCGGCCTCCACCGCGCCTCGTCCCGGGACCACGAACACCGGCATCGGTGGCGCGGTGCCTGGCCGCGTCGGCACGCGCTCCGCGATGATCCCGAACACGACTTACTCCGCGACGGTCGCGACCAGCGACCCCGCCGGCGCGTTGAACATCGGCATCATCCACTGGGGCGCGATCGCCACCGCGGGCGTCACGAACTTCGGCGTGACCTTGTCGGAGCAGCAGTCGCGTGATCTCACCGCGATCGGCCGCCGCATGGAGACCACGCCGGTGCCGCTGCGCGAAGTGCATGAAGCGCTGCGCACCATGAGCCGTGAAGAGAACCGCGAGGTCATGCGCCAGTCGGCCGCGGGCTTCGTCTTCTCCGCTTTCGCGTACATGCAGGCGAACGGCGGCCAGCTGCCCGGCCACGAAACGGCGCGCAGCGACTTCAACGTGCTGCTCGACCTCGCGTGGGCCGACGCTGGTCTGTCGCGTGGCCGTCAGTCAGGCCAAGTCGCGCGCAGCACCAAGATCAACGAGCTGGTGGCGCATTACTACCAGCAGCCGAACGCGCCGATTCAGCCGCAGCCGGCCGATCCGGGGGCGCAGGACCCAGCGGGGCCGCGTACCCAAGATCCGGCAGGGCCGCGCGATCCGCAGCAGCCAGCGCCGACCGCGCCGGGCCGCGCCGACCCGGCGCTCTACCGCCAGCTCGCGGCAGCCACGGGCCGCCGTCTCGAGCGCGTGTCGCAGACCTGGATCGACCAGAACCTGTCGGCCGCTATCGCGTTCCGCACGGGACAGCAGGTGCAGCAGTTCCCGCAGGGTGGCGTCGAGTACTGGGCGGGCCTCATCAACGGCCTGCCGAACCGACCCATCAACGGCTTGATCCGTGACGACGGCGCCGCGCTGCGCGCCTTCGGCTACCGGGTCGACACCCGCGCACCGGCGGTGAACGAGGCGCTGTTCGCGGCGCGCGATCGCGCCCTGGCCATGGCTCAGCTCGGCGGCACGCCCGACGCGCCCGCGCCGCTGTCGCCGCCCGAGTTGTTCACGCGCTTGCCCGAGCTCGCCGGCTTCATGCAGGCGGCCACCGGCAAGACGCCGGATCAGATGGCGCGCCTGTCGCCCGAGCAGCTCGCGCAAGCGGTGGTCATCTACAAGCAGCGCCTGGCGCAGCAGGCCCCGCAGATGATGCAGGGCGCGGCGCAGGGGCCGATCATCGACCAGCGCACGCTCGAAGCGCATCGCCACGTCACCGGTACCGGCGGCCCGAATCCGCTGCCGCAAGACACCGGCGGCCTGCGCCAAGCCTTCGAGGGCGCGGTGAACGGCTTGAAGGCAGCGCCGCCCGAGCAAGTCGCCGCGGCGTCCGCTGCGGCGGTGCGCGCGCTCGAGCTGACGTTCCAGCGCAACATGCCCGACAGCGACCGCCGCCGTGATGTGGCCGCTATCGCCGACGCCGTCCTCAACGGCCCCGGTGACCGCGTCCAGCGCGTCGAGCAGTTCCTGGCGGGCACGCAAGGCAGCCCGCAGATCGCCGCCGAGGCCTGGAACGCCATCAATGCACAGCTCACGCCGCAGCAGAAGCAGCAGATCGCGATCGACATCGCGGCCGGCCGCGTGCAGGTCGACGTGCAGACCATCGGCATCAACGTGCTCCAGAGCATCGACCGCGTGCCGGGCGGCAGCCCCGAGTACCAGCAAGCGGCTCGCGCGCTGCGTGACATCACCGCGCGCCGGCTCATCCAAGCGGGCGACGCGGCGACCGTGGTCACGGAAGAGCTGTCCGAGCTCCTCTTGAATGGCAACCCGGAGACGCTGATGGCCGCGATACAGATGGCTCCACAGGTGCCGGCTGGTCGCGCTCTGCTGATCTCCGCATTCATCAAGCTGGCCAACGAAGGCAAGGCGGATCGCGTCGGCGCGATTATCCAAGCGATCTACAGCTTCAACCAGCCATATGCGGTCGATCTCGCGACCACTCTGTTCTCCGCGGACATCTTCACCGGTCGTAGCGTGGCCAGCGCGCGTAGAGAAGCCAACCGCCAGGTCATCGGCTCGCGCCGTGACGCGCTCGCGATCAACGTCGCGTTCCGGCAGCCGTTGGTGGCGGATGCGCGTCAGCAAGGCGTGGAGGAGCTGATCTCCGCGATGGCGACCACCAAGGAAGGGCGCGCCGCCCTCGAGAACATGCGCGAGGAGCTTCGCTGGGAAGCGACGAGCGGCTCGTGGCATCCCTTGGGGCTGTTCGGTCAACCGCGCGTGATCACCAACAACGCCGCCGAGTTGTTCGACGCCATCACCCGTATCCTGAA
Organism: Myxococcota bacterium; assembly: GCA_039809465.1. GTDB lineage: Bacteria > Myxococcota > XYA12-FULL-58-9 > XYA12-FULL-58-9 > JALHOP01 > JALHOP01. Next base: position 19,756 of record JBDHVB010000065.1, read on the forward strand.
GAGCAGCCCGCGGCAGTAAGCGTCAGACCTGACGATAAGTGATGACGGCGCCTGCCTCGAGCTCGAGGCGCGCCTCGCGCACCAGCGACTGTGCGCCTTCGCGGACGAGGCGCACGGCGCGCTGCACGTCACGCGGCTGGGCGAGCAGCGGCGCCACCTCGGCGCGCGCTTCGCCGACCTCTCCATGCGCTTCCGCGAGGAGCTCGTCGACTTCGGTGGTATCGAGGCCACCGAGCAGCCCGACCTCGGCGGCCGCTTTGACCACGGCTTCGATGTGCAAGGCGTTGGAGGCGATGCTGCCGAGCTTCGTCGACAGCACATCGAGCGCGACCGCCGCCGAGAGCCACGCATCGGGGTCGAAGAGCTTGCGGTCCGCCTCGGGGACGAGCGTCTTGTAGCGCGCCGGGTCCTTCACGCGTCTTCTCCGAGCGGCAGGCCTTTACGTCTGCGCACGATGGCGGTGAGGCTGTCGTCGATGGGCAGCGGGCTCGTGGTGATGCGGCGCTTGAAGCGCCGGTCGATGCGCGCCGTGTCGCCGCCCTCGATGGGCCGTGGGCGGCGGTCGACGAGCGCGGTGACGCTACGCTCGCGCGCCTGTGGACGAGGCGTCGTGGGCACCCCGTGCTTGCTGGTCAGCGACGTTGGCTCGGCCTCGATGGGCCAGTGAATGCGGTCGGTCGGCTCGAGCGGAGCCGTGGCGGGCGCGGCGACGGAGGTGAGGGTGATCTCGGGCGACATCGCCTGCGTGGTCTGCGTGACCTCGCCCGACGTATGCGGCGCGTGCGCGATGCGCGGCTCGGTGTTCTCGGAGTCCGACGCGTGCCTCGTGCGCGGCGCGACGTCGCGCAGCTCGAAGACCGCGGTGCTCTCGACCGGCGCGACGATGTGCGGGTTGGTCGCCTCGTCCACCTTGTGATCACCCAAGAGCTCGCGCACCAGATCCTCGGGCGTGCCGGGGTCGAGCGAGCGCACCATCGCCCGGGCGCGCTGCGCGGCCGCGTCCTCCCCCAGGTGCTTGAGCGCGATAGCGTACGCGCGCCAGTACTCGATGGCGAACGGATAGAGCACCACCAGCGCCGCCAGCATGCGCGCCGCCTCGGCGTAGCGCCCGACATCGAGGCGCATCACGGCGGTCTCGTAGATGGCGTCGAGCTCGTCGGGCGAGATCGCGGCAATCTCGGCGAGCGCGAGCCGCCCCTCGGCGACCGCGCGCGCCAGCTCTTTCATGCGGGCAGGCCCAAGCTCCATGCCGGGCCAGTCTAACCGCGCGCCGCTACCTCGGGAAGCAGATCGGAGTGACGCCGTACGACGACCCCGTCGAGCCACCCCCGACGATCTTTCGCCCCAAGGCGTAGACGATGTCGGAGAAGTTCGCGTCCGCCACCGCTTCCTCGCCGGTGCTGCCCGGCGCGTCGAAGAACGGCGGACGGCACCCGATGGTCCACGACAGACCCGCGCAATCGAGGTTGGTGCAGCAGGTCTGCGTGCAGCGCTTCACGCCGGACTCACCCGCGACGCAGATCTCGCTCAAGCACTCGCTGTTCGCGTTGCACGTGGCGCCGAGCTGCTTGGCGCCGTTGTACTCCTTGGCGAGACAGACCTTCTGGAAGCCGAAGGGCTGCTCGGGGCCTTCGCGCAGCCCGTCCCAGACATCGAGCGGCTTGCAGATGGGCGCCGCCGTGTTGCAGTCCGACGGCGTGCAACAGCCCTCGGCGCAGCGCGCGCGCTTGGTGGAGTCGGGCGTCTGCGCGCAGAAGCCGCTGTCGCACTTGTCGTGATCACGTTGCTGTGGAGCGGTCGCGCCGTCGACGCAGATCGCGCCCGCGGGCAACGCCGTGGGGCTCGCTGGCTGGCAAAGCGCGGTGAAGGCGATGGTGTCGCCGCGATCGGCGCGGCGGCGCAGCACGCAGGTGTCGTTCGCTCCGACGGCGTTGCAGTCGTTGTCGTTGGCGCAGGTCTCGTAGCAGACGTTCGCGTTGCCGTTGCAGTAGCCGCTCTGACACTGCTGGCTCAGGAAACCATCGGTGCAGGTGCCGCCGGGCGGGACGTCACGCGCTCCGCCGCCCGCGTAGAAGTCGGGCTTCAAGCAGGTGCCGCCGTCACCCAGCTCATGGCAGACGAAGCCGGCAGGGCAGTCGTCGGTCGAGGTGCATGACTGGCCACAGAGCGTGACCGCCGTCGTGCTGTTGAGGTCGATGGGCCAGCAGACGTTGGTCAAGCAATCGCTGTGCACGGTGCAGGGCTCGCCCAAGCCTTCGCTGCCGTCGCTGAAGGGCACGCAGCGGCCAGTGTTCGGATTGCAGAGGTCGCCTTCCGAGCAACCGGTAGTTGCGCAGCCCGGCTCGCAGGTGTCGTAGTTGCAGATCTCGCTCGGGTAGTCGCACTCGGCGTCGCTCAAGCACTCGCCGTCCGTGGCAAAGCAACGCCCGCCCGTGCAGATCGAGCTACCCGGCGCGCCGCACTCGGTGTCGAGGAAGCACGGCTCGCAAGTTTTACCTTCACCGCGCTGGATGCAGACGAGCCCACCACAGTCAGCGTTGTTCACGCACGACGTGCCTTGGCCGCGCGAGCAAGTGCCGTTGCTGCAAGTGCGGCCATCGGTGCACTGATTGCTCGCGACGCAGTCGACGCAGGTGCCGGTCGCGTCGCAGATCTTGCCGCCGCACTCGTTGTCGGAGACGCAGTTACGGCAAGCGCCTTGCTCGGGGGCGCAGACTTTCCCTTGTTGCAGGCACATCCCCGCCGAGCAGCCGGTCTGCGTCGTGCAGGAATTCGAGGGGTCGCACGAATACCCAGGCGCACAATCCGCCGACCCCACGCACTCGACGCACTGCCGCACATTGACGAGACACTGCGCGTCGCCTTCACAATCCCGATCGCTATCGCAAGCCCCACGACTCCCAGGAACGCAGCCACCATTGACGCAGTAACCACCACCCCCGCAATCCAAGTCCGCGAGACAGCAGCCCCCCTCCTTGCAGGTCCCTCCACAGCAGTTGAGGTCCCCGGGGCAGGGCGAAGTCGCGCTGCATGCTCGATTGGCGAGAATGCAATACCCAGCCGCGCACACGAACCCATCACCACACTCCGCTGTAGCGGAGCAGGTCTTCGAGGTCGCGTCGGTCCCGCCGCATGACGTGGCGGCGGCGAGACAAACGGTCAAGAGAGCAAAGGCTAGTGCTGGACTACGCACTAGGCATCAGTCCTTGATGGTGAGGATGCACTGACGGTTGGTGTCGGCGGTTGGCCAGGGGCGGGGGGCTGCTTGGCCCGCGTTCGGGAAGCCAGCGTCGATTACGCCGTCACCGTTGTGGTCGTTGTCCGCTTTAGGATACGCGCCACCGTAATCCCATGTCGGATGGGACGCGATGAGGAATAGCCCAGCGCCCGAGTCGGTCTGGAGGCACCCATTGTTCTTGGCCAGATCGGGCTCCGACTCCGCGAGATAGCAGGCACCTTTGAACCCCATGACGATGAGCGGGAAACCATCGGCGTCGCCTGGTTGCTGTTTTGGGTCGTCGCCTTCGTATTCAAGGCACTCGTCGTAGTTGCCACCGGCGCCGCTGCCGTCGATACCGTACACGTTCGAGTACTCATACCGCTGATAGGCTCGATCGAACACATCGTAGACGTTGGTCGCCTCATTGGCCCTATAGAGACCGTACATGGCAACGCAGTCCTGCGAGACCGTCCAGCTGTGGCGCGCTGTGTTGAGATAGAAGCGGCATTCGCCACCATTGATCGGTGCGTCAATGACATAGTCCGGCTGTCTGTTGTCGCGGAACCGTGTGGCGCCAAGCGTGATCGAACAGCCGTTGGCATCAGCGCAGAGCTCTTCGAGCTTGGCATTGTTGACGGGTTGGGACGTCGCATTGTCAGCGAGACCGTTGACGATCACGCGCATCTCGCGCAGCTGCAGCTGCGTGTCTTGGCCCGCGCCGCCATTGGTGTAGCTGGTGAGCGTGCCGGTCGCGCCTGAGCCGCCTCCGCCAACGACGTCGAGGAAGCGCGCCTGGATCTTCTTGCCGTCCGTGCCGGTGTTGATCTTATCGATGATCTGGTCGGCAGTCAGCGCGGGGCCAGCTTCACCACGAAGCAGTTGCACATTGCTCGTGCCGCTGCCTGCTTGATTGACCGCGGTCAGGATATAGCGTCCTTCGGTGAAGTCGACTTTGCGACGCGGGAAGACCGGCGTGAGCTCGGCGCTGTTGTCGTCGCCAGCGCTGTTGACGCGCTTCATCTCGTACGACGTCGCATCGCCGTCGGGCCCGCTGATCGTGAAGGTCGTGTTCGCGAGGTGCGCACCCGCAACCACGAAGCCGGCGCCGATGCACGGTGAGCCGCCTTCGCAGGTCTCGGTGCTCATGCCGGACACCGAAGCGATCTGGGGAGCGCCAGTCGCCCCCGTTACGCAAAGGCCGTTCTGGCAGCTGTATCCACCGGGGCAGATCGTCGTGCTGTCGCAGGTCTTTGCGCAGATCTTGTTCTGGCAGACCTCACCGGACGGGCACTCGCTCGTGGCGTTGCACTGAGCGACCTTGTTGCTGCCGCCGCAAGCGCTGATCAAACCGCCGAGAGCAACGCTGAACGTCAAAGCCCACATCACGCGAGGTAGCATCCGAAACTCCATCATGATGACACCGTATTTCACTAATTTGCTCGACTTTACAAGGGCTTCCAGCGCCATCCAATAGGCGCAACTCGACCAGTATCACCAATC
>JBDHVB010000066.1:0-24078 GCA_039809465.1 Myxococcota bacterium
TCGCCACGCGCGACCTCGAGAGCACCCGTGCCGCGCTCGCCGAGCGTGAGACACAGCTCACCAACGCGAACGACGAGCTGGCCCGCGTACGCAACGAGCTCGAAGCGGAGCTCGCGCGCGTCAAGAGCGAGCTCGAGAGCGCGGTGAGCACCCTCGAGTCCCAGCTCGCCGACGCCAACCGCGGCATCGAGGAGCTCCGCGCGACCGTGAGCGAGCGTGACAAGCGCTTGCAAGAGCTCGGTGACGAAGCCGCCACCGCGCGCAGCGAGCGTGAGACCCGCGACGCCGAGCTGCAAGGCACCATCCGTGAGCGTGAGCTCGCCGTCGAAGACGCGAACCGCGCCCAAGAGGGTCTGAAGCTCGAGATCGCCGACCGGCAGAAGTCGATCGACGATCAAAAGCGCGAGATCGAGGGCCTCAAGACCGACGTGGCGACGCTGCAGCGTCAGCTCGACGCCTCGGAAGCCGAGCTGCGCTTGGCCCGCGAAGGCAACAGCTCCGCCGAGACCAAAGCCTCGGATCTCGAGAGCCAGCTCATGGCCCTCCGCGAAGAGCAGCGCTTCCTGCGCGTCGACAACGACCGAATGAGCCGCCGCTTGGCCGACCTCGACCGCAACGGCGTCCAAGCCGAGCCCGTCGACAGCCGCAGCGAGAGCGGCAGCTCCGAAGTCAAGTAGTCGAAGAGCGGACGGATGGCGTTGCGCCCGCTCGCGCCATGGCTGCCGCGAGGTTCGTGGCGACCTGCGCTGCGTCACTTCCCGGTAGCAGCATCACCGACTCGCCATGCGTGAATTCGAGCAGCGATGCTCGAGGGCCGTTCCGCGCAATGATTGCCGTCGCGCTACCGATACTCGGGCTAACGCAAATCCGATGAGGAAAATATGGCGGAGACCATTTTACGCACTGGCGCCGGTGGCCACGACTTTTCCATCGAGAACATCGCCTCCTTCATCGCGACGAACGTCAAGACAGCCGCGACAGAAGCAGATGGCGCGGCCAACAAAGACGGCATGACGAGCGTCCCCGAAGTCGAAGCCTACGTGCGTGAGCTCGATGCCAACGCCGCCGTAACGACAGGCAGCATCCGTGAGGAGCTCTTGGCGCGTGCCGCACGTGCACGCGAAGCGCTGGAAACTCTACGCAAAGTACAGTTCGAGCCCGCCAATCAGCCGGTCGAGGTCCAGCAGCGCTTGGTGAGCGTAGCGCGTGAAGTCATCGCCGATAGCATGGCCGCGGGTGCGACCGCCGAAGGCCAGCGTCTAACTTTCGAAGAGCGTATCCACGTCGCGCTAGCGCAACGTGGGTTGTCCAGTACGGATCGCTACACCGTGTGGCGTGTCGCCATGGAAATGGCTCGCAGGCCAGATCCGGATGATGGCTACTCGAGGTACCGCCCGAGCTCGACACCCACTGAAGAGGATCGTCTGCTCAAGCAGCCCACCATTGCGGCCGCCATCACGCAGGCGCGCGAATCGACGGACACCAACTTTCGCAACCGTGCCATGCGAGCACGGACGGCCTTCGGCATCCAAGCGCGCGGCGGCCAGGACATCAATGATATCTATCGCGCGCGTACCGATGCAGCACGCGCCCTCACAGCGGCGCAGCGTGGGAGCGAAGCGTATGGCCGGGTCAACGCTCAGATTGTCCCGCTCCTCACCAGCAGTGACGACACACAACGCGCGCGTGGTAACCAGCTCGTGCAGAGCATGGTGGAGCCCAACCACCACTACAGAACGTGCGTGGTCGACGATCCCTGGAGCGGATGGAATAGCCTGCTGGAGTCGCTCGTCTGGCATCAGAGCTCGCGTCAGAGCAGATGCCTCTGGTCGCGCGAGAAGGTGGAAGAGTTAGGCGGCTACGCGGAACAGCGAGACAAGCAGGCCTACGCGATCGACCTCGTGGGGCGCCTCACGCCGGAGCAGCTCCGCCAGCTCGAGCCCGGCACCGTTCGCGCCGTCGTCGATGCCATCGTCGGGATGCGAGGGGACGGCACCTGGGTGCTGTGGCCAACGCAGGAGACGGCCAACATCACGGACGGCTGGTCAGTGAACATTCCGCGCAGCGCCGCATCACCGGCGGGACAAGCGGCGCTCGACCGATTGTTCGGTGCCTTGCCGCCCGGCATGTTTCAGAGGACACACGGCGCGAGCGAGGGGACGATCATCCTTGGCTTCAATCCCTTGCCTCGCACGCCGTGACCAGCTCGGTCGCGGCAACGACTCCGCGGGTGCGAACCTTCGCGCCCGTCGCGCTGCCCACGCGGCAAGACGCACCTCGCGCCCACGATACGGACGCAATAGAGGACCGTCTGCCGCGCGCCGTGCGTTTGCTGCCACCCGCCGCGGAGCCGCCGAGTGACGCGTGGTACGCCCGTGTCGGCCGTAGCTTGCGGCGCGGCTCGATCGACCTGCAGTACGCGACCCTTCGCCACCTCATGCACCGCCGCCTGATGACGACGTACGGCGCGGACTCGGGCTGGTCCGACGCCGCGCGCGCTCACGCTCTCGAGCAGTTCGCGCGGCAGCTCGACTTCCACAGCAACGGCGTGACGTTCCGGGACGAGCTGCGTGAGCTGTCGCGGACACCCGGCGTCGAGCGATATCTCGCGGATCTCGAAGCGCACCTCATCGACGCCGGCGAGGGCCAACCGTTCTCGCTCTTCGCGCTCACCGAGCACCATGCCGGATCGGCCGACGAAGCCATGCGCTGGATCGCGGTGTTGCTGCAGGACGTCCGCTTACGCACCGCCACCGACGACTACTACGAAGGCGAGGTGCCCGAGACGCTCACCCCGAGCTTTCGGCGCCTGATGGCCTTGTTTCAGCGGCCGTCCGTCATCGCGAACGTCGACCCCTATCCGCCTGGCGTCATGTGTCGTGACCAGGCGTTCTATCACTACTATGTGCCAGCGCATCTCGCGCGCCGCATGCGTGACGCGGGCGTGCACCCGGAGCTCGCAGCCGCGACGGCCACCATCTTCAACGCGGAGTACGAGCTGAACCAGCACGTCGCTTCGCAAGGAGGAGGCATCGTTGCGCGCATCGACTTCGTGCAGCACGGCGTCGCGAATGGGTTCGGCATGCACGAACGGAGCGTGCAGCAGATCCGCGCGGGCTATCAAGGCGCCATGCGCGCGGTTGGCTTGCCCAGCGATCCCGAAACGCTGACGCGCAGTCCGCTTGAGCGGCCACGGCTCGCGTTTCGGCAGCTACTGCGCGATGCCTACGTTAGGTCAACGGCGCAGTAAGCGTTTGCTTGACCGCCTCGGCGAGCTCGAGCGCGCGCATGCCCGCCGCGCCGTCGACGCGGGGCCTCGCGTTCTCGAGGATGCAGCGCACGAAGTCGCGGTCTTGGAGCTGCAGCGCGTCTCCGGGCGGCACGTCGACGGGCTCGCCCGAGATCTGCGGCCAGGTGCTGCCAGGCTCCGGCGGCAAGCGGCGCACCGACTTCACCTCGCGCGCCGCGCAGTCGATCGACACGTAGCGCTCCCTGGTGAACAGGCGGATCTTGCGGACCGGCTCGAGCGAGGCGCGGCCCGCCGAGATCTGCGCGACGGTGCCGTCCTCGAACTGCAGGCGCGCCGCGGCCATGTCGATCTCGGTGGTGATGATGGGCACGCCGACGCTGCGGGCCTCGACGAGCTTGCTCGCGACCAGGGCGCCGACGATGTCGAGGTCGTGGATCATCAGGTCGAGGATGACGTCGACGTCGGTGCTGCGGCCGGAGAAGGGCGCCAGGCGCTCGGCGACGATGTAGCCGGGCTTGTCGACCATGGCGAGCGCCGCGGTGATGGCGGGGTTCCAGCGCTCGGTGTGGCCAACTTGCAAGACGCGGCCACGCTTCTGGGCGGCGGCGACCAGCGCGGCCGCCTCGCTCATCGTCGCGGTGATCGGCTTCTCGACGAGCACGTGACAGTTGCGCTCGATCGCTTCGTGCGCAATCGCGGAGTGGAGCTTGGTGGGCGCGGCGATGATGACCGCGTCGACAGGCTCACGCAGCTCGCCGAGCGCACCGAAAGCCGCGACGCCGTGGGCACCGGCGAGCTTCTCGCGCTTCTCGGCGACGGGGTCGACGACGGCCACCAAGGTGGCGCGCTCGTCCGCCGCGATCTTCTGACAGTGATAGGTACCGAGATGACCGCCGCCAACTACCGCGACGCGAACTTTGCTGCTCATGATGCCGCCGCCGTCATACTGAGAGTCTCGTTCGCGGTGAGGCCGACGACGACGAGACCCGCCGCGTCCGCTTCGCTCACGAATTGCTCTGGATCGAGAATCAGCGTGCGGCCGGCTTCGATGCCCAAGACCCGCACCCCAGCCTCACGCATCGACACCAACGTCTTGGGGCCGATGGCGGGCACGTCGAAACGCATGTCCTGCTTGGGCTTGGCCACCTTGACGATGACGCAGCCCTTCTTGTGAGTGAGCTCGCCGGCGCGGGCGATGCACGCGTCGGTGCCCTCGATGGCCTCGAGCGCGACCACGGCGCCGTCCTTGACGACGACGGTCTGACCGATGTCGAGCTTGCCGATCTCGCGGGCGATGACGAGGCCGTAGCGCAGGTCGTGCCACTCGCGCGGCTCGGGCTTGGCCTTGGTGAGCACGCCTTCGGGCGCCAGCGCCTCGGGCATGAAGACGGTGGAGTCGATGATGGTGACGCCGGCCTTCTCGAACTCGCTGGCCACGGCGCGCAGCATTCCGTCATCGCGGCGGACCGCGGCGCGCGCCAGGAGCTTCACGGCGAGGAGATCTGGGCGGGCGCGCTCGAACAAGCGCGTCTTGCGCACGCCACCGGCCATCGCGGCCTTGTCGCAGCCACCGGCCACGAAGGCGTCGATCATCTTCTTGAGCTGGCCGACCTTCACCCAGGTCATCTGGTCGACTTCGCGCTCGACCTCGGGCTTGGTCTCGCCCTTCATGCCGACCGCGATGACGGTCAGGCCGCGCTTCTTGGCGGCGCGGGCGAAGAAGATTGGGAAGGAACCGTTCCCGGCAATCAGGCCGATGCGATTGCCGGGCCGCTCGCTCACGCTTCGTCCGAGTCGCCCGCGCCCACCGGACGGGCGGAGGCGACACCACGCTTGCTCGCGCGGATGAACGCCACGAACTCGGCGACGTCGGCGCTCTTCGGCGCGAGCTCCGCCTCGGCGCGATCGACGCCCTGGGCGCGCGTGCCCTCGGGGTAGAAGATGGTCTTGAAGCACTCGCGCAGCGCTCCGAGACGCTCACGGCTCCAGCCGCTGCGCTTCAAGCCCACGACGTTCAAGCCAGCGAGCTCGGCGCGGTCGCCCTGGGCGATGCACCACGGCGGGATGTCCTGCGCGACCATGGCGCCACCAGCGAGGAAGGCGGCGCGGCCGATGCGCACGAACTGATGGATGGCGGCGATTCCGCTGATGCGGACATCGTTCTCGAGCGTCACGTGGCCCGCGAGGGTCGCGGTGTTCGCCATGATGACGCCGTCGCCGACGATGCAATCGTGCGCGATGTGAGAGTACGCCATCAGCAGACAGCGGCTACCGACACGCGTCTCCATGTGCCCGCCGGCGGTCCCCATGTTGATGGTGACGCCTTCGCGGATGACGTTCTCGTCGCCGATGATGACGCGCGCCGGCTCGCCCTTGAACTTCAAGTCCTGCGGCGGGCCGCCAATCGAGGCGAAGGGGTGCAGCACGTTGCGCGCGCCGATGGTGGTGTCGTTGTCGACCACGACATGCGAGAGCAGCTTGGTCTCACGACCAATCTTCACGCGCGGACCGATGACGCAATAAGGGCCGATCTCCGCGGACGGATCGATCTCGGCGCCCTTATGAACGACTGCTGTCGGATGAATCGCCATCGACACCCTCTGCGCTCGCAAACTTTCCAAACACCTTACGCTCGAGCTCGCGAACTCTCTTGCGAAGCTCGGGGAGCATGGCCACCACGGCCGTGCTCTTGGCCCACTTGGCGTGCGGCATAGCCGGAGCGCCACCATAAATACCAGCGGCCGCGATCCGGCTTGCTGACGCGGCGCGCGCCGCGAGCGTCACGTCGGAGGCGATGCTCACGTGGCCGGCGATGCCGGTCTGCGCGCCCATGATGACCCGGTCGCCCAGGACGCTGCTGCCCGCGACGCCAGACTGGCTGACGATGACGCAGTCACTGCCGGTGACGACGTTGTGCGCCACCTGCACCAGGTTGTCGATCTTCGTGCCCTTGCCAATGCGGGTGACGCCAAAAGTCGCGCGGTCGATGGTCGTGTTGGCGCCGACCTCGACGTCGTCCTCGAGCACCACGATGCCGACTTGCGGGATCTTGTGGCGCTTGCCAGAGGCGTCCGGAGCGTAACCGAAGCCATCCGAGCCGATGACGGCATTGGGCTGCAGGATGACGCGGTCGCCGAGCTCGCAGCGGTTCATGACCTTGGCGCCCGGGTGCAGCAAACAATCGGCGCCGACCTTGGCGTCGCGGCCCACGAGCACGAGCGGCTCGACGACGGTGCGCTCGCCGATGACGGCGCCGGCGTCGACGACCGCGCCGACGCGAATGACCGCGGTAGGGTGCACCTGAGCTTCACGATGCACGAAGCTGCCGGGTTCCGCGCCCGCGGGGTGCTTCACGGTCGGATGGAGCCGCTGCGCGATCGTCTGCATCGCGAGGTAGGGATTGGCGCACACGACCTGCGCGCAGGGCGCTTGTTCGAGCGCCTTCATGACGATCACCGCGCCAGCGCGCGTCGTCGCCACCTTGCTCGCGTATTTCGCGTTGGCGAGGAAGGTGATGTCGCTCGGGCCTGCGCTCGTGAGATCCGCGACGCCGCGGATCTCACGTGATGCGTCCCCGATTACGGCACCGTCGACCAACCCGGCCAACGTTCCGACCGTCATCATGAGAGCTACTTCTTGTTCTGAGCCGCGGCTTCTTTGGCGGTGCTGGTGCCGTACTCTTTGTTGTACTCGCGGATCACCTGGTCGGTGATGTCCTGGTGCCGCTTGTAGTAGAGCACGCCGTCACCGATATCGAGGATCATCGCGTAGGACTCGCGGTCGCCGAGCTTCTCGACCACCTTGCGCAGCTTACGGGTGATGTCCTGGACCAGCGCGCCTTCGCGCTTCGAGAGGTCCTGCTGCAGGCCCATGTAGGTCTGCTGGAGCTGGGCGAAGTCCTTCTGCAGCTCGTCCTGCTTCTGCTGCTTCACTTCGGGCTTCATCATCGCCGACTTGGCGTCGAACTCGTCCTTCTTGGCCTTCAGCTTGTTCTGGGCTTCGTCGAGCTGCTTCTGCTTGAGGTCGAAGTCCTTCTTCAGCTGCTCCTTGGCCTGCTTGCTGTCTTCGAGCTCGTTGAAGGCGCGGGCCATGTCGACGTAGCCGACCTTGTCTTCGGCGGCGTTCGCGGTCGCGGCGAGCAGGGACGAGGCGACCAAGGCGAGGAAGGGCACTTTGAAACGCTTCATAGCGTGGGTTCTCCGGTAGGGCTCCTATTCGACGCCGTAGCGCACGAGCCCATTTCAATGGGCGCGGGACTATCCCAAAGGGTCCGGATCGTCAACGTTTGCCTGGGATCGTAAGACGTCGCACAATACCCCTCGTGTCTTCCCATGAAACCCTGGGTTTGATCCTCGTCCGCGAAGGCCTCATCACCCGGCCGCAGCTCTACGACGCCTTGCGCCTGCAGCGGCAGAACAACCGCCTCCTGGGCACCTGTCTGCTGAACCTGGGCTACGTGGACCCCGATCGTCTCCTGTCGATTCTGGCGAAGCAGCTCGCGGTCCCGGCGTTGCCGCGCGGCATGCTCATCCGCGCCTCGCAGGAGGCCGTGCGCCGGGTGCCCGCCGATGTCGCGCACCGCCTGCGCATCGTTCCGTACTCCTGGGACGGCGAGATGCTCGGCGTGGCCGTCGCCGATGGCCGCGTCTTGAATCATCTCCACGAGGTCGCGCTCCACGCGAAGGCCGCCATCGGCGCGTACGTCGCCTTGGAGACCGAGATCGAAGAGACGCTGGGCAAGCTCTATCCGTCGCTGAAGGGGCAAACGCCGCCGCCGCTGCCGGCGCTGAAAGGGCGCGAGCGGCCGCCGACCTTGAGCGTCGCCACCGCGGCTCCCGCGGCCGGTCCGCAAAGGCGGGCAACGATCGCCTCGCCGCCGAGCTTCCCCGCCGTCGAGAAGGTCACGCTCTACGACGCGGTCGAGAAGATCTACGAGGCCGAGACCGTGCGCAGCGTCGGCCGCGCCGTGGCGCAAGCCTTGCTCAATTACTTCTCGCGCGTGGTGGTCTTCGAGCGCCGTGACACCGCCTTCAAGGTCGTCGCCTACGGCGGCGTGTCGCCGACGCGCACCGACGGTGACCTCGAGGACCTGCCGTCGCTGAGCTCGCAGACCAAGGGACTTGCCCACGGCCTCACCACCAACGATCCGCGCGCCGGCGAGCTTGCCCGCTATTTCGGACTGGGCTCGGCGGCGACGTTCTTGCTCGCGCCCATCGCCCCCGAGCATGGCCACGCCCTGGTGGCGTACGGCGACAACGCCGACCTCGACGACACCTACGACGACCTGCACGAGCTCGAGATGCTGGTGAAGGAAGCCGACACGGCGCTGCACATGCTCGAGAGCTAGCGGGCGAGCTCGGCGCCCAGCTCGGCGATGAGGAGCTGGTTGAGCGTGGTGGCGATGGCCTGGTTGTCCCAGTTGCGCGACCAGTCTTCCGGAACACGCGCATCCATGAAGCGCGTGACGGTCGCGAAGACTCTGCGCGTCACCTCGGCGCGCGCGGCAGGGTCGTCGGGGAGCGTGCTGTAAGCGTTGGCCCACAAGAAGCGCCGCGTCTCGTCGAGCACCTTGTGGGGGGCATCGTTGCGGTAGCGTCTCCCCATGCCGCGGGCGAAGCTGCGCGTGTCCGAGGCGGTCGGGTCGCCGGAATCGGAGAGCGCGAACACGTCGGCGAGCAGCTCGTGGTAGGGCGCCGCGGCCCGCGAGAGGCGTTGCATCTCGCCGTCGAGCTCGGCGACGCGCTGGCTCTGCTCCGGCGAGAGCTGGGGCGAGCGCCGGCCGCCGGTGATGTCGAGCACTTGCCGGCGTAGCTCGAGCACGCGGGGGAAGTGCGTCGAGTTGGCCTCGAGGTAGCGGAAGGCGGCGACGTGCCCGAGCTCGTGCCCGACGATGCGGCGCGCCGTGTCGGGATCGAAGCGGGCGGCGCTGGTGGCGCTGCGGACGGTGAACTCCCCGGGCGCATCGTGGCGCTCGGTGTTGCCGTAACCAGGGCCGAACGGCACCGCGGCGCCGAGATCCTGCAAAATGTCGAGGCGCAAGGGAGCCGCGCTCGAAGGTGGGACGAGCGTGTCCATCAACGCCACGGCGCGCCGCAAATGCTCGGGGAACTGCTCGGCGGCCCAGCGCTGCGCCGCCTCGGGCGCGCGATGAAGGCTGTTGTGAACGTTGACGTTGGCGCGGAGCGGCGGGCCGCCGCGCAAGCTCAAGACCTGCGGATTGGTGAGCGCGTCGAGCGTGGTCATCACCGCGGGTGGCAGGTGAGCAACGCCGGGAGTCCCGCTGCGCGGCGCGTAGGCGTCGGCCAGGAACTGGTCGAAGACACGGCCGACCGCCTCGCGGCTGCGTCGCCCGTCGCCAGCCAACGTGTGGAGCGCCTTGCGGAGCTCGACGTCGCGCTGCGGGTTGCCGGGAAAAAAATCCGACTGATCGATCTCGAAGTCGTTGAGCCGAGCATCGACGAAACGGTCGATGAACTGTTCTCGAGTGAGCGGCTCCATCTCTCATGAGTAGCACAAAAGACGCGCGAAAACCGGGCAGGGCAGGGCCGCTCCGTTGACGAAGCGCCATCGCAAGGCTATGCGCTGCCATGGCTAACAACCCCCTCCCGCTAGCGCTGACCTTCGACGACGTCCTCCTGGTCCCGCAGTACTCCGAGGTGCTGCCGAAAGACGCCAAGGTCGCGACCACGCTCGCTGGTGACATCACCCTGAACATCCCGCTCGTGTCCGCGGCGATGGACACCGTCACCGAGGCTTCGACCGCCATCGCCATGGCCCGCGAAGGCGGACTGGGCTTCATCCACAAGAACCTGTCGATCGAGCTGCAAGCCCGCGAGGTCTTGAAGGTGAAGAAGAGCGAGTCGGGGATGATCGTCGACCCGGTCACCATCGGCCCGGACGCGACGCTCGGCGAGACCCGCGAGCTGATGAAGCGCCACGACATCAGCGGCATTCCCGTCGTCGAAAACGGACATCTGGTCGGCATCATCACCAACCGCGACCTGCGCTTCGAGAGCCGCGCTACCGAGAAGGTCCGCAACGTCATGACCAAGGAGGTCGTGACCGCGCGTGAAGGCATCTCGAGCGACGACTCGAAGGCGCTGCTCCAAAAGCACCGCATCGAGAAGCTCCCCGTCGTCGACGACCGCGGCGCGCTGCGCGGCCTCATCACCATCGCCGACATCGAGAAGGCCGCCCGCCACCCGACCGCCAGCAAGGACAAGCTCGGCCGCCTCCGCGTCGGCGCGGCGGTCGGCGTCGGCGATGACCGCGCCAAGCGCGTCGCCGCCCTCCGTGACGCCGGCGTCGACGTCATCGTCATCGACACCGCCCACGGCCACTCCCGCGGCGTCATCGAGGCCGTGAAGGCGACCAAGCAAGAGCACCCGGACCTCGTGGTCATCGCCGGCAACGTCGCCTCCCCCGAGGCGACCTTGGCTTTGATTGCCGCTGGAGCGGACGCCGTGAAGATCGGCATCGGCCCCGGCAGCATCTGCACCACGCGCGTCGTCGCCGGCGTCGGCGTCCCGCAGCTCACCGCGGTCATGGAGTGCGCCGCGGCCGCCAAGTCGAAGGGCAAGCACATCATCGCCGACGGCGGCATCCGCAGCTCGGGCGACGTCGTGAAGGCGCTCGCGGCCGGCGCCTCGTGCGTCATGATCGGCTCGATGTTCGCTGGAACGGACGAGTCCCCCGGCGACATCGTCCTCTACCAAGGCCGCTCGTACAAATCGTACCGCGGCATGGGCTCGCTCGGCGCCATGCAAGAGGGCAGCGCCGACCGCTACTTCCAGAGCGAGATCAAGGAGGCCATGAAGCTCGTCCCCGAGGGCGTCGAAGGCATGGTCGCCTACAAGGGTCCGCTTTCGCAGAGCGTCTACCAGCTCGTCGGCGGCCTCCGCTCCGGCATGGGCTACCTCGGCGCCCCCGATCTCGCGACCCTGCAAAAGAACGCCAAGTTCGTGCAGATCACCGCGGCAGGCATGCGCGAATCCCACGTCCACGACGTCACCGTCACCAAGGAAGCGCCGAATTACCGGAGCTAGCGCTTGGCGCGTGGCTTCGAGACCTTTTCCCGTTTGGGACGCGCCTTCGTCATCGCATAGCGCATGACGGCGCGCTTCGGAACGACGCGCACCGCTTTGACGGCAATCGCCTTCGTCGGCCGCCGCTTCTCTTCGACGAGTGGATACTCGCGAACGAGCAAGTCGTAGTCGAGGCCAAGAGCTTCGTGAGCTCGCCGGATCATTCCCAGGCTGAGCCGCCGTCGACGATTCATGACTTCGGACATGTGGCCACTGCCGCCGAAGATGCTTTCGCGGACTTTGGTCGGCGTCTCTTGCTGTTCGAACGCCGCCTCGAGAGCCTCGATAGGGTCGGGTGGCTCAATGGGAAACTTATCTTCTTCGTAGGCCTCGACGAGCGTCGCCCAAACCTCGAGGTCATTGGTGGATTGCGCGTCAGTCTTATCGAAGAGCTTGTCGATGATCTCGAGCGCCGCCTCGTGATCCTGCTCGGTGCGGATCGGTTTGAACTTCATCTGTAGCTCCTTAGACTTTGCTCACGTCTTTGATCTTGCTGTACTCGGCATGCGTCCCGAAGAACCGGAAGTAGAGACGTTTGATGTCGAACCGGACGCGTACGATCAGCCGATAGTTATTGCCACGGATGTTGAATACGAGACGGTCCCCAACGAGATCCGCGGATGGGAACTTGCGGCGTACATCAGCAAGGCTGTCCCAGCTCGCTCGTCGCGCTTCCACGAACCAATAACGAAGCGCGACTTTGGCATCGGCGTGCTTCGTGTACGCTTCGATGATTTTGCTGCGTTTCAAGAAACGCATTGCCGCACCATGACGCCTCCCGTTTTGGGAGTCAAGCCATTGCTCCCAAAATGGGAGAAAATGTGCCTAGCGCGTCGTCAGCAGCTGCGGCACCAGGTCGCCGTCGAGCTTGCAGGCCGCGACGTCCGTCCGCCCGGGCAGCTCGAACAACGTCTTGCCGAAGACGTTGGCGAAGATGGTCTTCAGGCCGCGGCCGCCGATGCCTTTGTCGAAGCCGCGCTGCGCGAGCGCCGTGAGACCCGCGTCGGTGATCTCGAGCGCCACGCCTTCGCGCGCGAACTTCTGCGCGTACTGCTTGCCGATGGCGTTCTTCGGCTCGGTGATGATGCGGCGCAGATCGTCGACCGAGAGTGGCGCCAGACCGGCGATGACCGGGAAGCGACCCATGAACTCGGAGAGCATGCCGAACTTGACGAGATCCTCGGCGTCGACACGCTCGTAGACGCTGCCGGTCTGCGCGGCCGGAGCATCGCCGGCGACACGCCCACGAAAACCCATGTTGCTCGTTTGATAGGGCGCATCCGGCGCGACACCGCCGCCCCCCGACACCACTTTGTCGATCCCAGTGAACGCGCCGCCGGTGATGAACAAGATGTTCGTCGTGTCGATCTCGAGCATCTGCATCGACGGGTTGTGACGGCCGCCTTCCTTGGGCACGCGCACGATGCCGCCTTCGGCCATGCGCAGCATCGCTTGCTGCACGCCGAGGCCCGAGACATCGCGGGTGATCGACATGTTCTCGCCCTCCGGCTTTCGCTTCTTGTCGATCTCATCGATGAAGAGGATGCCGCGCTCGGCGACGCGCGTGTTGCCGCCAGCCGCTTGGATGAGCTTGTGGAGCATCGACTCGATGTCTTCGCCCACGTAACCCGACTCGGTGAGCGTGGTCGCGTCGATATGCGCGAAGGGCACGTCGAGCATCTTGGCCAGGGTCGCGACGATGAGCGTCTTGCCCACGCCGGTGGGCCCGACGAGCATGATGTTGTTCTTGTCGTCGAGGTCGTCCGGCAAAGCGGACTTAGTGCGGTAGCAGTGCTCGATGATGGCGAGACGCGCCAGGTGCTCGTAGACGCCGTTCGCGATGACGATCTTCGCGGCGCTCTGTCCCCAAACGTATTGATCGAGGTGCGCGACGATCTGCGTGGGCGTCGGGATGTCCTTGAGCACCTCCGAGCGCTCGATGGTCTTGGCTGCACGGCCGGTCACGACGGGTGAGGGACTATTCGCCGCGGTGGCCCCCACGCGCAGCGGGCTGTTCGAAAAGCCGGCGATGGCGGGCGCAAGCTGCGCCGGCGGCGCGCCCGACGGGAGCTGGAGCACGGCAGGAGACGCCGGCTTTACGATCGGCAGCATGGCGGGGACCGCGGAGGGCTCGATGCGATTGACGATGGACGCAGCGAGGCGCGACCCGGGAGCGGCGATACTCATGGACATTCCCTATTTCGTTCAGGAAGTAACGTCGCACTGTATCGGCTGATCAGGCCAAATGTTGTTAAGAATGATTCGCAACAGCAAAGAAGGCGGAGCTAGCCAGCCATGCGTGGCATGCTTCGGCGGGCCTTCACCTGCTCGTCGCTCCAGATGCGGAACCCGCCGATGAACGCGTCCTCGTTGCTGCCGATGTGCACGTTCTCGGGCACGTCCTTGAGGCGCTTCGCGTTGCCCCCACCCACGACGATGTACTCGACCAAGAACGCCGCCGAGAGATCATCCAGAGCCCGCGCCACTGTCTTGCGCCAGTCCTTCTTGCCTTCGCGGAGGAGGGCGCGCTCACCGAGCCGTTCCTCGTAGGTCTTGTCGCCGCGCCACGGCAGATGCGCGAGCTCCAGGGGCTGCACGATGCCGTCGATGACCAGCGCCGAGCCCAAGCCGGTGCCGAGCCCCAGGAAGAGCATGCGCCCACCGCGGTAAGCTCCCAGCGCCTGCATGGCGGCATCGTTGATCATGCGCACCGGGCGCTTCAGTGCCTTGGCGTAATTGAACTTGGTCCAGCCGCGGCCGAGGTTGTGCGGCTCCAGCAGGGGACGGTCCTGGGCGACGGGGCCAGGGTAGCCGAGCGTCACGCGGTCGTAGCTCCAGCCGGCGGCGTGCTCCGCTATCGCGGCCACCATCTCGGCCGGCGTGAATTTGGGTCCCGAGTCGACCGAGACGTGCTTCTTCTGGCGCTCGGTCTTGAACTTCAGATGGCTGCCGCCGATGTCGACGGTGAGGACGCTCATCGCTAGCGCCCCTTCTTCTTGGCTTTGGCCTTCTTGGCCGGCTTGGCCTTGCCCTTGGCGGGCTTCGCGGGCTGATCGGCGGGAGTGGGCTTGGCGACCGGAGGAGGGGGGACGCGCTCGATCAGGGCGAGCAAGTCGAGGGCCTTCACCTCGTCGATGGTGCGCAGCGCATCGTACGAAGCCTTGGCGTCCTCGATCTTGCCGGTCGCGACCTGCATGGTGCCGAGGCCGAAGTTCGCATCGACGTTGCCCGGCGTCGCCCGCACCGCGCGCTCGTAGGCCGCGAGCGCTTTAGCGTACTGCTTCTTGCCCTCGGCGAGCTTGGCGAAGCGCATCTGCAGGTCGAAGTCGTCGGGCGCGCCGTTCGCGGCGGCCTCGAGCGTGCCGTAGAGCTTGTCGGTCGAGACCTTGTCCTCCTCCATCATGGAGAGGAGCGGCGCGTAGGCTTCGCCGAGGTTCGCGTCGTACTGAATGGCCTTCTGCAGGGCGGTGATGGCTGGGTCGCGCAGCTTGAAGTCGCGGTAGGCGAGGCCGAGCTGATACTGGACGATGCCCGAGCGCGGCTGTTTCTGCTCGGCGGCCTTGAGCACCGTGATGGCGCCTTCGATGTCACCACGCTCGCGGAGCATGCCCGCGTAGCGCGCTTGCGCCTCACCATTGCGCGGATCCACGGCGGCCGCGTGACGGTACTTCTGGAACGCCTCTTCGAGCCGGCCGGTCGCGGCCAACGAGTTACCGAGCGCGGTCTCCATCTCGGCCGCGGTCGCGCCTTGTTTTTTATAGGCCTTGAGCACGCCATCGAGCGTCTTGATGGCCTCGTCGTGCTGCCCCAGCTGCGACTGCACCCGGCCCATGGCGCCCTGGTACTCGAGCTTCTTGCCGTCCTTCTTCAGGGCCTGCTCGATGAGCGGCTGCGCGTCACGCGGCTTGCGGGCGGCGAGCTTGATCTGACCGGCGCGGTAGTAGTTGTCGGCGCTGTCGTCGTCCTGGAGGACCTCGTCCATCATCGCGGACGCCTCGTCGTAGCGACCTTGGCCGGCTTTTGCCTGGGCGAGCGCGACGGTGGTGCGCTTGCCGCCGTTCAAGTTGCGCGCCTTCTCGAGCGCGACCACCGCCTCGTCGTAGCGCTTCAGCTCGACGGCGACCTCGCCCAAGCTGGTGTGGACCTTCTCGTTGTCGGGCTTCTTCTGCGCCTCTTTGTAGTACGCGGAGTAAGCGCCGCTGAGATCGCCTTTGGCGCGTAGCTCGTCGCCGCTCATGTTGGCGCGGGAGCTGCCGCCGCCGCTGGCGCAGGCCATGCACGAAATGACGAAGCCAAAAGTGAGGAGGGTGGGCCCCAGCCGAGAACGAGTCATTTGCCCGTTTCCTGTACCACGAAGGCGACGTCCGCGCTCAACGCTTGCGAGTTCGGGCCGTTCCTGCGAAATGCGGGGCCATGGCCGACCAGCGCGTCCTCATCCTCGATTTCGGCTCGCAGTACACCCAGCTCATCGCCCGCCGCGTACGCCAACTGCGCGTCTACTGTGAGATTCACCCCCACGTGATGTCGGCGGCGGACGTCGCCAAGTTCCAGCCCTCGGCGATCATCCTGAGCGGCGGCCCGTCGTCGGTCTACGGCAAGAACGCCCCCAAGCTCGACCGCGCCATCCTCGAGCGCGACGTGCCCATCCTCGGCATCTGCTACGGCCAACAGCTCCTCACCCACGAGCTCGGCGGCAAGGTCGTCGCCTCCGACCACCGCGAGTACGGCCGCGCCCTCGTCACCCGCACCCGCGCCACGACCGGCAAAGCGGACACGCTGTTGCACGCCTTCGACACCAACGAGCCCTTCGAGGTGTGGATGAGCCACGGCGACCGCATCGAGGGTCTGCCGCCGGACTTCGTCTCCATCGCCAGCACCGACAGCACGCCGTTCGCCGCCATGGCGCACAAGTCGAAGCCCATCTTCGGCCTGCAATTCCACCCCGAGGTCGCGCACACTCCGCGCGGCATCAAGATCCTCGAGGCCTTCCTCTTCGACATCTGCGGCCTCACGCCGAGCTGGACCATGGGCTCGTTCCTCGAGTCCCAGGTGCAGAAGATCCGCGCCGACGTTCCCAAGGACGCCAAGGTGCTCTGCGCTCTCTCGGGTGGCGTCGACTCGTCCGTCGTCGCCGCGCTCCTCGGCAAGGCCATCGGCGATCAGGTGCAGTGCATCTTCGTGGACAACGGTCTGCTCCGCCGCGGTGAAGTCGAGCAAGTGAAGGACATCTTCGGCCGCGCCCT
The DNA here is from genome assembly GCA_039809465.1 of Myxococcota bacterium. Taxonomy (GTDB): domain Bacteria; phylum Myxococcota; class XYA12-FULL-58-9; order XYA12-FULL-58-9; family JALHOP01; genus JALHOP01. The sequence goes on from JBDHVB010000066.1 coordinate 16,578, forward strand.
GCACCTGCCACTGATGGTGGTCGACGCGCGCGAGAAGTTCATGACCGCTTTAGCGGGCGTGGTGGACCCCGAAAAGAAGCGCAAGATCATCGGCGCCAAGTTCATCGAGGTCTTCGAGGAAGAAGCAAAGAGCATCAAGGGCGCGGATTACCTCGCGCAGGGCACGCTCTATCCCGACGTCATCGAGTCGGTGTCCTTCAAGGGTCCATCCGCGGTCATCAAGTCGCACCACAACGTCGGCGGCCTTCCCGAGCGCATGAAGATGAAGCTCGTCGAGCCGCTGCGCGAGCTCTTCAAGGACGAGGTGCGGTTGCTGGGCGCCGAGCTCGGCCTCCTGGATCACCTGTGCTACCGCCAGCCATTCCCGGGTCCGGGGCTCGCGGTCCGCATCATCGGCGACGTCACCGGCCCGCGCTGCGACGTGCTCCGCCAAGCCGACGCCATCGTCGAAGAGGAGATCATCGCCGCCGACTACTACCGCAAGGTCTGGCAGTCCTTCGCGGTGCTGCTGCCCGTACGCTCGGTCGGCGTCATGGGCGACGACCGCACCTACGACGAGACGATCGCGATCCGTTGTGTCGATTCGACCGACGGCATGACGGCGGACTGGTCGCGTCTGCCCTACGAAGTGCTGGCGCGGATGTCGAGCCGCATCATCAACGAAGTGCGCGGCATCAACCGCGTTGTGTACGACGTGAGCAGCAAGCCGCCGGCGACCATCGAGTGGGAATAGCTTTAGCAAAGGGGCGCTGTCCTCTTTAGCGAACCGCGCCAGTTCGCTCGATCCAAGCGATGGTCGCTTCTCTGACGCCTTTGATTGGTCTTGCGTCAGCCGTTGCTTTGAGATCGGCGAGTGTCGTTTCGATCAGGACGCCGCGCCATGCCGCGTCTGCCTTGTGCATTACGTGGGCGATGGCGCACGGAAACCTATAGCTCTTCTTGTCGGCCGCGCATGGTCCCTGCTGCCGTATCTCGGTGCAGCGAAAAAATCTCGCCTCGCCATCCAAGGCCTCGACGATTTGAAGCAGAGTAATTTGCTCGGCGGAGCGCGCCAGCGAGAGACCACCATTGCGTCCCTCGGTCGAGGTCATGATCCCGGCTGACACCAATTTGTGCGCTGTCTTGGCAAGGTAGGCGGGTTTCAAGCCGTGATACTCGGCCAAATGCCGCGCGGGGATCCGTGCCCCGGGAGGGAGCATGGCGAGCGCGAGGCACACGTGCAGCCCCCACTCGACAGTCTCTGGCAGCCGCATTATAAACTCCGACAGAAGATGTTGTAGTTTAACAGATGTGAGCTGTTTTGCGAGGAGCTGAGCATGGAACGCAGGATGCACGAAGGGTTCAGGGCCATCGGCCTCTCCGCCAAGGTTCGGAATGATGATCCAGCGGCCGTCGGCGGCCTTTGGGAGAAGTTCCAGCAGAGCAACATCTTGGCGATGCTTCCGGCGGGAACCGATCCGAAGCTTCACTGCATCTATCACGCGTATGCCGGAAATTTCCTCGACCCCTACGAGATGACCATTGGATACGTCGTGGCCGCTGGGACAGCGCCGCCCAAGGGACTAAGCGCCGTCGATGTTCCGGCGCAGCCCGTCGCGCTCTTCGAGACAGTCGGCGACCAACCCGCAACCCTGCTGACGCAATGGCAGTCCATATGGAAGAGCGACTTGGACAGGGCCTATGTCGCGGATTTCGACGTCTATGATCCGACCCAGCCCAACCACGTCACGGTGGTGGTAGGATTGAAAGCCGCGGATGCCAGACACTCTGAAGCACCTCGACGACCTGCCAAAGCGTGACGCCACTCATGTCACGGAGGAGCAGGCGGAGACGGCCTTCCAGGGATGCCTCACAGCGAGTGGCTGTTTCATCCTCCAGCGCGCCGACCGCAAGGACTATGGGACGGACTACGAGATCGAAGTCGCCGCCGAGGAGAAGGCGACCAACGTCAGGGTCCATGTGCAGCTCAAAGGGACCGAGCGTCCGCTCAACGCGGATGGCTCTCTCAGCATCGAGGTCCCTCGCTCGAACCTGAACTACCTGCTGATGCACCCGCATAGCTTCTACGCGGCCTATCACATCCCAACTGCGTCGCTGCGCATCCGCCTGGCTGAAGCCGTTTTCCGCCAGTACGAGCACGCAGGAAAGAACTGGACCCACCAGCAAACGCTCACCGTCAACTTCACCGAGGATCTGACGGCCGCGCGGCTGAAGCGGCTAGCCGCATCGGCGCGATCCACGGCGCTGGCGGCGCGCAATCGTCGGATCGAGCAGACGCAGGCGGCCCCTGGTGACGTCGCCGGTTTACTTCGGCGCGGTGTCCCCGAGATCCATGTTCCAGACGATCCGGCCATGGCGAGCCGCCTCCTCGAGCATCTCTACAAGCAGAACGCCGACGCGGTGATCAGTGCTGCCTTTGAGCGGTTCGCGGCGGTACTGGGCAACGACGCCATGGGCCACGCCTACATGGCCGAGATCAACCTGGGCATGGCAGGGTCGAGTCGGTCGCCCGCCCGGATCGAAGATGCCGTGGCGCACTTCACAGAGAAGCTCGGTCGTGGCCGCTACCAGCCGGGCAGCCTGCACTACACGATCGGCAACGCTCTCTCGGCGCTCGACCGAGAAGAGGAGGCCAAGACCTCTTATGAGGCGGCTCTCGCCGATCCCTCATTGGCCGCTGCTCCAGACTTGGCAGCCCAATGTCATAAGAATCTCGGGACGAGCTTCGAGCGGCTCGGAGATGAGAAGCGAGCAGTCGCGCACTATCGCGAAGCCTTGCGGCTCAACCCGCACCTTCCTGAAGCCCACAATGCCTTGGCCCAATTCTACGTGCGCCAGGGCCAGTGGAAGGACGCCCTCGCGCATCTGGATCAAGCCGTCTTCACTGATCCTACACCAGGCAAGGCAACTGGCGTTGCGGGGTGGAGGGCCAACGTGAACATGGGAGAGGGGAGCGCGGCGTTCCGCGAAATCAACGGCCTCCTCGCCCAAGCTGACCGCGAGCCATGGATCTGGCCGTTTTTCGCACGGCTGGTGGCGAGCTTCGGTCGAACGACGGCGGAGAATGCGCGTCAGGCCCTCGGCTTCTGGCACCGCTATGTTGGCGCCCACCCCGAGTGCTCGAGCGGCCGCCGCGAGCTGCTGATCACGACCTTGTACCTGCGAGCGGAGGGACAGGATGTCGGCCGGACCTACGCGGAATTTCGTGACGAGCTCGACCGGCACATCGCGCACATCGATGACAAAGATGAAGCCGCCTTCCTATGGGATCGCCTGGGGCACTGGGCGCAAGACGAAGCAGACTGGGCCGAGGCGGAGCGCTGTTTTCGGAAGGCGCTCGCGCTGGATCCCGACTACGACTTAGCGATGTTCAATCTCGGCGGCGCTCACTGGAACAAAGGAGAAGAGGTTGAGGCTTTGGCGATTTGGACGGCAGCGATCGACCGCTTCCCCGATCACGAGCTCGCCGCCAAGCTCCGACGTGACCTGCCAGACCTCTTTCCGTCCGACTCCACTGGCTGAGGGCGGGCCGGCGACGCGCGTGAAGGTTGCTTGCGGTGCGCTGGTGGTGGTGCTGCTGCTCGCGGCGGCGTCGGCAGAGGGTGCCGCGCCGAAGGCTGGCGCCATTGTCGTCGAAAGCGGACAGGTGAAAACGGCCGATGGCGCGTCGGTCGCTTACGAGATCGGCACGCTCTATGTGCCCGAGAACCGGGGCAAGCCGGACAGCCGGCTCATCGGTGTGGGCTTTGCGCGGATCAAGGCGCCGCATCCCACTGGGGCGCCACCCGTGTTTTGGCTACCCGGCGGCCCGGGCCTGAGCGTGCTCGGCGCCTTCACCGAGCCGGGCGAGCAATCGCGGCTCAAGGCCTGGCTCAACTTTGGGGCCGTCGCCGACATCGTCATCGTCGAGCAGCGCGGCTACACGAAGCGGGGCGAGATGCTCCAATCGAACGCCGATGCCACGCCCCTCGACGAGCCAGCCTCCGTTCGAGCGGACGCCGCCGCGATGCGCGCCTTGGCAAAACGCGCGGTCAGCGAGCACGCGGGCAAGGACCTCTCCGGCTACGGCATCGACGCCTTCGCCGCCGACGTGAACGATCTGCGCCGCGCGCTCGGCTACGACAAGATCAGCCTGTTCGGCGGCAGCTTCGGCTCGCAGTGGTCGCTCGCGGTGATGCGCCTTTATCCCGACATCGTCGCCCGTGCGGTCATCTCCTCGGTCGAGCCGCTCGACGGCGGCTTCGACATGCCGTCGCAAGTGTTCGCGGCCCTGCAGCGCATCGCCTTCGACGCTGACCGCGACCCGAGCCTCGCGCCGTATCTGCCCAAGGGCGGATTGATGACCGCGGTGCGTGAGCTGCGCCAGAGGCTCGCCAAGAAGCCCGTCCGCGTCAGCGTTCGCGATGCGCAGGGCAGGGCCCGGACCGTCGTGCTCGGCGCCGAGGATCTGCAGCTCGCCCTCGTGTCACACACCCAGGAGGCAGCGGCGTGGCCCGCTCACATCCTCTCGCTCTACCATGCCCACTACGAGCCATGGGCGCGTCAGACGCTCGAGGACCGTGCTGGCGGCCCGGTCACGCTCATCGGACCGCTCGTGGACAGCAGCCTGTCCGCCACAGCGGAGCGCCGCCATCTCCTCGCCACCGACCCGGCGGTCGACTTCCTGGGCACCTGGAACTTCGAAGCGAACTTCGCGTCCGCTGACGACTGGCCGACCCCGGACATGGGTGATGACTTCCGCAAGCCGCGGGTCAGCCAAATCCCCGTGGTCTTCGTGCACGGTGACTGGGACACCTCGACGCCCATCGAGAACACCCTCGAGCTCTTGCCGTACTTCCCCAAGGGCCACGCGATTCGCGTGCATCGGGCGGGGCACGACGGCCCCTTCTATCAGCTCCGCGAGAACGCCGAGGCGAAGGAGGCCGTCTACGACTTCCTCAAGACGGGGAACATGGCGCGGCTGCCGACGGAGGTGAGTGCGAGCGTCCCCAAGTTCGACGTGCCGCCGTTTCCGCCGCCTAGCGCACGATCGCGCTGACGGCCTTGAACTCTGGCTGGTCCGACCGCTCGAGCATGCCAAAGAGGATCGACTCGGTCGGCGCGACCACGACGCCGGCCTCGCTCATGATCCGCTGTGCCGCCTCGATGTTCTCCGGGGCGCGCGAGCAGATGGCGTCGCCCGCGACCCAGACGTTGAAGCGCTCGCGCAGCGCCACGGCGGTCTGCAGCACGCAGATGTGCGCTTCGAGGCCCGCGAGGATGACCGTTTTAGCGTGCAAGGTCTCGAGCAGGCCGTTGAACGCAGCGTTGCGCGAGGCATCGAACTCCGTCTTGGTGACGAGCCGCGCCTGGCGGATGTCCTCGGTGAGCGCGCCGATGGTCGGCCCCAAGCCCTTCGGATGTTGCTCGGTGACGATGGCCGGCACCTCGAGCGCCGCCGCCCCTCGCAGCAGACGCTGAACGTTCGCGACGGCCTTGGGAAAGCGCGTGGCGTCCATCACGGGCGCGAGCTTCTCTTGAACGTCGATGACGCAGACGACGGCGCCGTCGCGGCCGAGCTGCCATGAGGTTGCGGGTCGCTTGTCGCTCATGGGGTCCTCCGATGACGCGGGTGCGGCCAATCTAACAACCGCGCGGCCCCTGACCCCAGAAAAAAGGGTTGAGGTCGTAGTGCGCCGCGACCTCGACGTGCGTAGTCTCCAGACATGAGCTCATGGAAACCCGACGGCTACCCATCGGTCAGCCCGTATCTCATCGCCAGCAACGCGCCGGACATCATCGCCTTCATGGAGAAGGTCTTCGACGGCAAGCTCCTGCGCCGCTTCGATCGGCCCGACGGCGCGTTGATGCACGCCGAGGTGCGCATCGACGACAGCGTCGTGATGATCGGCGGCGCGCAGACGCCGGAGCAGGCCGCCGCGCCGCACATTCACGTCTACGTGAAGGACGCGCAGAAGGTGTACGAGCGCGCCCTCGCCGCGGGAGCGACATCGGTGCAGGCGCCGACACGCAAGCATGAGGGCGACGACTTCCGCGGCGGCTTCCGCGACTCGGCAGGCACTACGTGGTGGGTCGCGAACCAGTGATCCGCGCCGCATCGGGAACGGAAGTCACAGTCTCGCGATGCTGACGACGTAAGCCGCTAGCTGCCACCCGCGAGACGCAGGCGGGCGTTGGCGGCGTCGTAGAGCGCGCGGGCGAAGTCCTGGATGCGGCCGAGCTGTGGGGCGACGCGGCCAACGTTGTCGGTCTGCAGGCGCTGATTGTCGGTCTCGCGGTACATCTGAAATGCGTTATCGCGGATGCTCTCGAGCTTGGCGCGGTGCGCTGGATTGCGGGCATCGAGGCGGCCGATCTGCTGAACGAGCGGGCCGGCGATTTGCTGCGGGGTGCGGCGGTCACCGACGGTGGGATCCGCCCAGCGGTCCGTGAGCGCGGTAAGCATCGGCCTGAGCAGGTTGGGATTGCCGCCGGTCATCTGGAGAGATGTCGCTATCGCGGTCGAAGCAAGATCGACTGCTTCCTTCTCGGTGATTGCAGCGCCGCGCGTCTCGCGAATGTTGCCAGCCGACGTCGACGTCACATGTTGCAGCACACCGTTCCACTGACCCATCTCGGCGCCCATCAGCGACCTCCAGTCCACGAATTATACGAGCCTGCACCGCGAATGGTTAGCGCGAAGTGCGCCGCGCCATCTGACTCCGCGTCATGACGGTGCTATATGACACGCATGAAGCCGTATGATGTGCGCTTCCTCACAAGATGAAACAATCGCTCGCCATGATCGCCCTGGTGGTCCGTGACTACGACGAAGCGCTCGGTTTCTTCGTAGGAAAGCTCGGATTCACCGTCCTCGAAGACAAGCCCGTGCCCGAACAGAACAAGCGCTGGGTGGTCATCGCGCCGCCTGGCCGCGATGGCGGTGCGCAGCTCTTGCTCGCGCGCGGGGCGACTCCCGAGCAAGAGCGCTTCATCGGCGACCAGACGGGCGGCCGCGTCTTTCTCTTCCTCCACACCGACGACATCGCGCGCGACGTCGCGGCGATGCGCGCCAAGGGCATCACCTTCGTGCGCGAGCCGACGGCCGCACCCTACGGGACCGCCGCGGTGTTCGAGGATCTCTACGGCAACAAGTGGGACCTGGTTCAGCTCGCCGCCAGCACCGAGAGCGTGATCGGCGCGCGCACCACGAAGCCCAGCGACGCGTAGAGCGCGTTCGCGCCCGTGTTCGCCGCGTAGGTGTGGAGAAAGGGCGTGTCACCGCCGTCGAGCAGCCGCTGGCTGACGATGCGCATGAGCGCACCGGCGTAGCCTTTGCCGCGGTGATCCGGGTGCGTACAAACACCGCTGACCTCGCGATAGCCCGGCAGCATCATGCGCGTGCCCGCCATGGCGATGAGCTTGCCGCCGTCGCGCACCCCGATGAAGCCGCCGAAGCGATGGGTGCTCTTCTCGAACGGGCCGGGCTTGGTGAGCCTCGCGAGCTCGATCATCTCTGGTG
>JBDHVB010000067.1:0-23952 GCA_039809465.1 Myxococcota bacterium
GGGGCCACCAAGCCATTTTCAGGTCTCCCGGAGAAACGGTCCCAATGTCGTACGACGGTTCGTCGGGGGAGAGCCAGAAAACGGGAAGGGGTAACCAGACACGGTATTTAGGTGTAGGTTTCGCGTCATGACCCGCACCGCCGAGATTACCCCCGCCAGCGACACGCCACCGCCCCCTCTCCGGTCGCCGCAAGCCGAGCAATTGAGCAGTGCTCTTCGCGGCGAAAATGGCGCCGATCCGGCCCGAACCGAGACCGCGCTGCGCCTCTTCGCGCGCGGCGTGAACTACAGCGGCGATATCAACCCGGCGTTCTTGGCCTCCATCGATCCCCAGCTGGCGCAAACCATCCTTGCCCAAAAGTGGGAAGCCACGAAGCAGTTCTTCGCCACCTGGAGCGAGAGCATTCGCTTGAACGCCGAGCAGAACTTCCTCGCGTCGATGCGGAAGTTCCAAGACCTGCAGCTGCAAGCGTCGCAGCGCCGCAACGCGGAAGAGCGCCAGCAGGCGTAGCGCCCGAGAGCAGTTTCCCACAACACCGCCGTGCCGCTGCCGATGAGATGACCAGGCTCCCCAGCTTCTTCAGCGCTGGCGGCCTATCCCACCATCATGACCTCCTACGCTCCTGCGGCAGCTCCGCAGTACAAGGCCGATCCGCGCTGGTCTTACCGCGTCACTTTGGCGGGGGCCTCCTCCAACGCGATCGTCGCGGCCACGGGCACGCCAGACCCGTTGTTCGCATACGCAGCCATGCGGCGTGCGGCCCCACTCCCGGTCGACCACCTCGCCATCGCGCAAGACGTCATGCGGCTCGCGGCGCTCGACAAGCGCGCCCCCAAGAGCGCCGACGAGCTCGTCAAAGAGGCCGAGAGCACACGCACCGCCGCCAACGCGTTCATGCGCAAGACGAACGACCTGGCCCTCGCGCGGATCGCCTTCCGCCCCGAGTCCGAACGCACCATCGTCCGCAGCGCCAGCATCAACGTCGGCCAGCTCGACATCGTCGGCCTCATCAAGGTCGCGCATGCCGCGCAGCGCCGCGAGTTCTACAACACCGTTTTAGCGGAGCTGCTCAACGGCCGCTGCGGTGTCGCCGACGAGCGCGGCGGCATCACCTGCCCATCGGGGGCCCCCGACGTCATCCAGTGCCAAGAGGTCTGGATCCCGGCGGCCCGCAAGGCGCTGCGCAACGCGGCCGAGCACAACGGCTACATCTGCGTCTTCGACGACAATCAGATGAAGGCGTACGGGCTGCAGTTGCTCATTCGCAAGCGCCCCGACTTCAAGCGCATCGTCGCGCAGGGCATCATCGAGTTCGTCGACGACCGCGGTTGGTCGATGCGCGCGGCCTTCGATCGCATCTGGGGCAGCAAGCGCGGTCTTGCATACGCCATCGTCGAGCTCGCAAACGGCGAGAAGCTCCTCACCACGACGACCCACCTGTCGCCGCTGCCGCAGTACGAAGCGCTGCGCGCCCAGCAGCTCGAAGCCATGGCCAAGCTCTACAACACGCTGGCCAGGAACATCGCCTACTCGGTGCACGGCAGCGACATGAACACGCCGGACAGCACCGCCAAGGTCTCGAAGGAAGGCCTCGCCGGAGTCGCCTCCGGAGTGATCGCGTTCCACCGCTTCTTGAAGGGCACGAGCCTCTCGGACGCCTGGGCCGCGGTCGACTCCACCGAGCTGCGCGGCACCATGAACCCGCACTTCTCGCAGTTCATGAAGGGCGACTACAACATGCGCGGCAAGCGCATCGACTACCAGCTCGCGGGATGCCACAAGCCCGGCAAGATGATGGGCGCGGTGGCGTATCGCACGCTGCTGGGTGGCCTGTATCCCGTCGGTGACGGGACGCGCCGCGCCTTCTCGGACCACCTCATGGTCGAGACGACGTACGTGCTGGCTTAGCAGCAGCGCCCGTTTCGCAGCTTGGACCGCGTGGGCTACTGCACCTGCGTGCCGCTCCCGCTGCCGTCACCGCTCGCCGACTCGCCCGGCTCCTTGGCGGCGCTCTTCCCACGCGAGAAGAACTCCTCGGGATCCGAGAGCTCGAGCGCGTGACGCAGCACCTGATCGATGTGATCGACCACGTGGATGCGCAGCGCCTTGCGCACGCTCGATGGGATCTCGTCGAGGTCCTTCTCGTTCTCCTTGGGAACGATGATCTCGCGGATCTCGGCACGGTGCGCCGCCAGCGCCTTCTCCTTCAAGCCACCGATCGGCAGCACGCGCCCACGTAGGGTGATCTCGCCGGTCATGGCGATGTCGTGCCGCACGGGGATCTTGGTGAGCGCCGAGACCAGCGCCGTGGCCATGGTGATGCCGGCCGACGGACCGTCCTTGGGCATCGCGCCCTCCGGCACGTGGATGTGGATGTCGACCGACGAGTAGAAGTCGTTCGACAAGCCCCACGAGTTCGCGCGCGCGCGCACGTAGCTCATGGCCGCTTGAGCGGACTCCTGCATGACGTCGCCCAGCTTGCCGGTGATCGTCAGCTTGCCCTTGCCGGGCATCGTGGTGACTTCGATCTGCAGGATCTCGCCGCCCATCTGGGTCCAGGCAAGACCGGTGGCCATGCCGACCTCGGCGGTGTCCTCGCGGCGGTTGGCGCGGAACTTCGGCACACCGAGGTACTTCTTCACCACCGACGGCGTGATGCGGAACTTCTGCTCCTTGCCGCCCTTCACGACCTCCTTGGCGACCTTGCGGGAGACCGCGGCGACCTCGCGCTCCAGCGTACGGACACCCGCTTCACGCGTGTAGAGCTGGATGATCGTCTTGGTGGCGGCTTCGTTCCACTCGACGCTGACGTCGCCGATGCCGTTCTCCTTGAGCTGCTTCGGCACCAGGTATTTTTCCGCGATAGCGAGCTTCTCCATCTCGGTGTAGCCGGCGAGGCGGATGATCTCGAGGCGGTCCTCGAGCGGCGCCGGGATGTTCTGCAGCGAGTTCGCGGTGCAGATGAACATGATGCGCGACAGGTCGTAGTCCATGTCGAGGTAGTGATCGTTGAACGTCTCGTTCTGCGCGGGGTCCAAGACCTCGAGCAGCGCGGCGGACGGATCACCACGGAAGTCCATCGACATCTTGTCGATCTCGTCCAGCAAGAAGACCGGGTTCGACGAGCCGGCCTTGCGCAGCGACTGGATGATCTTACCGGGCAGCGCGCCGATGTAGGTGCGTCGGTGACCGCGGATCTCGGCCTCGTCACGCACGCCGCCCAGCGACAGGCGCACGAAGTTACGGCCGGTGGCGCGGGCGATCGAGCGCGCGAGCGACGTCTTACCGACACCCGGCGGGCCGACGAGGCAGAGGATCGGCCCCTTCATCTTCTCGACGAGCTTGTGGACCGCGAGGTACTCGAGGATGCGCTCCTTCGGCTTCTTCAAGCCGTAGTGATCCTCGTCGAGGATCTCCTCGGCCTGCGTGATGTCGAGCTTCTCCTCGGTGTACTCGGCCCAAGGCAGCGCGATGCACCAGTCGATGTAGTTGCGCACGACTGTCGCTTCAGCGGACATCGGCGACATCATCTTGAGCTTCTTGACTTCTTTTTCGACCTTGGCGCGCGCCTCGGCGGGCATCTTCTTGGCTTTGAGCTTCTCTTCGAGCTCTTGAATCTCGTTCTTGAACTCGTCGCGCTCGCCCAGCTCCTTCTGGATCGCCCGCATCTGCTCGTTGAGGTAGTACTCCTTCTCGGTGCGCTCCATCTGCTTCTTGACGCGCGAGCGGATCTTCCGCTCCACCTGCAGGATCTCGATCTCGCCCTGCATGAGCTCGTAGAGCTTCTCGAGCCGCTCCTTGGCGAGCTCCATCTCGAGCATCGCCTGCTTGTCCGGATGCTTGATGGGCAGGTGGGCGACGATGGTGTCGGCGAGCCGGCCGGCGTCCTCGATCGCTTTGATGGACATGAGCACGTCGGGCTGCAGCCGGCGCGACAGGCGGGCGTAATTGTCGAAGGTGTCCTGCGCGGTGCGCACCAGGGCGTCGAGCTCGACCGAGGGCTCGTTACGCTCCGGCAAGTCCTCGACCTCGGCCAAGAAGAACGACTCGTTGGCGATGAAGCGGCGAATGCGCGTCCGCCGCCGCCCCTCGACCAGCACCTTCACCGTCCCATCGGGCCGCTTGATGTGCTGCATGACCTGCCCGACCGTGCCCACCATGAAGATGTCTTCGGGCGTCGGCTCGTTGGTCTTCGCCTTCTTCTGCGCGGCCAGCAGGATCTCGCGGTTCCCCCGCATGGCTTCTTCGACCGCGTTGATCGACCGCGTCCGCCCCACATAGAGCGGCACCATCATGTGCGGAAAAACGACGATGTCGCGCAGCGGCAGGAGGGGAAGTAGGCGCGGCTCGGACGGCTTCATGATCATGGGGCATAGCATAGGCGCGGCGGTAGACCAGTGCCAAGCGGCCAAGCATGGTTATCTGAGGCCGAATTGCTCGCATGACCCCGGTTTGGGTACAGCATGCGTCTCATGCGCATTGCCATCGCGGTTTGTCCCGCCTTGATGCTCGCTCTCACGGGATGTTTCGACTTCTCGGTCACCCGCTTCGGCGGTGAAGGAGCACCTTGTGGCGAATCCAACCGTGCATGTCGCGAAGGCTTCACTTGCGCATCGGACAACCGCTGCACGCGTGATTGCGAAGGCTGCGGGCTTTAGTTGCTGGGGACGCATGCTCGAACAACGCGGATTGCAAGAAGGGCTACTGCGTCGAGGGCATCTGCTGTGAGTCGGAGTGCGACGGGATTTGCTCCTCCTGCGACGAGGCACGAACAGGCAGACGTCGCGGGATCTGCGACGTCGTGCTCGCCGACGCGCCGCCAGTGGCAGCATGTGGTGATGCGGCGTGTGACGGGAGCGGGAGCTGCAGGCGTCAGCGTGGAGAAGCATGCGAGCTTGGTGCTCAATGTCGCTCCGGGTTTTGCGCGGATGGCGTTTGTTGCGAGTCTGCATGCGACGGTCTTTGCGAGTCATGCACGGCGGCGCTGAGCGGTGGACTCGACGGATTTTGCGGAGCAACGTTCGCGCATCGAGAGACCGCGGATGAATGCGTGGGGCCGACAGCGTGCAACGGCGTGCGCGGCTGTTACACCGCTCAACTCGGCGCGGAGTGTGAACAGGCGAGCGAGTGTGTATCCGGCTTCTGCGCAGATGGCCGATGCTGCGCATCTGCATGCGATGGCACATGCTCGGCATGCACTTCGAGCGGCGCCTGCAATGCCGTGCTCAGCGCCGAAGACGTCGGGACATGCGACGATAGCTTCGGGTGCGCGCAACCTCCATGTCAGTGCAACGCAAGCGGCGGGTGCGCAGCGACAGGGGGAACCTGCGTCACAGGCGCTTCATGTGTGTCCGGGTTCTGTTCGGACGGCGTGTGCTGCGATTCTGCCTGCGACGGCCTATGCGAATCATGCCGTGCCTCGGAAACTGGTGCCACCACAGGGCGCTGCGCTCCTATCATGGCCAACCAAGACCCATCGAGCGAGTGTGAAAATGGTGCGTGCGATGGCGCTTCCGCGTGTCAACGAGATATCGGCTCTGCCTGCACGGCCTCGGGTCAATGCACGTCTGGCAATTGCATCGATGGCCTTTGCTGCGACAATTCGTGTGGTGGAAAATGTCGCTCTTGTCGTGGGGCGGACACCGGCGGCAGTGATGGCGTCTGCGGATTGGTTGCTTCGGGAACCGACCCCGCCAACGAGTGTGGCATGTACTCGCTGCTCGATGGTGGCCTAATCGATTCGAAATGCGACGGCGCCGGAGCGTGCACGAAGGCGCCCAATGGGGTCGATTGCACCAACCTAGCGCCTAACTCATGCGCTTCCGGTCACTGTGTGCCATGGTCTCGAGGCTGCCCGGCGGGAAGCTTCGGATCGGTCTGCTGCGAGAGCAGCTGCACGGACACTTGTCGAGATTGCGGCAAGCAATTTACCGGTCAGTCGAGTGGTCTATGTCGCTTCGTACAAGACGGCGAGGATCCGCTGGCAAACTGCAGCGGAGATGGCTGCACTGGTATGACGAATGTGCGGTGTAACGGCGCTGGCTCATGCACTCCGCATTAAACGCGTTGGAGTCGGTGTAGGTCGCTGTAGTTATCGCCCTCAAGCAGACGAAAAATTTGGTCGCTTCACCAGTCCAAGGCACATTGGGCGCGCGATGCGGGTCCACCCCCAGCGTCATCGCGGAGGACATATAGAGTGAAGCGAATCGTAGCTTCGGCCTTGTTTGCGTCTGCTCTCGTTTTGAATGCCTGCGGTACCGATGTCGATTTGGGCGATCGCCCGAACTACCGCTACGGCAATAACAATCTGACCATGTTCGTGTTCGATAGTCAGAGCGGCGGTGTGCTCGACAACGCGACCGTGACGGTGAATGTCGCTGGAGACAACTTGGCCAGCGAGTTCAGCGGGAACGCGTATGTTGTGAACGGTATCCCTAACGGATCGTTCCCGGTCACGATCAGCGCGCCAGGCTTTCTCACTGTGACTGGCATTCAGGCGTTCAACTCTGGCACCGACGTGACCTCGCCAACCTCACAACCGGCTTTCCAGACCTTCACGGTTGGGATGTATCCGGTGACCGCCGTAGCCGAAGACGTCACCATCAAGGTGTACGACTCCAACACCGGCGCGCAGATCCTCAACGGCGACGTCAGCGCCAAGCTTACTCCGACCGGCATCGACACTCCCGGTGGTACCGGCACTTCGCCCTTCAGCGGGACTGTCGGCTTCACCCCGAGCGTCGTCCGCGCGACTCTAACCAATGGTGCCGCGACCCTGCCCAAGGCTAGCTTGGTCCATGGCGGCACCTATACCGTCACCGTCTCGAACGCTCGTAACCCGCAAAGCCAGTACCTGCAGCCGTCGACGACGACGTTCAAGGCCGGCACGACGTTCTCGCAGCTCGTCGTCTTCATGGGTCCGCCAGCAGTGGAGCCGGTCGCTCTCTCCGCGAACACTGAGAATCCGGGATCGCTGCCGAACCTCGTCGTAACTTTTCCCTACCCGGTCACCGTTTGCAGCGATCAACAGACCTGGGGTTGGACCAATACGGCCGGCACCAGCATCGCACCACGTACCTCGAGTCCTGTGAGAGCGACACTCGGTTCTGGCCTCACGCAGCTTACCGTCGACTACAACATCGAGGGTGCCGACAACACCGCCGAGAGCCTAAGCGTGAATTTCACCGGTATCAGGGTCGCTGTTTCGGGCGGAGCGGACTGCGTCGCGCTCGGCGACGTTTCGCTGCGCGGCACGAGTAGCCGCGTCGACACCGAGATCGTCGTCCGCGTGGTGCCATAACGGATTGATTCCTCTTTAGCTCATCAAACGACTACCCCTACTTGAGGATTCAATGTTCAAGAAGCTCGTGTTGACTGCGGTGCTGGGCACGCATCTCGTGGCCGGTGTTGCACGTTCGCAAGAAGATCCCACGGCGCCGCCGGTCAATCGGACCACGACGACCGTCACGACCGAGAGCAGCACGCTCACGACGACGACCATCGACACCGACTACGAGGTCGATAAGCGTCGTGACCAGGGTTGGAACTCGCCCTGGGCGCTGGTGTTCTCGTTCAACAATATTTTGGTGAATGGCCAGTTCTTGGGTGACTTCCGCGGCCTCGGTGTCGCGGGGGCGCTCATGCTGAGCGAGGATTTCATGATCCGTGGTGGCGCTACGCTATCGCGGTCGCATACTCCGCCGCAGACCACCGAGACCACTCTCGAGACGGCCGGCAGCTCGACCAAGACCTACGCTTACAACGCGGGTCAGACGAGCAGCGGGTCGGTGACGGTGCGCGCGGATGCGCTCTGGCGGCTGACCCGTAACAAGGTCGCGCCGTACATCGGAGGTGGCCCCACGATCACGTATACGCACACGCGTCAGACCTCTGACGACGACGTGACGGTGCCCGACGTGGTGACCAGCATTCGCAACCGCAACAACAGCTTCGCGTTCGGTATCCGCGGCGTGGTTGGCGCGGAGTGGCGTATCCACTCGAACTTCGCGCTCTTCGCGGAGTACTCGGCGAACCTCGACGTCATCACCTACTCGGACACCGACCAGCGCACGACGGTGATCAACACCACCTCGGGCGACCGGGCCGTGACCAGCACCCGCACCGAGCGCAACACGCCGGCGTGGTTGAACTTCAGCAACTCGCTGACCCAGGGCGCAACCCTGGGCCTCATGGTGATGTTCTAAGAATCACTGCACGTCGATGAGCCGCAGCGCGCGCGGACGCCACCACGTCGTCCGCGCCGCCGCCGCCATCGACGTCGCATGACGCCCTCGCCGCAATACCGCGCACTTCAAGCCATCTTCGCCGCCGGCAGCTCGCCGAAGAGCCCGACTCCACTCGGCCCCAAACCGCAACAGCTCGAGCGAGCGGCAGCGACCTCTAGCGGTCCGCCGTTTCGCTCGGCAGGTCCACTGGCCAAGGTAATCCGTCGGCCGGCAGCACGCACAGGCCCAAGCCGAGCCCCGCGCCGATGTAGACCGCTGGGGCGAACTCGCGCCTGAGCAGGCACTTCACGTCGTAGTGCTCGCGTAGGAGGGCTTCGAGCTCGTCGGCCTCCTTGCGATGCTTCGCGTGCGTGATGCCGATGAACAGGCTCCGCCTTAGCGGATAGTCCTTGGCGAGCGCGCCGAGCAGGGCTTGCGGGAGGTCGCCGTCCTTGGGGACGAGGCCGATGCTGCGCAGCTGACCATCCTGGCTCGCGATGATCGGGAGCTTCCCCAGCAGCGTCGCCGCCATGCCCTTCAAGAACGACGCCTTGCCGCTCTTGATGAGGTGGTCGAAGTTGCGCGGGATGAGGTACATGCGCCCGGCTTTGCCCAAGAGCTCGGCAGCGGCCGCGACCTCGGGACGGCCACGCCCCCGGCGCACCGACTCGGCGCAGAACAGCGTGAGCATGCCGGCGCCCAGGTCGGTGAGCGTCGAGTCGACGACCGAGACGCGGACGTCGCGGAACGCTGGCATGGTCTCGAGGCTCAGCGCCGCGTGCGCCGCCGCGTTGTACGAGCCGATGATGTGCTTCGAGGTGCAGACCACGATGAGGTCACGGTCGAGCTGTCCAAGCTCACGGTAGAGGCTCACGAACTCGCTCGCCGGAGTACCGAGGACGACCGGGTGATGCTTGGCGCCGGCCACCCAGGCGTCGACCTCGTCGATGCTCGCCCGCCGACCGCTATCGTGGACAACGTCGTCCACGCGGATTTGCTGCCCCGTGAGCACAATCCCGAATCGCTCGACCAACGTCGGCGTCAGATTCGAGCCGGGGTTGGTGAGGACGCGGGTCAGCTAGCTTGCTTCTCTTCTTGATACACAACGAGGGGCTTCTCGCGGCGCTCGATGACTTCTTCGCTCACCACGACCTCGCGAATGTTCGGCTGGCTCGGGATCTCGTACATGATGTCGAGCATCGCCTGCTCGAGGATGGCGCGCAGGCCGCGGGCGCCGGTCTTGCGCTTGATGGCCTGCCGGGCGATGGCGGTGAGCGCCGTCTCGGTGAAGGTCAGCTCGACGCCGTCCATGCCGAACAGCTTCTTGTACTGCTTGGTGAGCGCGTTCTTCGGCTCGATGAGGACGCGCATGAGCGAGGCTTCGTCGAGCTCGGTGAGCGTGGCCACGACCGGCAGACGGCCGACGAACTCGGGGATGAGGCCGTACTTGAGCAGGTCCTCGTTGCGGACCTTCGAGAGCACGTCGCCGAGCTTCTTCTGCTCCTTGCCGGTGATCGGCGCCGAGAAGCCCATGCCCTGCCGGCCCATGCGGCGGTCGATGATCTGATCGAGTCCGCTAAAAGCGCCACCGCAGATGAACAAGATGTTCGAGGTGTCGACCTGCAAGAACTCTTGCTGCGGATGCTTGCGCCCACCCTTGGGCGGCACGTTGGCGACGGTGCCTTCGATGATCTTCAGGAGCGCCTGCTGCACGCCCTCACCGGAGACGTCGCGGGTGATCGAGGGGTTCTCGCTCTTGCGGCTGATCTTGTCGATCTCGTCGATGTAGACGATGCCGCGCTGCGCCCGCTCGATGTCGCCATCGGCGGCCTGCAGCAAGTTGACGATGATGTTCTCGACGTCTTCACCGACGTAGCCGGCCTCGGTGAGCGAGGTCGCGTCCGCGATGCAGAACGGCACGTTGAGGATGCGCGCCAAAGTTTGCGCGAGCAGCGTCTTGCCGGAGCCGGTGGGGCCGAGCAGCAAGATGTTCGACTTACCGAGCTCGACGTCGTCCATGCCGACGCGCGACTCGATGCGCTTGTAGTGATTGTGCACCGCGACCGCGAGGACCTTCTTCGCGTGATCCTGGCCAATCACGTACTCGTCGAGGATGGTCTTTATCTCGGACGGCTTGGGGATCTTGAGGCCGGTCTTGCCCGCCGCGTCTTCGTTCTCGAACTCTTCGGCGATGATGTCGTTACAAAGCGAGATGCACTCGTCGCAGATGTAAACGTTCGGGCCCGCAATGAGCTTTTTGACCTCCTTCTGGCTCTTGCCGCAGAAGGAGCAAATCAATGACCCGGTGTGTTCGCGCTTTGTTGCCACGGCTTCGGAGGCCCTTCGGTGGTCGCTTTATGCGACTCTCACCCCCACGCACCTGATGAGTCAAGGACCGGCGTCACGTGTAGGCGGGGGTGATCCTTACCCACTAGGGTAAGCGGTTGGCGGAGCGATCGCCACTCCCTGGGCTGTCACCCTGATTGTGGCGTGAATCGGACCTTCAGCTACGATTGCTGCGTGCCCCTAGCCCACCTCTTGGTTGCACTTACGCTGGCCCAAACCAGCGATCCCCCTCCCACGAGCCTCGAACCCGACATCGAAAACCTCGGAGACATCACCGAGCTGCTCGAGTTCGAGACCGACGTCGCGTCATCCACCGCGTTGTCGCTACGCGAGACTCCCGCGATCGTGACCGTCGTGACGCGCGACGAGATCCAGCGCGCCGGTGCCCGCGACCTCATCGACGTGCTCGCGCTCGTACCCGGCATGGGCTTCGGCGTCGATGTCCAAGGCGTCGATGGCATCGGCTTCCGCGGGCTCTGGGGCCACGAAGGCCGCGTCCTCTTCATGGTGGACGGGCAGCCCTTCAACGAGCTGCTCTACGGCTCGATCTCGCTCGGCAATCACTTTCCGGTCGAGCTCATCGAGCGCATCGAGATCATCCGCGGCCCGGGCTCGGCGGTGTACGGCGGCTTCGCGGAGCTCGCGGTCATCGACATCATCACCCGCACCGCGGCGTCACTGAAGGGCGGCGCCGTGAGCGCGAGCTACGGCCGCATGCGCGACAGCAGCGGCCGCTGGAACGGCAGCGCCGCGTTTGGCTACAAGAAGGACGAGCTCGAAGTGGTCGGCCAAGCGGCGATCGGCGCGAGCATCCGCAGCGACCGCATCTACGTCGACGCCAACGGTGACCGCTTCGACATGCAGGACGCGAGCGACTTGAAGCCCGGTTTCGTGAACGTCGGCGCCCGCTTTCACGGACTCGAAGCGCGCTTCATCCACGACGACTTCCGCATGACCGAACAGAGCGACTTCGGCGAGAACGCCGTGGCACCGCTCGAGCAGTCGTTCCGCACGACGCGCGCCGAGCTGAAGTACGCCTGGCGCCTGGCGGAGTCGCTGACGGTGACGCCGAAGGTCTCGCTCACCATCCAGAAGCCATGGAATCAAACCGATCAGACCGCGAGCACGTTCTACAACAAGACGGCGCGCCGCATCACCGCGGGTCTGACTGGCCTGTGGACGCCGCTGACCTCGCTGAGCGTCGCCGTCGGTGGCGATGTCTGGCTCGACCGCGCGTCGTTGAAGGCCAGCGAGGCGGACATTGGCCTCAACGTGCCGTTCGACGGCGAGACCAGCGTCAACTACCAGAATTACGTCGGCTTCGCGGATGTGCTATGGCGGACATGGGTCGCCAACATCGAAGGTGGCGCGCGCGTCGAGCATCACTCACACTTCGGTAGCTCGTTCGTGCCGCGCTTGGCGCTGACCCGCGTCTTCGGCGACTTCCACGTCAAGGGTCTTGCCTCACGCGCCTTCCGCGCCCCCGTCATCGAGAACATCGCGACCAATCCCGACATCCAACCCGAGCGCACGACGGCCTTCGAGCTCGAGGGTGGCTACACCATCACGTCGCGCCTGTTCGTGAGCGCGAATCTCTTCGACCTCACGGTGAGCAATCCCGTGGTCTACAGCTTCGACGAGGCGACTGGCACCGAGACATATCGCAACGTCGGCAACATCGGC
The DNA here is from genome assembly GCA_039809465.1 of Myxococcota bacterium. Classification (GTDB taxonomy): domain Bacteria; phylum Myxococcota; class XYA12-FULL-58-9; order XYA12-FULL-58-9; family JALHOP01; genus JALHOP01. The sequence goes on from JBDHVB010000067.1 coordinate 12,256, forward strand.
AGCCGCGGCGTCGAGGGCGTGCTGCGCTACGCGCACGCGGGCAGCTACGCGACGCTCGGCTACTCGTTCTATACGACGGCGGGCAAGGACACGAGCGCGGCGTACGAGGTGCCTGGCCGCGATAACGTCCTCGCGGCGTGGCCAGCGCACAAGCTCACGGCGAACACGTCGGTCGCGATCACCCGCTGGCTGTCCGTGGGAGGCACCGCGGTCGGCATGACACGCCGCTACACGTTCACGAGCCCGTCGTTCGCGCCCGTCGTATACCTGTCGGCGGCCGTGTTCGTGCACGACGTGCTGCTCGAGGGCCTCGAAGGCTCCTTGAGCCTGCACAACATCGGCGACGCACGCAACCCGCTCATCCAGCCGTACGACGGTGGACACCCGCCGTACGTCGGGCCAGGACGCGAAGTCTTCCTCCGCGTCGCCTATGCCTTCTGACTGTCCGCGAAAGAGGAAAGGCTACTTGCCTTCCTTCTCTTTCTCGGTCGGGATGACGCGCTTCTCCATGACGCCGTCGATGAGGCCGTACTCCTTGGCCTGCATGGCGTCCATGAAGTAGTCGCGGTCACCGTCACGCTCGATCTTCTCGACCGGCTGACCCGTGTGCTTGGCGAGCATCTCGTTCAAGAGCTTCTTCATCTTGAGGATCTCGCGCGCCTGGATCTCGAGATCGCTCGCCTGGCCCTGGGCGCCGCCGAGCGGCTGATGGATCATGATCCGCGATCGCGGAAGAGCGTAGCGCTTGCCCTTGGCGCCAGCCGCGAGCAGCACCGCGCCCATCGAGGCCGCCTGGCCCATGCAGAGCGTCGAGACCGGCGCCTTGATGAACTGCATGCAGTCGTAGATGGCGAGGCCCGCCGTGACGCTGCCGCCCGGCGAGTTGATGTACATGTGGATGTCTTTGTCGGCGTCTTCGCTCTCGAGGAAGAGGAGCTGCGCGACGATGAGGTTCGCGACATCGTCGTTGATGGGCGAGCCGATGAAGAGGATGCGATCCTTGAGCAGACGGCTCCAGATATCGTAGCTGCGCTCGCCACGATGGGTCTGCTCGAGGACCATTGGGATGTAGTAGCTCACGGGGGCTCCTTGGGTCGGAGCCATCAATCTATTGCCGTCCCGAGGGCATGTAAACCGGGTCGGCCGGGTGGCGGGCGATTCTCGAGGAGCGGCGCGTCAGAACTAGCCGCGAAACTCACGGCGCGGCCCGCGGATACGCTGCGCCTCGAGCGTGTCGAAGTACGCGCGCGCAGACGGCGTCTCCCACACCCGCGTGAGGCTATCGCTCATGGCGTAGTCCTCGGGCTTGGCGAGGATGGCGTCCATGGCGATGAGCCCCGAGAGCCCCCGGCCGAGCGGCGTCAAACCGAAGCGGCCCTGCACTTCGTTGCTGGTCGCGACTTGCGGATAGGTGATGCCGGTGCCCTGGAGGGTGTTGCGGATGGCGCGCGTGAAGAGCTCGGAGCAAAAGACGCGGTCGTGCACGTCGCTGCCCTGGTCGTTCTCGAGGAGCGCTCCGTCATAGCGCGCACCTTCCAGCGAGCGGACCTGGCGCAGGAACTCGTCGACGAGCGGCCGGCCGTCGGCGGTGCGGTTCTGGTGAAGAGCCTCGAAGCGCATGACGCGCATGGTGTCGCGTGGCGAGCGGGCGACGTACTCGGCGTAGGACTCACGGACGACGCCGAGCTTTCCGCTGCGGCGGAGCACCTCGTTGGGGATGCCACGCGTGATGCGCTCGTACACCGTCTGATTGCTCGAGGCGGAGCCCAAGGCGTGCATGATTTGATAGCGGTTGGGATCGCCCACGGGACGCGACTGGTCGATGCCCATGAAGACGAAGCCGTGACCCGCGTGGCCGTTGTTACCGCAGATGACGATGTCGCCGGGCTTGAGCACGCCGCTCTCGGCGAGGCGGCCGAACTGGTCGGCGGTGATCGGCGGATGCTGCGTGCGCGGCAGATTGGTGCTGCGCAGACGGAGCGTGTCGTTGTCGCGCAGCCCGAAGACGAACCAGGTGGCGGCCTGATGGAAGCGGCGCGCGAGCCAGTTGGGGCGGTCGACCGTGAAGCTCGGGTCGAACACCTGCGGGCCATCCACCTTCATGTGGTGCGGCACGGAGAGGCGCGCGCCTTCCGCGGTGCCGGCGAGCTCACGGGCGCGGGCCACGACATCGGCGGCGACGCCTGGAAACTCGGTGCTGTCCGCTGAAGCGGTGCGAGGAGCGACGATGGGACGGCGCGCCGGCTCGGTCTGGTCGGCCGCGAACAGCTCCGTGCCCTGCGTGACCTGGCGTAAGACTTCGGCTGGCCCGGCTGGACGTCGTGCTTCGACACTGCCTACAGGCGCGATCTCGCCCATTGATGCCTCCCGAGTCTGCGTCGGGAGTATCGGGTACGGGTCACGCGGGTTGCGGCACCCTGGAGTGCCAGCAACGTCTCACATCCAAGCCTTCTCGCGGCTTTTAAGTCTTCTCGGTGCTCTCGGCCTTGGCCGGCGCCTTCTCGACCGCTTCCTTGAGCAGGAGCTCGACGACCTTGTCCTCGAGGACGCGGTACTTGATCTGCTGGCGGACGTTCGGGTCGTTGTACGCGGCCTTCATGCGCTCGGCCTGATCACCGGCCGGGGCGACCATCTTCTCGATCTCGGCGTCGACCTCGGCGTCGGTCGCTTCCATCTTCTCTTGGTTCGCGACCTCGAGGAGGAGCAGGCCGCTCCGCACCATCAGCTCGGCTTCCGCCTGGTTGCTGGCGTGCAGACCCTGGATCTCTTCCGGCGACAGATTGATGCGGCGGCCGGTGTACTGCATGAGGCGCTGGGTGGCGTTCTCGATCATGCGCTCCGACTGGCTGCGCACCATCGAGGGCGGCAGCTCGAACGGATTGGCATCGGCGAGCGCCTTCATGAGGCTCTGGCGCTGCTCGTCCTTGGCCTGCTCGGCCCGCTGCTCCTCGAGGTTCTTGCGGATCTTGCCGCGCAGCGCGAGCAAGCTCTCCTCGCCCATGTCCTTGGCGAACTCGTCGTCGAGCTCCGGAGTCTGCTTGGCCTTGAGCTCCTTCGTGGTGATGTCGAAGGTCACCGGCTTACCGGCGAGGTCGGCCACGCTGTAGTCCGCGGGGAAGTTGAGGTTGAGGGTCGTCTTGCCGGGGACCTCCACGCCCTCGAGGCCTTCAGCAAAGCCCGGGATGTAGTTCTCGCCACCGATCTCGACGAGCGCGTTCTCGGCCTGGCCACCCGAGAGGGGCTTTCCGTCCATGGTGCCGAAGAAGTCGACGACCACGGTGTCGCCCTGCTGAGCCTTGGTGCGGCCAGTCACGGGGACGAGCTGCGACTGCTGCTTGCGCATCTGCTCGAGCTGCTCGTCGACGGCGCTGTTGTCGATGGTGGTGTCGACCTTGATGATCTCGAGGCCCTTGTGCTTGGTGAGCTTCACCTCGGGCTGAACCTCGAACTCGGCGCTGTAGCTGAAGTCGTGCCCCTGCTTGAGGGCGCCCGGCTCCACCTTCGGCATGTCGATGGGGCTCTCGCTCTTCTCGGCGAGCGCCTTGAACAGCGTGTCCTGCACCAGGCGGCTCTGGACCTCGGAGCTCACGCGGCCACCGAAGTGCTTGTCGAGGAGGCTCTTGGGCGCCTTACCGGGGCGGAAACCAGGGATCGCGGCCTGCTTGGCGAGCTCTTTGTAGGTCTTCTCGAAGGCCTGATCGACCAGGGCCGAGGGAAGGGTCACGTAGACCTTGCGGAGGTAGGTGGAGGGCTTCTCGAGAGTTACGTCCATGGACCAGTGACCTCTTCGCTGCGGAGCGGCTTTAGGGGGGCGGCCTGTAGCATCCGATGGAGCCGATCGTCAAAGGGTCGAAGTCAGGGCTCACTGACGCCGGCCGGCCTCGAGCGAAATCAGGCTCCCATTCTCGACGGTGAGGATACGCAGCGCGGCGGGGCTTGCATCGATCTCGATAACGGACAGATGCTCCGCGCCATGGCTACGAAGACCCTCGTCTTTGCCCTAGTCGTTGGCTGTCCCACGCTCGCCTCGGCCGCGCCCGAGTGGTGCAAGCCGATGGCGGGTAAGAAGTCCGATTACTTCAACCCCGAAGTCATGACGAACGAGGAGGATGCGCGCAAAGCGACGCAGGCCATCGTCGGGGGCATCTGCAATCCGTGGGACGCAGCGGACACGCCGAAGGCCGAGGAGGCGAAGAAAAAGTGGTCCGCGCTGCTCGACATGAACGACCAGGACTGGCTGGGCGCGGCGCACTACTGGGCAAATTATGACCAGTACGCCGATCCGCCGGAGCCGACGAAGAAAGGGTACGCGGGGCTGGATCCGCTCGACCAGTACGTCCTGCTGTCGACGTACTCACGCGTGAGCCCCGATGGGCACTACGTCGCGGACGCGATGAGCCCGCTCTCGGAGGTTGGCCGCATCGGCTACGCCATCTGGTGCGCGCGCAACGAGGTCGCGAAGGACGCTCACCTTGCCGCATGCCTGCATGACGTGGCCGCGGCCGACATCAAGAAGGCGTCGGCCGAGATCCGCGCGGACAAGACGCACGAGCCGAAGATTGGCTACATGGCCCGCACCTTCTGGTGGAATCACAAGAAGATGATGGAGAGCATGAAGGCCGAGGCCGAGAAGCTCAAGAAGCAAGACGAGGCGTACGTCAAAATGTTCGATATCGCGGACAAGACGTGGAAGAGCTGGGAGGCGAACGAAGGCAAGCGCGCCAAGCTCCTCGCCTTCATGGGTGAGATGGACAACATGCGCGAGAGCGGCTCGCGCAAGGCGCAGCAGGGTTGTGAAGACAAGGCCGTGCCGTTCCTGCGTGAAGGCGCGGCGTCCGTTCCGGCGGATCGCTTCGCCGCGGTGCTCGCGGTCGAGAGCAAGCTCGAGGTGAGCCGCATCGTCTCGCAAGCCCTGGCAACGACCCCCGAGGGCTATCTCGGATCGGCGGCGTACGTCACCTGCATGCTGCCCGGCATGGATGTGAACGGCCCCGGTTCCTACCTCGTACAGAGGCTCGGCAACGCCCTCCTCCGCTGGCCGGGTTATCGTGGGCCGCGCAGCGCCGTGATCGCGGACATCATGCAAGCGGGCCTCGTGCCCGATCAGCGCGACAAGGAGATCACCTACCCGAGCCTCGCGCGTGACATCTTCGGCGACAGCCACGCGCTCATGAACAACGACCCCAGCAAGAGCGGCATCGGCGTGATCTCGGGTGTGAAGACCGGCGGCAAGATGGCGACCATCAGCTTCAACAAGACCAAGGCCACCTACTCGGTCTGCGTCGACTACCGGCCGGGCACCAAGATCACCGGCATCATGGCGAACGGTCAGTTCGAGCGCGCGAGCACTTGCTACAAGTACAAGCAGGTCTCCGACATGGTGGCCATCGAGCCCGTTCAAGCAGACGGTCGGTTCGTGAGTGGCTTGAAGCCTGGGCAGTTTTCCGTGTCGATCAATTACATCCCGTGGGCGAGCTGGGCTCCCAATGGGAAGGCCGTGGCCACCGCGCTCGGCGTGGCGGTGAAGTAAACCCGCGGGCGTTGCATCGATGCGGCGTGTACAAATGTAGGCAGATCAAGGGTCATCGATTCAGCCGGAGTGCTCCCCATGCGCGCTGTGTCGTCGTTGTGTCTGGCGTTGGTGTGTCTGTCTGCCTGTGGATTGGATGGAGCGTCTGGCCGTGACGGACGGAACGGGCGAGACGGAGTCGATGGCCTCGATGGCGGTGGCGGCGCGGACGGGACCGACGGCACGCACGGCGTCGATGGAACCAATGGCGCGAGCGCGGTGGTGCGCACGAGCGTGCTGCCGGTGGGCGACGCGAGCTGTCCCCATGGTGGGACGCGCATCGACTTTGGTGTCGACAACGGCGCGGGCGGCGGGGTCGCTGGAGACGGCGTACTGCAAGACGGTGAGCGGCAGGCGTCGACCTTCGACTGCAACCCTCCGAGCGACGACTTCGGGCTCGAGCCGCCCACCGCGCCAGCAGGCGCGTACACGATGTCCGCCGATGCCGGCGCGGGGTACATCGCGGGCGCGGGAGGGAGCGTGCGCTTCACCAAGGACACGGTGACCTTCGGCGCGGTGAAGCTGTTCGGCACGGGCGCGGTTCAACCCGTCACGACCGTGACGCCCGTCCCAGCTGGCCCCGCGGATGGCACCATTGTCGCGTCCGTCATCACGGACACCCACGTCCAGATCGACCCGGCCGATCCCGACAGCCTCGCGGACGGCACGCTCTACATCGTTGGAGATTCGCTGAGAATGCGCGCCGGCGGAGCCGAAGTGAGGCCCACGCATCTCTACGTCGCCGAGGGGGCGACGCTCGAGCTCGGCGACACCGCGAGCGTCTACGCGTCGTTTCGCAACCTCGCGGAGATCTACATCGCTGGCGGTCTCACGACGGTCATCTATGGCAGCGGCGTGAGCCACAAGCCGCTGTACATCGCCGCGAAGCGCGTCGTGCTGACTCCGAGCAGTCTCATCGCGATGGACGGCGAAGACGTGCTCGGCGGCGTGGGCGGCAACGGCGGCCAGATCATGATCGATGCCGATGAGCTCATCGCCGACGGGACGGTCCGCGCCAACGGCGGTGACGGCAATGATGGCGGTGTAGGCGGCAGGCTCACCCTCAACGGTAAGTTCGTAGCGACGAATCGTGGCGCCGTCGAGCTCGACGGTGGCGATGGCGCGGTACAAAACGGCGGCAATGGCGGCTCGTACGGCATCGGGACGCTCTACGGACGCGTGGTGCTCGGCGGTACATTGAGCCTCGATGGTGGCCCTGGCGGCGTGAACGGTGGCATCGGGGGGCAGGTCATCGTCGTGTCGACGGCTGGCTCGGTCGACAGCAGCAAGCAGATCAGCGCGGACGGTGGCGACGCGCTCGCTGGCTGCGCCGCCGCTTGCATCGGGGGTGCCGGTGGTGCCGTGCTGATCTCACCCAGCGGCGGCAGTGTACGCCATAACGCACCGATGAGCGCGCGTGGCGGCGGCGCGCCGGTTGGCGACGCGGGAGCGGGTGGAACGATCGTCCTCGCCACCACGACCAGCACGCTGCCCGGCGATATCCCCGCTGGGTCCGTCTTCGTCTCCGGCAACCTGAATGCGTCGGGAGGCGCCTGCGCGAGCGGCCGCGGCGGCAATGGTGGCACCATCACGCTCAACCTCGGGACCTTCGCGAGCAGCCGAGAATATCCAGCCGGGCAAGAGATCGTCGCCGCGGGATACACGGCGATCCATGCGCGTGGCGGCGCGGGGACGGCGAGCGGCGGCGCGGGTGGATTGTTCCAGGTGCTCACCAGTCGCGGCGGGTCGCGCGCCGATGCCCCGTTCGTGAGCTACACGGCAATCGATGCCTCTGGCGGCGTCGCCGAGAGCATTGGAGGGGCGGGTGGCGTGATCTCAGCGGTGGTGCGCGGCGCCTTCGAAAATCACGGAACGATCGTGGCGCGTGGGGGCGATGGGCAGGGGGCGCTTGGTGTCGGCGGGGCGGCGACGACGTTCACCATCGACGCGCCCATGGACTCTGTCCGTAATAGCGGCTCCATGGATTGCTCCGGCGGCGCGTCGGTGAACGGTCCGAACGTGGGTGGAAACGCCGGCGCCATCAGGATCCGCTCCGTCACCGGAGAGAACACCGGGACCGTTTTGCTTCGCGGCGGCGACGCGTCCACGGCGAGGGGTGGCGCGGGCGGAGTGTTCGAGGCAGCGACGCAGACTCTATCGTACAGCAACACGGGGACCATCGAGGTCACCGGCGGCCTTGGCACACCGGCCGGCCCGCTGGGGTCGATCAGCACCTACTAGGCTACGAGCATGCACATCACCGCGGGTAAGCTTACGTAACGCATCATGCGCGGTACGCCGCAATCGCGGCTCGAGGGCCACTCGAGATGGCCGTGGGCCAGCCTGAAGGTCAAAACGGCGTCTGGTAACGAATGGGTGCCGGCGCCGGCGGGCCGTGGCGGCCATCGTAGTACGGAGCCGGTCCTCGCGTATTCGCGATAGCGAACCGCTGCACGAACATGGCGCGGGCGTTCATGAGGCGCAGGTCGCCGGCACCCTCGGCGTCGCGGGAGATGCGCGGGTTGTCGAACGACGACTCGGCGATGATGCGCTGGAATTCGCCGGAGCGGACGAGGTCACGTGGGTCGAGGCGCAGCTCGCCGCGCTGGTGCATGACGAACAGGCCCTGGCCGAGGGCGAGTAGGCCACCGCCAGCGATAGCGGCCGCCATCGAGGTGCCGTTGAGCGCGAGGTAGGCGTCGCCGGGGACGGTCGAGCGGACGGCGACGCCGCGGGCGGTGATGTTGGGCTTTCCCTCCCAGCCGTTGCCGCGTGACGAGAAGATCGCAATGCGGTCGTCGGAGGTGTCGGTGGTGCCCTTGTGATCCATCGCGCCGACGGTGACTGCGAGCGGCGCGAGCCCGAGGCGGCCGAGGGTGCCGGGGAACGGACCTTCGTTGCCGGCGGAGACCGTGAAGAGGATGCCGTGCTCGCGGGACGCGCGCTCCATGACCTGCACGAGCGGATCGTTCGCGGGGATGGTCGAGCCCAGGCCGCTCAGCGAGACGTTGATGACCACGAAGCCGTCGTGCTGCTTACCCCACTCGATGGCGCGCTCGAGGCCGCGCAACACGGACGACTCGGTGCCACGGCCGGTGGCGTCGATGACCTGCACCGCGTTGAGGCGCGCACGCGGGGCCGCGCCGCGGACACCGCCTTCGTCGCGGTTGCCGCGCGCGATAGCGGACCCAGTCGTGTGGGTGCCGTGCTTGTTGGGATCGGCCTGCGGATCTTCTGGCGATTCGGTGAAGATGTCGTCGAAGCGCTCGGCGGGCGGGAGATCCCGGTGAGGCGCGACGCCGCTGTCGACGCTGATGAACAAGGCGCCTTCACCTTGCCATTGGGGCCCAAGCGCGTTGAGGTCGTCGGCCTGATGAATGTTGGCGAGCGCGTCGGCCGGCACGTCGGGGGCGAGCGTGGTGGCCGGCACGCCGACGGGGCGGTCTTCGTGAACGCGGTAGCCTTGCGCGACGAGCCGCGCCGCCTGCGCCGGCGTCAGGCGCGCGGTGGTCCACGGCTCGTGCTCGGCGTGCTCGTTACGCAGCCGCATGCCGTTCACGCGCGGCGCCTGGAGGTCGAGCTTTGCAACGTCTCCAAAGACGATGTAGTCGCGCGGCGTGCCGCCAGTGGTGTCGCTAACGCGGACGGGCGCGGCTGCGGCGGCCGGGGCGGTGGCGGTGGGCGCGGCCTGGCCGGAAGACACGGCTGGGCCAGCAACGTGACGAACGCTCAAATCACTCATGGTCGCGGTCGGGAGAAACGGAAGGCCGCGCGTATCGGCAGGCCGATGCGCTGCGTTGCGCCAATTCACCGCGCCAATTCACCGCCCCTGGCCCGCCGCGCGGCATGGACTTCGCGAACCGGCGGATTGTCCGCGATCGAGGCGCAACGAAACCACCCCGAGTGCCGATTAGCTGACGTCCCGTAAACCAACCGTCGTCCCCGGCGGCTCCGGTTTCAATTCCACACATTTCGGAGTTTTTCGATGGCTATCGAGAAGGCTATCAAGGCCGGCGTACGTCCGTTCGTCGCCTCAGCCTCGGCCACGGCGCAACGCCCGGCCAAGTCCACCACCACCTCTGGTCCCCGCATGCAGCGCGAGCTGCCCGGCCTGCGCAAAGACGTCATCGAGAAGCGCCTCAAGGCCGGCCGCGATGCCAACAACGGTATCGAAGGCAAGGATGCCGCCCGCACGCCGCCGAAGTACTTCCGCACCTACGAGCAGGTGAAGGCCGCGATGTTCGAGCTCGCGCAGAAGTACCCCGACTTCGTGAAGGTCGAGGACATCGGCGACAGCTTCGAGAAGTCGACCGGTAAAGCGGACCGCGACATCCTCTCGCTCGTCATCACCAGCCCCAAGGCCGGCGACAAGACGCGCGTCATGCACATCGCTGGCCAGCACGCCCGCGAGATCGCGAACCCCGAAGTGCTCATGCGCTACGCGCTGTGGGCTCTCGAGAACTACGGCAAGGATCCCGAGGCGACCGCCCTCCTCGACAACCGCATCCTCGACCTCGTCGTCATGGTGAACCCCGATGGCCACGCGGTGGTCGAGCGCGGCTTCACCGGCGAGCGCGGTGGCGATCTCATGAAGCGCAAGAACACCTCTGGTCAGAACGGCCAGGGCACCGACCTGAACCGCAACTGGCCCGAGAAGAACTGGGGCAAGGCGGGCAGCAGCCGGTCGCCGTCGAGCGACACGTACATGGGCCCGTCGCCGGGCAGCGAGCTCGAAGTGCAGGCCGTGGTCGCGCGCGTCGAGACCACCATGCCCAAGTTCTTCATGGACTGGCACTCGTACTCCGAGCTCGTGCTCTATCCGCCGGAGGACGATCGCAAGAACACCACGCCGGACCAGGAGCACTTCGTCCGCGTCGGCAAGAAGATGGCGAGCTTCAACGGCTACACGCCGCAGGCTTCGATCGAGCTCTACCCGACGAGCGGCACCAGCCAGCTCCCGTACGAGCGTCACCAGATCCCGAGCTTCGTCGTCGAGACGGGCACGGCGTTCACGCAGAGCGACGCGCAGTTCGAGGAGACCTACAAGAAGAACTTCCCGGTCCTGCAGTACGCGGCGAAGATCGCCCACGACTGGAAGAGCGCTTCGGCGGGCCCCGAGATCACCTCGGCGAGCATCAACGCACGTGGTGAGATCACCGCGCGCGCGACCGACGCACTGACCGGTAAAGCGGCCAAGGCGATCGAAGTCGTGACCAGCCTTTCGCAGAAGGAAGGCTCGGGCGTGCGGCTCACCAAGGGCGCCAAGGGCATGTTCGCTGGCGTCGCCCGCGAGCTCGCGCCGCGCATCGGTAAGCAGGTCGTCTACGTCCGCGCGCAGAGCGAAGACGGCAACTGGGGCCCCTACAAGGCCATGTGGCTGTCGGCCTCGGTGAACGCGATGCCGGCCAACGCCGTGCGTCCGATGAGCCTCATGGGCAGAAAGAGCGCCTAAGTCATTCCGGGTTCGTGAGCCGGTCGGCGATCTCTTTGCAGGCCTTCTGCTTGTCGAAGATGTAGAGCCGGCCGGCCGCCCCCGCGATGGGGCAACTGTAGTATGGCGTGCCCAACCCCGAGTCTCCCCAGCGGTCGCAGATCGGGTCGTTGACGGCAGCCACGAGCTCGTTGGTGATGGCGGCGCAACCAGACGCGCGGCTGTCATGGACGAACTTGCCCGTCATCGCGGACAGCCTCTTCTCCAGCTCGATGGCTTTCGGGTCGATGGTGTCGATGAAGATGTCGAAGTAGCTCGTGGTCATGTCCGGGCAGGTCTGCGTGTGCCGGAAGAACTTGCGCTTACCGGTGTGGCGGAACTTGAACGGCCCTTTGCCCGGGCAGCGCGTGAGATCCGTGTAGCCCACGGGGACACCCAAGACCTCGAGGTCACCATCGAGCATGAAGTTGTTGGCGTCGATGGGGATGATCTTGCCGCTCAACTTCACGGACGGCCCCTGGCTCACGATGGTCGCGCTCTCGCCGTCGACGGTGATGGTGCAGAGCTCGCCATACGAGCTCCACTGCACGCCGCAGCGGTGCACGCCGGCGCCGAGGGGGACGGGAGCTGCGACGGCGATGAGAGCGGTAAGTGCAATCATGAGCGACACGCTATCCAAGCTGCGTTAGGGTCGCCA
>JBDHVB010000068.1:0-23946 GCA_039809465.1 Myxococcota bacterium
GGCCGGCTAAGGAATCGTCTTCGGACATCGGGAGAGCGCTGCCACGGCGGAGTGCAGACCGCCGTGGCATGCGTTATTTCCGGGTCCCGCTCAGACGCGGCCCGTGGCCTGCTGCTCGCGCTCGATGCTCTCGAACAGGGCGCGGAAGTTACCGCCGCCGAAGCCCTGGTCGCCCTTGCGCTGGATGATCTCGTAGAAGAACGGACCGGCTTCGGCCTCTTTGTAGAGGGCCGCCGACTCCTTCAAGAAGATCTGCAGCATGTAGCGGTTCTTGCCTTCGCCATCGACCAGGATCTCGAGGTCGCGCAGGATCTTGATGTCCTCGTCGATCTTCTCGATGCCGAGCTTCACGATGCGCTCCGGCAGCATGTCGTAGTAGCTGCCCGGCGTCGGCATGAAGCTGACTCCGTTCGAGCGGAGGCCACGCACGGTGTCGATGATGTTCGGCACCACGAGCGCCGCGTGCTGGATGCCGTCGCCGCGGTGATCCTCGTGGAAGACGTGGATCTGCGAGGAGTTGAAGAACGGCCGCGCCGGCTCGTTGTTCGCGAACTTCACGCCCGACTCTTTGTCGTACATGACCTCGGACTTGAGGCCCGAGCCGTGGGTCGCCATCGCGCCCATGCCGCCCTGCTTTTCACCCTGCACGTCGGTGGTGTGGAACTCGATGTGCCAGAACTTCTCGAGGCCGAGCACGTGCTCCATCCAGAGCAGCGCCGGCGACATGGTGCGGAAGTTCGAGGTGATGTGATCGATGTGCGTGAAGCCGAACTTGTTCTTGCCACCCTTGGGCGTCGCGTGCTGCACGAAGCCCGGGAAGAACGGCGTCTTCCCCTTGCGCTCGACGAAGCGGAAGTTGGTCTCGCCGAACGGCGTGGTGATGGTGAACCAAGCCATCTCACCGTTCGCGTCCTTCCAGCGCTGCACGTCTTGGGTGGGCGTACCGCCGCGCTCTTCGATGAGCTTGAAGGCTTTGTCCGCGTCCTTGACGCCGAAGATGATGGTGCCGACGCCGTCGGGGTGCTTCTTCATGAAGCTGCCGACGCGGCCCTTGTTGCCCTCGAGCGGCTGCGAGCAGAGGACGTGCACGTGGCCGGCGGAGAACAGCGCCGACTTCTGCTTGGTCTTCGCGTCGAGCTCGGGGCTCGAGCCGCCCATCTCCGCGAAGTCCATGTTGCCGGTGTAGAACTTCCGGCTGCGCTCGAGGTCGCGCACGTAATAATGCATTGCCTCGAAACCAGTGATGCCAAGCGACTCAAGCTTCGCCATAACGGACCTCTCTAAGTTTTATTCGCGTCGGGTTGTCGGTCAGGATGCGTCGTGGAAAACGCAGGCTCGGCAGAAACCCGGTCAGCGATCTGCACGAGCGTGGGGCTCTCAGTCAAATCGACATCGAACCGCCGGGCGGCGTAAATCTGGGGGATCAGGCACACGTCGGCAAGGCTCGGTGCGTCGCCAATCAGGTAGCGGCCGCCGTGCTCCTTGGCGATCGCCTCGAGCGCCAGCATGCCCCGGCCCACGAAGTGGCGGACCCAGATCTTCTCGTCCATGGTCGCCGCCCGTAAACGCTCCAATACCGCGAGGTTATGCAAAGGCTGCATGCCGGAGTTCATGATCTCGGCGGCCTCGCGGGTGAAGGCACGGAGCTTCAAGTCGGCCGGCATGAGGGGCGGCGTGGGGTACTTCTCGTCGAGGTAGCCGATGATCGCGAGCGACTGGCGCAGGAGGGTACCGTCGTCGAGCTCGAGCGTGGGTACCTGCTCCATGGGGTTTTTCCCCTTGTAGTAGGGCTTGTGCTGCTCACCGCCGTCGCGCACCAGGTGCACCGGTATGTACACGTAGGGCACCTCCTTCAAGGCCAGGGCGATGCGGACCCGCCAGCTCGAGGTGCTGCGCCAGTAGTTGTAGAGCTTCACGGCGCAGCCTCTAGCACGCCGAGACGGCACCGTCACGTCACACAACCCTTGGGGGTGCCTGCCGATACCCCCTGCTCACACCACCTCTGGGGATTCCTATGGCCGAGACCCGCGTCAACCGTTCGCAAGGTGAGCAAGCCGCCGACGTCTTCACCGGCATGTTCCAAAGCGAGATCAGCGACCGTGAGCAGTTCGTCGAAGAGGGCGATCTCATCCGCCTGAACACGCCGGAGACCGAGCAGCTCACGCAGCGCTACACTGGCATGGTCCAGCAGATGCCGTCGGTGGTGGATCGCTCGACGTTCCGCAACCGCGTCGCCAGCATGCTCTACAACCACGATGGCAGCACCCGTGAGCGTCAGCGCGTGATGAACCTGGCTGGCCGCCTCGACGGCGCCTTCCAGACCAGCCTCCTCCCGAGCGGCGTGAAGCTCGATCAGCAGCAGGCGCAGCGCGCGCCGACCGGCTTCGATCTGTCGGCCGTCAGCACCCCGGCTCAGGCCGCCGAGGTCCTGCGCGCCATCGTCGCGACGCACCTCGCGGACAACACCGGCTTCAACGTCAACGAGGCCGCCGGCTCGCCGAACGCCCAGTACAACGGCGAGCGCGTGCGCCTCACCCGCCCCGAGACCAACCGCATCATGTCGCTCATGGACGAGCTCTTCGCGCGCATGCAGTCGCCGCAAGACGTGACCGCCCTGCGCGCCGCCGGCGCCGAGCTGCTCACGCAGGCCCCGAACGACGGCTACGAGCGCAACGTGAAGTTCCGCGAGCTCAGCAATCACTTCGAGGCGGCGTATCAGCGCGCTTTGATCCGCTAAACGGTGCGCGCCGCGTCGTCGACGCCCTCGTCGTCCTCGCGGCGCCCGTTGAAGTAGTCGACCACCCAGGCGTGGAGCTCGGGCTTCTCGGTGGCCCACTCCCACGCTCCGCTATCGCCGACACGCAGGTCGGTCTTCGGATCGTAGCCCAGCGCCACGAGCTGCTTGGTGCGCTCGACGTAGCGCCGGTCCGCGGTGCGCCCGTGCCAGAGGTGCAAGAGCTCGCCGGACACGAAGCCCATGGCGCCCTTGGCGTCCTCGAAGAAGCGGCGGCTCCAGGCGCGGATGTCGGCGGCGTAGGGATTGTTCACTCCCGCGGTGATGCGGATGCACTGCGAGGTCCAGTCGCCGAGCGCCGCGTGCGCCATGACGTGATCGGCGCTGCCGAGGATCATCGCGTCGTAGAGGCCGTGCTTGGCGAGCAGGTCGCGGCGCGCCGCCCAGGCAAAGCCGGTGTCGCCGTGCTTGTGGAAGTCACCCTTGGCGAAGGCCTGCGGATCGTCGTGGTGGCAGGCGGCAAAGCCCCGGCACACCGCCCCTTCGCCGCTATAGCGTTCTTGCGCCGGCGGCAGGCGATACGCCGTCTCGAACGGCTGCACCACGGCGTAGGTCTCGAGCGCCTCGGAGGTGCGGCGCGCCCAAGCCTGGTCCGTGAAGAGCACGTCGGCGTCGACCCAGGCGACCTTGGTGAAGTGCTCCGGCAGCCGCGCGATGGCGAGGTTGAGCAGGCGCTCCTTCTGGAAGAGCACGCTCCGCGAGCGCACCTGCAGGGTGGTCTCGCCCGCCGGCAGCTCGAACGGCTTGTCCGCGAAAGCACACTCGACCACGTACAACGCGAGGCCCGCCGCCCGGATCGGCCAGGCGAAGCGCTCGAAGTTACGCCACTTGCTCTTGAAGGCGCTCGGATTGAAGAAGCTGGTGATGATGGCGAGGTCCGGCGCCGGCTCGTAGAGCTCCGCTGGCGTCAGGACCCGCGTCACGGCAGCGCCGCCGCGAGCTCGCCCTGCTCTTCACTGTCGTCCTCGTCGCGCTGCGCGAAGTACCCCTTCACCCAGGCGTGGAGCTCCGGCTTGTCGCTCGCCCACTCCCAGGCGCCCGAGGGGCCGATGCGCACGTCGACCTTGGGATCGTAGCCGAAGCCAATGAGCGTCTGGGCGCACTCGACGTACTTCCGGCGGGTCATGCTGCCGTGCCAGAGGTGCATGATGCAGCCGTCGGTGACCCCGAGCTTGCTCTGCGCGTCCTCGAAGAAGCGGCGACTCCAGGCGCGGATGTCGCTCGCGTAGGGATTGTTCACCCCCGCGAGCCGCCGGAAGCAGGCCGAGCTCCAGTCCCCCAGCACCGCGTGCGCGATAATGTGATCGGCGCAGCAGGCGACCATGGCGTCGTAGAGGCCGTGCTTGGCGAGCAGGTCACGGCGCGCCGCCCAGGCAAAGCCCGTGTGGCCGTGGCGGTCGAAGTTGCCGGCCAGGAAGACCTTCGGGTCCTCGCGGTAGACCGCGGCGAAGCTGCGCCAGCCCATGCCGTCGCCGTCGTAATGGCGCACACGCGGCGGTAAACGGAAGGCGGTCTCGAACGGCTGGATGACCTGGGCGATCTCCAACGCCTGCGACGCGAGCACGGCCCAGTCGGCGCGGTCGAAGAGGATGTCGCAGTCGAGCCAGGCAACCTTGGTGACGCGCGCCGGGAGCGCCGCCACGGCGATGTTGAGCAGCCGCTCCTTCTGGAACATCACGCTGTTGCTGCGCAGCTGGATGACGCCCGGCCCCGGCGTCAGCTCGAACGGCGCGTCACCGAAGGCGCACTCGACGGTGACGTGGTCGAGTCCGCCTTGGCGGATGGGCTCCATGTAGAGCTCGTAGTTCACCCGCTTCGAGCGGAAGCCGCCCGGGTTGAAGTAGCAGGTGACGATGCCGAAGTCGGGGGCGCGCTCGTAGGCTTGGGCCGGATGAACGATCAACATCTCAAGTGCTCGCTGCCTTGGGGTCCAGGGGGGTCGCGCGTACCGTGTCGTGCTTGCCGCACATCCGGGCGCACAGCGTGAAGTCCTTGCGTTCCTTGGAGCCCGGCACCCAGGTGGCCGGGATCATCGACTGGAAGAACGGGTCCTCGATGACCTCGCGCAGCGGCCGGCGCAGGGCGCTCAGCGCGTACTTGCCGCCCGGCAGTGTCCGCAAGAGCGGCCACATCTCCCCCGCCTCGGCGTTCAAGCCGCTCGAGTAGATGCCGCCGACCCAGCAGCACGGGAACACCAAGCCCTCGGCGCTGGCGTAGATCTTGGCTTCCTTGGTGGCCTTGCAGACCACGTCGGTGGCGCCGGCGTAGTCGTTGTAGGTCATGCCGGTCTTCACCATGCTGTCGACCGCTTTGACGGCGCTGTTCTGGTAGGCCTCGCCCGTCGGCATCTCGAGGTAGTAGGCGATGCTGCCATCGCGGTCGTAGACCGGCTTCTCGGTGACCACCTTGCCGCGCGACATGAAGCGGTCGGTGCGCTTGGCGGTGAAGCGCTTGAAGCCCAGGCGCTCCGCCAAGGCGCGCGCCGCGTCGACCTGGTGCTCGTTGTGCTTGAAGACGACGAAGTCCCACTCGGCCCGGCCGCCGGCGCCGATGTACGCTTCGGCGGAGCGCATGATGGTGCTCCAGTCGGTGTGGCGCCGGTAGAGGTGGTTGGTGTCCTCCAAGCCGTCGATGGAGAACGTCGTGGCGCTGGTGACCTTGGCGAGCTCGGCCCACCACTCGGGCTTGCGGCCGCTGCCGTTGGTGATGAGGCGCAGGAACATCTTGGGGTTCGCCGCGCGGAAGTAAGCGAAGGTCTCGAGGGTGTCGCGGGCGGCCATGGCGTCGCCGTAGTTGCCGCACATGTACATGCTGGTGAGGCGCGCCACGAAGTCCTCGGGGAACATCGTGCGGATGTCCGCCAAGGTCAGCTCGGTGATCGGCAAGTTCGGGTTGGTGACGCCGCCCTGGAGGTTGCGGGCGCACATCGGGCACGCCGAGTTGCAGCGCGAGGTCATCTCGAGGTGGATGACGCGGATGTCCTCGTAAGCGTACATCGGCGCGAAACCATACGATCCTGGAGATCGAGCCGGCAACGGCCGGCGTGGCACACCGATGGTGCTTGCCAGCGATTTCCCGCAATTGATACGCGTTATCGCCATGTCATTCTTCGGCAAGATCCGCGACGCCCTGTTCGGTAGGCCCCCCGAAGTCAAAGCTCCCGCCGAGCCCGCCTCCAAGACCGAGGCCGCCGAGGCCCCCAAGGAGCCCACGAAGACCGGCTACGACGTCGCCTTCGACCGTGACGAGCAAGCACACGCCGCGCCCGAGCCCCGCCAGGACGCGCCCGCGAGCAGCGCCACACCACGCCGCGCCGGTGGCCGCACCTCCCCCACCGCCGACCTCTACGCCGCCGCCGTCGAGATGCACGGTCTCACCGGCAAAGCGGACATGAGCTCCGAGGAGTTCGTTCAGCTCGCCGAAGAGCAAATCAAGGTCCTGCAAGGCGACGCGACCGCCATCGAGCAGATGGTCGGCGAGCACGCCGTCCGCGTCGAGTCGCTCGTCTCCGCCCACGGCAAGTCGCTCGAGGCGTTGACCACCGAGCTGCTGCCCAACCTCGACCAGGCCACCTGGGACAAGCTGGTGAAGCTCACCGGCTTCAACATGAAGAACCCGCCCATCGGCGACCGCTCGCCCGAGGCGCTGGCGCGCGTCCGCAAGGAGCTGGGCCTGTTCATCGCCCACAGCGACCGCTTCACCCTCGGCCCGAAGATCGAGCGTGACAAGCGCGCCGGCGACCTCTACCGCGCCGTCGACGCGCTGGCCTCGAAGATCGGCTACCTGAACGAGCTCGCCGAGCAGTTCACCAAGGCGAAGCTCCCCATCGGCAAACAGATCGGTGACATCAAGCGCCACATCGAGGCCGCCAAAGCGAATCCGCAAAAGCGGATCACGCGCCGCGAGGCCGAAGAGAAGCTCGGCCGTCAGATCTCGCAGCAGCGCCGTGAGCTGGTGGGCATCCTGCGCCGCGCCTACGAGATCTGCTTCACGTACACCGCGTACCTGAAGGGTCCGGCGTACAGCGGCCTGCCCTGGTTCTGGTGGTACGTGTTCACCGGCGCCAACTACGACCGCACCTTCCGTCCGCGCGAGGTCGCGGACTACATGCGCAATCACCCGGAGTACAAGCCGCCGGTGCCGCGCCCGCCGCGTCCGCCAAGCCCGACGCCGCCACCCGAGGAGCCGGGCGAGCCCTACCCCGATCCCACGCCGTGGCCGGTGCCGTGGCCCTACCCGACGCCGTGGCCCTGGCCGGATCCCACGCCGCCGCAGCCCCGTCCGCCAGAGTCATAAGTGGCCCAGACCATCCGCGTTCTGTCGTATGCGGTGAACGGGACGGGTGTCGGTCACCTGAACCGCTTGATCGGCATCAACCGCTGGCTGCGCCGTTACGCGGCGTACGCCGGGGCGCGCGTCGAGGCCATGTTCCTCACCACGAGCGAGGCCGACGGCCTGCTCATCAGCGAGAACATCGCGTCGTTCAAGATGCCCTCGAAGGACGTGGTCGCGACCGCGGGCATCTCGCAAGGCACCTACCTCGCGCTCGCCAAGCAGTGGGTCTGGCACTCCATCGCCCTCTTCCGCCCGGACGTCTTCATCGTCGACACCTGGCCGCACGGCAGCTTCGGCGAGCTCACGCAGGCGCTCGACTTGTGCAAGCGCCGCGTCTTCATCTACCGCCCGGTGAACGAGCAGATCGGCGGCGACCCGTCGTTCCAGCACATGCTGCAGTACTACGACGCGCTCATCGTGCCGGAGAACGCCGGTGACGCGCAGGTCATCGTGCCGCCGGAGATGGAGGACAAGGTCGCCTACGTCGGGCCGATCATGACCCGCGAGACGTCCGAGCTGTTTTCGCGGACGGAGGCGCGCGACCGCCTGGGCATCTACGGCGACCGCACCGCCATCTACGTGTCCGCCGGCGGCGGTGGCGACCCGACCTCCGAGGAGCACCTGCTCAACGTCTGCACCGCGCTCATCGACGAGCCGTCACGCCACATCGTGGTCGGCGCGGGCCCGCTCTATCGCGGCCGCGTGCTCTCGGGGGACCGCATCACCTGGCTCGCGCACGGCGGCACGCAGGACCTGCTGAACGGCATCGACCTCGCGGTGTGCGCCGCCGGCTACAACACCTTCCACGAGCTCATGCACTGCGGCGTGCCCACGGTCTTCATCCCGCAGGCAAAGCTCGCCGACGAGCAGATGAAGCGCGCCGAGCGGGCGGTCGCCGCGGGTGCCGCCGTCATCGTCGAGGACAGCCTGTCCGGTATGGCGGTCGAAGCCGCCATCACGAAGCTCGAGAACCGCGCGGTGCGCCGTGCAGCCTCCCAGGCCGCGCGCGAGCTGGTGCCGGTGAACGCCGCCCGCAAGGCCGCCGCCGAGATCTTGCGCTTGGTGCTCCCGCACGAAGTGCTGGATGCCGCCGAAGCGGTCGTCGACGATGGCCTGCTGGTCGCCGCGCACGAGTGCCGCACCTCGGTGTACGCCTTCTACGAGACGCTGCGCGCCTTCTGCTTCCATCACGAGCAGAACAAGGCCGACGTCGAGACCGCTAAAGCCAACATGGACGAGGTCGTTGAGCTGGTGCGCCTGGTCACCGACCGCGGCATTCCGCTCAAGGTCGCGCAGAAGATCGCCGGCGTCATGCGCTACAAGCTGCAGAAGGCGACCATCGCCGAGCGCGTGCGGATGCTCGCCGAGCTGATCACGCCCTTGGCCTCGTTCGGCGACTGGGTCGGCGCGACGAGCCTGGTGAAGACGCTCGACATCCCGGTGGCGGCGCTCGCCACCACCCAGATCAGCGAGCTCGCGACCACCCTGTCGGCGCTGCGCCGCCAGGGCCGCAACGTCTATGACGCTATCGCGGTCATCTCCGAGCAACAGGAAGCGCACGCCCAAGCGCTGCGCGAGCAACGCCGCCCTTGAGAGCCCGGCCGTGCCGCTCCGGCGGACTCACGCCAAGGTGAGCACCCGCATGTGGCGCACGACCTCCGCCGCGGGGACGGGCTTCGAGAAGTAATAGCCCTGAGCCCGGTGGCAAGCGATCTGACGCAGGAAGGTCGCCTGGATCTCGGTCTCGATGCCTTCGGCGACGACGTGGACGCCCAAGGAGTGGCCGAGGCTGACGATGGTCGTGACCAGCGCCCGCGCCTGCTCGGAGGTGGAGTCGAGATCCTTGATCTCGGAGATGAACGAGCGGTCGACCTTGAGGCTGTCGATGGGCAGCTGCTGCAAATATGCGAGCGACGAGTAGCCGGTGCCGAAGTCGTCGATGGAGATGCGGATCCCCAGCTCACGCAAGGCATCGACGCGGGCGCGGGACTCGGCGACGTTCCCCATGATGGTCGTCTCGGTGAGCTCGAGCTCGATGAGCTCCGGCGGGCAGTCGACCTCGCTCAAGATGCGGGCGACGCGGTTCACGAACTCGGGTGAGGCGAACTGCAGCGCCGAGACGTTCACGGCGACGGGGAGCGGCACGAGGTTCTGATCGATCCACGCGCGGATCTGCCTGCACGCCGTGGCGAGCACGCTCTCACCGAGCTGCTGGATGATGCCGGTCTCTTCGGCGATGGGAATGAACTCCGCCGGCGACAGCGGCCCCAAGTCGGGGTGGTTCCAGCGCACCAGCGCCTCGCAGCCGACGATGCGGCCGGTCGCGAGCTCGACTTGCGGCTGATAGACCAACGTGAGCTCCTCGCGCTCGACGGCGCGCCGCAGCTCGGTCTCGATGCGCATGCGGCGCTGCGCCTGCGCGTTCATCTCGTGGGTGAAGCAGCGGAAGGAGTTGGCGCCCGCGAGCTTCGCCTCGTGCGCGGCGGCGTTGGCGGCGCGGTGCAGGGTGCCGACGTCGTCGCCGTCCTGCGGGTAAACGCTGATGCCGATGCTCGCGGTCACGAAGAGCTCGTGGCCGGCGACCTCGAAGGGCTCGCGCAGGGCGTCTTGGATCTTGCGGGCGAGGAGCGCCGCGTCGTCGGCCCGCTTGAGCTCGGCGGCGACCAGGGTGAACTCGTCGGCGCCCATGCGCGCGAGCGTGTCGCCTTGGCGGATGCGGTTGCGCAAGCGCAGCGCGATCTTCTGCAGCAGCGCGTCGCCCATCGAGTGGCCGAGCGACTCGTTCACCACGTTGAAGCGGTCGAGGTTGATGAAGAGCGTCCCCACCATCGTCTGGTTACGGCGGGCCTGTGCCAGGGCCTGCTGCAACCGATCCTCGAACATCATGCGGTTCGGCAGCCCGGTGAGCACGTCGTGGCGCGCCTGGTGCGCCAGCTGATCGATGAGCTTGCGGTGATCGATGGCGATGGTCGCGAGGTGGCTCGTCAGCGTGAGCACGTGATGCTCGGCCGGCGTCGGGCGCGCCCGTGTCCGCGAAAACAGAGCAATGACGCCGAGGCGGCCGCCCTGCCCCGAGATGACCGGCATGGCCCAGCAGGCGCGCAGGTCGTGGTTTTGCAGCTCACCAGCGATGCGCCCGAGGACCGCGTCCTCGTCGAGGTCGACCGCTACGGCGGTCTCGTGGCGGAACGAGGCGATGCCCATGACCGAGCCGGTGGCGCCGATGTCGAGCTCGCGCAGCTGCTCGGCGAGATCCGGGTGCATGCTGGGCGCGGCGCATAAAATGAGGCGCGCGTCGACCTCGAGGTAGATGGCGCAGACGCAGCCCGGCGACTGACGCTCGGCGAGGCCCGCAAGCTCGGCGAGCGTGATGGTGAGCGGCTCGTTGTGCGCCACCATCTCGTAGACCCGGCGGCGGTCACGCTCGAGCATCGCCTCGAGCTTGCGCTCGTGATTGTCGCGCAGCACCAGGTGCAGCGCCGGGACGCCGTTGAGATCGATGGGGACGATGCTCACCTCCGAGGTGAGCGTGGAGTCGTCGAGGCGGCGTATGTCGCGCTCGACACGGATGGCGCGGTTGGCAGCGTCGCTGCTCACCGCGAGCAAGCTGTAGACCTCGTTCGCGAAGTCGCCGTCGAAGAAGCGCGCCACCGGCAGGCCTACGAGCTCGCGCTCACGGCATCCAAACAGGCGCCCCGCGGCGGCGTTCGCGAAGGTGATGACGGCGTGCTCGACGACGAGGATGGCGTCAGGCGCGTGCTCGACCACGGAGCGGTAAAGCTCGGACGTGAGATTCGAATGGGTGAGCACGTCAGGTACTGAAGTCTGCAAGTGATCGCCCGTCGAATCAGGTCGCGAGGGAATGTAGATTTCTCGCGCCATGGAGAAGACGGTCGGTGAAGCAAGCCGTTCATGGCAATTGTACCAGCGATTGCGGGGCTGACCATTTTTTGCTGAACAGCCGTTCGGTCCCGTCAATCAGCCTCCGCGTCACACTTCTGGGTGCGCGGCGATCGCCGCGAGCAGCCGACCCTCCACCGCGACGACCGCGGATTTGGGGAGGTGGCCGGGACCGTCTGGCCAGCGGCTCGTGGGCCGGTCGAGGCTCGGGCTCTCCTCGCCTGGGTGCTGCACGGCGAGGAAGAGCGTGCGGCCTTGGCGCACGAAGAGCGGCCCGGTGAGCTCGGCTTCGACGGGCCCCGCCGCCACGCGCAGCGGCTCCCCCGCGCCCGGTCCCGATGTCGGCACGACGTAGAGAGCGTTGTTCAAAAAATCGCCGTACTTCGCGCCGTAGAGCTCGTCGGCGGAGACGCCGGTGCTGAACCAGAGGTTGCCGCGCGGATCGAAGATGAGCTGGTCGGGACAGGCAAACCCCGTCGCCTTGCCGCCAGCCAAGAAGGTGCTGTGCTCGAAGGTGAGCGCCAGCGGATCTCCACCGGTCTCCTCGATGCGCACGATGGAGCCGAAGTCATTGCGGCGCACGGTGTTCTTGGTGAAGCTCACCAGCACCGCCCGCGTCTTGGGGTCGACGGCGATGCCCTCGGGCCGGTCGAGCCGCGAGCCACCGACGAGCGGTCCGGCATCGCGGGCACGAATGAGGACCTCGAGCTGATCCTTGTAGGTCTTCTTGAGCACCGGCTGGTCCGCCCACGTCAGCGGGATCCAACGGCGCGCCTCGAAGCTCGCGACGTACAGCGTGCCGCGCTCGAGCGTTCCCGGCGCGTCGGCGATGAACTTGTAGAGGCAACCCATGTTCTCGTCGGATCCGCTATAGACGACACAGCGGCCGTCGTTCGCCTGGCGGATGGTGGCGCATTCATGGGCGAAGCGGCCGAGCGCCGTGAGCTTCTTGGCGCCGCCGGTGAACGGGTCGACCTCGACCACCCAGCCGTAGTGCTCGGGCGGCATCGCGAAGTGCTCCTGCCAGCGCAGCGGCCGCTTGTCGGAGGTTGGGCGTTTGCTGGCGTCGCCGCTCTTGTAGTCGACCTCGCCGTAGAACAAGTCGTAGTTCTCTTCACAGGTGAGCACCGTGTTCCACGGCGTCTTGCCGCCGGCGCAGTTCGCGAGCGTGCCGATGGCGGTCATGCTGCCGGCGATGGGCCGTGGCGCGACCAGCGGGATGGGCGTCTCGGCGGTGATGCGGCGGTTGTACTGCTCGTCGCGGATCATGACCCAGCGGTTGGTCGTGGGGTCGCGCTTCACGCGGATGATGCTGCCGCCGATCATCATACGCTGGCGGATGACCTCGGCCTTCGACTTGGGCTGATCGGCTGGCTTGCCGTTCAGGAAGAGCTCGACCGGGTACTCGTGGTTCACCCAGAGCAGGCCATCCTCGGGCCCATCGAGCGGGAAGAACTGGAGGTGGTCGTTGCCGGTGCCGAAGACCTCTCCACGGGCGTTGATGGCGTCACCTTCGCGGACGATGACGTGGTAGGCGAGCCCGGCGGCCAAGGAGAGCGTATCGGCCTGGGTCGGCTCCAGCGGAGTGATTTGGGCGGCCTCGTCACCGGCCCAGGCGGCGCGCGGCAAGCCGGCGGCCAGCGCTAGCGCCGGAGGGGCATGGCCGAGCCAGGCCAAGAAGCGACGGCGGGACCAATCGGTGGTCATGACAGATGCAAAAAAACCTGTTAGCTGGCCGCCGAAGTCAATGAAAGACGTGTTCGAAGACGTACAGGGCCGGCCGGACGTGCGAGAGATCGCACTCGACGCCGCCGGCATCAAGGGCCTCACCCACCCCTTCAAGGTCGAGACCGGCGCCGCCGGCGTGCAACCCGTGCTGGCGCGCCTCGCGATGAGCTGCGCCCTCCCCGCCCACGTCAAAGGCACGCACATGAGCCGCTTCGTCGAGGCGGCGGGCGCGCTCGAGGCACCGCTGTCGCCAGCGTCGATCATCGCCCTGGCGCGTGACGTGTCGAAGCGCCTCGAGGCGCCACGGGTGTCCGTCGAAGCGACCTTCACCTTCGTGCTGGCGCGCGAGGCCCCGGCCACCAAGGCACGTGGCTTCGTCGACTACGAAGGCGCGCTGTCGTGCGTGCTGTCGGGCTCGGAGGCACGCGTCGTGACCCGCGTCAAGGTCCCCGTCACCTCACTCTGCCCTTGCAGCAAGGCGATCAGCGACTACGGCGCCCACAACCAACGCGGCGTCATCACCATCGAAGCAACACATACCGGGGGCGTGACGCTCGAGGAGCTCGTGGAGCTCGCCGAGTCCTGCGGCTCATCCCCGATCTACAGCCTGCTCAAACGCCCAGACGAGCGCCTGGTGACCATGCGCGCCTACGAAACGCCCATGTTCGTCGAAGACATGGTCCGCGCCGTCGCCGTACGCATCCGCGCCGACGAGCGCATCAGCTCGGCGCGCATCGCGGCCGTAAACGACGAGAGCATCCACAACCACCAAGCGTTCGCCGAGCTCGTGTTTTAGAGCCCGCCTCCGCCTGATGCGCGTGGTGCGGTCGTGCGAATGCGTCGCTTACGGGCCCTGGCGATCAGCGCCTCCTTGTCGGCGACGCTCATCGCGTGGTGCGCCGCATCGATGCGGCGCCTTCGAGCGCCACCACCGCGCAGACCGCTGCCCCAAGCGGCCGTGCCAGCCGCCGTGCCCAACCGCGGCGCCCAACCGCGGCGCCTAACCGTGGTGCTCAACCGTGGTGCCCAACCGCGGTGCCGAGCTCGCGCTCAGCTAGGGGCGTCGTCCATCGCAACCTGTGGAGCACAAAGAATCTCGGACACACACGAATCCATCCGCGCCTGAGTTGTCATGCGCACGCCTCCCCTCATTGTTGAGTCGACACTACCACAAGGCACTGATGATTTGTTCAGTGCCCAACATGACGCCTTGACAGGGGAGGCGCCGCATCGATGCGGTGTCGTTTATAGCGGATGGGCGGGCAGAGTGGCGGAGTGCGACAGACGACGAAACCTTTGGGGGTTTCGTCTGTCGCAACAGGTGGAGCGGCCTTGCATCGCGAACGAAAATGGGGACGCGCACCATTCTAGTTGGTGGGCGTCCCCATCGGGATGCATGCGTCCGTGAATCAGAAGATGGTGTAGTTGCAGCCCACCAGCAGGCCGTTCTGCACCTGCCACTCGTCCACGATGATCGGGATGCGCTTGAGCGACAGGATGTAGTCTAGCGAGAAGTACTTCGACAGGCGGACCGAGAGCTTCGCCGCGATGTTGGTTTGCAGCTTCTCGATGCCGTCCTGCGCGCTCGAGTCGTTGCTCTCGTACATCGGATAGAAGAAGTCCGCGCTAGCGGTGTAGGTCAGGTTCTCGGCGGCCTTGCCGAGCATCTCGATGCCGAGCTCGGCGCCGGCTTGCGTCGAGTCCTGGAGCTGCTTGTACTCGATGACGCCCGGCGTGCTGTCGTCGTCGCTGATGGCGAAGCCTTCGCGGGTCAGGATGTGCTGCATCGCGGCGCCGAGGCGGGTCTTGAGCGTGAACTCGGGGAGCGTCACGGGGTTCGCGAACATACCGAGCGACTCACGCAGCAGCGTCGGCTCGAAGGGCTTGGTGGTGCCGTACTTGTTGCCGGCGGGCTTGAGGATCGGTGTCGGCGTTTGCGGGTTGCCATCAGCATCGAAGCGTTGAATCAACGTGTCTTCACCGCGCACTTCATAACCACGGAAGAGCGACGTCGTTCCAAGACCACGCGCGTACGGGCCCATCCAGGGCACGGACTTGAGCTTGTAGATGTACGTCGACTGGAGGCGGAGCTCGTCGGCGCTCTTCAAGAACGTCGAGACGGTCGGCGTACGGGTGAACGACTCGGTGAGCTTCAGCACGTTCTCCCAGTTGTGCTGACCCTCGACGTAGATCGCCGAGCCGTCGACGATGGCGCCGATCTGGGCGCTCGTACCATCGACCGTACCGACGACGTTGGTGCTGCGGGTCATGGCGCCGTTCACGCCGATGCCCAGCGTGTACTTCCACGGCGAGGCGGGCGGTGGTGGCGGAGCGTCCGCGGCGGCGGTGGCCTCAGCGGCCGGCGCTGCTTCAGCCGGAGCGACCGCGGCGTCTTCGACCATCACCTTGTCCGCGGTGATGTCCTTGTCGGTGACGTTGCCGGGGGCGACTTGCGAGACGACCAGATAAACCAGGGGGGCGATGATCACGACGATTTCTCTTTCTTCAACAGATCACGAATCTCTTCCAACAGGATCTCCGTCTTCGCTGGCGGGGCCGGCGGCGGAGTGGCGGTCTTATGCAGTTTCGAGGCCCAGCGCACAATCATGAAGGTGGCAAAAGCGACGACCGCAAACTGCACCATCGTGTTCAAGAACACGCCGTAGTTCACGGTGACCGCGCCGGCCTTCTTGGCGGCTTCGAGGGTCTCGAAGTGATCACCGCGCAAGGTGAAGAAGAGGTCCGAGAAGTCGATGCCACCGATCAAAAGACCGATGGGAGGCATCATGACGTCACTCACCAGCGAGGTGACGATTTTGCCGAACGCCGCGCCGATGATGACGCCGACCGCGAGGTCGACGACGTTGCCGCGCAGGGCGAAATCCTTGAAGTCCTTGATCATCGACATTCTAAGTGTCTCCGCTATAACGTTTCTTTGCCCGCCATGGCCTTGAACGCCAAAGCGTATAATTTCACTTGTTTGAGCATCGCCGACAGACCGTTGGCGCGACTCTGGGACAGGTGCTGACCCAACCCAAGGCCGTCGACGAAGGTCGCGGGTGTGGCGATGATTTCGTCGAACGTATGCCCGGAGTAAACTTCGAGAGCTAGCGAAATGAGGCCTTTGACGATCGCTGCATCGCTGTCACCGACGTAGCTGACGCGGCCATCTGCGGCCTTGGCGTGCAGCCAGACTTGGGCCTGGCAGCCCTTCACCTTGTTCTTGTCGAGGCGCTGCTCCTCGGGGAACGGCGGCAGCTCGCGGCCGAGGCGAATGATCTCGCGATAGCGGTCTTCCCACGAGGGGATGGCTTCGAAGCGGGCGATGAGCGCCGCTTGCTTTTCGGCGATGCTCTGACTCACGCGAGCAGTCCTTTGACCTTGTGCAAGCCGGCGACGAGGGCGTCGACGTCGGCGCGCGTCGAATAAACGCCGAACGAAGCGCGCACCGTGGATGCCACCCCCAAGCGCTTCATGAGCGGCTGGGCGCAGTGATGTCCGACGCGCACCGCGATCCCCTGCTCATCGAGCAAGGCGCCGATGTCGTAGGGCGCGATGCCGTCGATGACGAACGCGATGATGCCGCCCTTCCCTGGCGCGGTGCCAAAGATACGTAGGCCAGGGATCTCGAGGAGACGTGGTGTGGCATACGCGGTGAGCGCGTGCTCGTGCTCCATGATGTTGGCGCGGCCGAGCCCTTCGAGGAAGTCGACGGCAGCCCCCAGCCCTATGACCTGAGCGATGGGAGGCGTGCCTGCTTCGAAGCGGTACGGCGGCGCTTCGTAGGTCGTCTCGTCGAACGACACGGTGACGATCATGTCGCCGCCGCCTTGCCACGGCGGCATGCTCGCGAGCAGCTCTTGTCTGCCATAGAGGACACCGACGCCCGACGGCCCGCACATCTTGTGCGACGAGCAGGCGAAGAAGTCGGCGCCCAGCGCCTGCACGTCGACCGGCATGTGCGCGGCGGACTGCGCGCCGTCGACCAGGACCTTGGCTCCCACGGCGTGCGCCTTGGCCGCGACCTCGGCGACCGGGTTCACGGTGCCCAGCACGTTCGACATGTGTGCCAGCGCCACGATCTTCACGCGCGGGCTGAGCAAGCCATCGAGCGCCGACATGACCAGCTGGCCGCTGTCGTCGATGGGAATGACGGCGAGCTGCGCGCCGACGGCGTTGCACACGAGCTGCCACGAGACGATGTTCGCGTGGTGCTCCATGGCGGTCAGCAGCACCTGATCGCCCGGCTTCAAGATGCTGCGGCCCAAGCTGTTCGCCACGAGGTTGATGGCGGCGGTGGTGCCGGCCGTGAAGATGATCTCGGTGGCCTCGCGGGCGTTCAAGAAGGCGCGCACCCGCTCGCGTACCCCTTCGTAACGTGCGGTCGCTTCCTGCGAGAGCTTGTAGATGCCGCGGCGGACGGTGCCGTAGTCCTTGGCGTAGAATTCGGTCTCGGTGTCGATGACGACCCGCGGCTTCAGGCTCGTCGCGCCGCTGTCGAGGTAGATGAGCGGCTGCTTGCCGGGCGGCGCTGCTAGCATGGGGAATTGCGCGCGTACGCGCTCGATGTCGAAGCCTTTCATCGCGGCGACCCTATACACGGCTTGATTGGCCGCGTCACCGATGCAGGAGGGGCGGTCTGGGGCGGGTGGGATTGCCGATGGCCGATTGCCGATGGTCGATGACCGATGACCGATGACCGATGACCGAGAGCCCCTACAGCCCAACGATCCGCGCCAGCGATCCCACCAGCCTCGTAAACGCCGCGCTCTGCAAGCGCTCGAGCGCCTCGAAGATCCCCAGCTCCGCGCTCACCTCGAGCCCCTCCTGCTCGCTGTTCATCGGTGGCTTCGCGAGCAGCTTGTCGAAGAACGAGCGCTGCTCCGGCAAATGGCGCAGCTTGAGCCACGTCGCCGGCTCCTCGCCGAGCTCCTTCTTCAAGAGGTCGAGCGCCGTGTCGAAGCCGCCGAGGGCGTCGACGAGCTGGTGCTCGAGCGCCTCGCGGCCGGTCCACACCCTGCCCTGCGCCACCGCGCGCACTTGCTCGGCGCTGAGCTTGCGGCCGCGCGCGACCTTGGCGGTGAAGTCGGCGTAGATGCGGTCGAGCGACTTCTCGAGCTGGGCGCGCTGCTCGGGGGTGTAGTCCTGCACCGCGCTGTTCATGCTGGCGTTGGCGTGCGTCTCGACGCCGTCGAAGTCGACGCCGAGGCGGCGCGTGAGACCCTCGACCACGACCTTGCCTCCGAAGACGCCGATGGAGCCGGTCATGGTGAGCGGCTCGGCGACGACGGCGGTCGCTGGCGCGGCCACGAAGTAACCCCCCGAGGCGGCGGCGTTGGCCATCGATACGACGACCGGCTTACCGGCGGCGCGCGTCGCTTCGACCTCGCGCCACACCGTGTCCGCCGCGACGTACGACCCACCAGGACTATCGACGCGCAAGAGCACGCCCTTCACGTCCTTCTCGCGGCGCGCCGCCCGCAGCGCCGCGGCAATCTCGCTGGCGTCGAAGCTCTCGCCGCGCTTTCCGACCCCTTCGCCACCGAAGCGTTGCACCGCGCCGACGCCGTGAATGACGGCGACGGTCGGCGCTCTCTTCGACGCCTTCTTGCCCTTGGAGCGCTCGGCATAACGCTCGAGGAAGACGAGCTTCACCTCATCGCCATGCCGCTTCTGCACCTTGGCGTAGACCTCGTCGCGGTAGAGCGTGTCATCGACGAGCCCACGCTCCTTGGCGCGCGCGGCCTCGAATGGACCGTCGGCGAACCAGGTCTCGACCTCGGCGAGCGCGCGCTTGCGCCCCTGCGCCATGCCCTGAGCGAGCTCCGACACCACGCCGCGCGCGAGTGACGTGAGCGACTCACGATGCGCGTCGGTGAGCCCGCTCTCGAGGAACATGTTGGGGGCGTTCTTGTACGCCTCGCGCTGGCCGATGCGCGGCACCACGCCGAGGTTGTGCAAGGCGCGCTTCACGAACGGCTGCTCGAGGCGCAGGCCCATGACCCCCACCTCGCCCGACGGCTGCAAGTAGATCTCCGCGCAAGCGGTCGCGAGGTAGTAGCTGATGTTGCCCGAGGCGCCCTCCCCGAAGGTGTCGGCGGTCGCCACGGTGTCCTTGCCGCTGTCGCGAAAGCGGACGAGCGCGTCACGCAGCTCTTGCGCGTGCGCCGGCGCGATGTGCGGCGCGCCGACGCGGACGATCATGCCTTTGACACGGGCGTCTTCACGCGCCCTATCGAGCGTCTTGATGACGTCACGCACCGTGACCGTCCCGTCACCGCCTAGGAGCTTGCCGAGACGCATCGCGGGTGATCGCTCGATGTACGAGCCGTGCAGATCGAGCTCGAGAAGAATCTCGGCGGGCAGCCTCTTACGCCGCCGCCAACGCCACAACGCAACGACGCCAGCCACCACGAGCCCCAAGATCAGCAGAGCACCAAGGACCGCTAAAGCATACAACAAGACCATCATTTGGCTGATTCCCGGGCGTGTTGGAGGAGGCGGGCGGTGCCGACCAATGCGACATGAGAGAAGGCCTGAGGGAAGTTCCCGAGGTGCGTGCCGGTGCGGGGGTCGTACTCTTCGGCGAGCAGGCCAACGTCGTTACAGATCGCGGTGAGGCGCGCGAACATCACCTCTGCTTCATCGAGGCGGCCCTGCATGATGAAGTTGTCGACGAGCCAGAAGCTGCAGGCGAGGAACACGCCCTCGTCTTGGGCGAGCCCATCGTCGACACGCGCGGCGTCATAGCGGCGCACGAAGCCGTCGAGGCAGAGACGCTTCTCGATGGCCGCGACGGTGCTGACCATGCGTGGGTCGGTGGCGGCGATGAAGCCGACGTGCGGCATGCGCAGGACCGAAGCGTCGAGCAGCGGGCTGCCATAGGCCTGCGCGAAGGCGCCCAGCCCCTCGTTCCAGGCACGCTCGCACACCTGCGCGTGGATCTTGTCGCGCAGCCTCCGCCAGCGCTCCAGCGGCACCTCACCGTCGTGCTTGGCCTCAGCGGTCTTGATGGCGCGGTCGAACGCCACCCACGCCATGACCTTCGAGTAGGTGAAGTGCTGTGGCTCGCCGCGCACCTCCCAGATGCCGAAGTCGGGCTCTTCCCACACGGTCTCGAGATGCTCGACCATCCGCTGTTGCAGACGGTAGGCGACCAGATCGGGCGGCGCCCCCGCGGCGATGGTCTTCGCCGCGGCCTCGGCGATCTCACCATAGACATCGAGCTGGAACTGCAGCGCGGCGGCGTTACCGATGCGCACTGGCTTCGAGTCGGCGTACCCGGCGAGCCAGGGCAGCTCGAGCTCCACGAGCCGGCGCTCACCGGCCAAGCCGTACATGATCTGCAAATGGTCGGGGCTGTTCGCGGCGGCGCGGGTCGCCCAGTCGCGAAACGCCACCGCCTCGTCGACGTATCCCGCCTCGAGCAGCACCTGAAGCGTGAGCGCGGCGTCGCGCAACCAACAGTACCGGTAGTCCCAGTTGCGGCTGCCGCCGAGCAGCTCCGGCAACGACGTCGTGGGAGCCGCCACGATGCCCCCCGTGGGGGCGAAGGTCAGCGCCTTCAACGTCACCAAGGAGCGGCGGACGAGATCGGCATATGGTCCGTTACCGCTATAGCGTCCGGACCACTCGCGCCAGAAAGCCTCGGTATCGGCGAGCTGCCGCAGCGGATCGACCGCGGCCGGCACCGGCAAGTGCGAAGCCCCATAAGTGAGCGTGAAAGCGACATGCTCGCCTTTGCGGACGGTGAACTCGCTGCGCGTGCAGTGGTCGACGCCATGATGCTCCGTATTGGTGCGCAGCACCACCATGTCTGGCCCAGCGACCGCGCGCAGGGTCCCATCGTCGAGCCGCGAGACCCAGGGCACGACGGCGCCGTAATCGAAGCGCACGCGCAGGTCCGAGCGCACCGCGACCTCGCCTTCGATGCCCGCGACGATGCGCACCAGATCGGCGGCGCCGTCGCGCGGCGGCATGAAGTCGACGACACGCACTTGTCCGCTATCACAGAGATAGTCGCTCTCGAGGATGGTCGAGCCTTCACGGTAGCGGCGGCGCGCCTTACGGACGGCGTCGCTAGGGAGGATCTGCCAATGACCGTTGTCGGGGCCGCCGAGGAGCCGCGCGAAGCAGGCAGCCGAGTCGAAGCGCGGCCAGCACAGCCAATCGATGCTGCCGTTGCGCCCGACCAGCGCCGCGGTCTCGCAGTCGCCAATCAGCGCGTAGTCTTCGATACGCAACGTCATGTGCCACAGAAGCTGATCTACCTGCCCTCGCGGCGCAAGGTCTCCGCGAGCAAGGCAAACCCCGGCGAAGCACCGAGCTCGGCGACGGCGAGCGGCAGACGGCGCCGCCAGTTGGGATGCTCGTCGATGGTGCCAGGGAGGTTGGCTTGCTCGCGCACGTCGAGCACGTCCTCGAGCTGCACGGCGAGGAGCCACGACGGCGTACGCGCGAGATACGCATAGATTGCGCGTACCAGCTCCTGTGCGAGCGGACCGTCGAGCGTCTCCTCGGAGTAGCGCGCGAGCTGACGCTCATCGAGCCGGCCGAGCATGTGCTGCTTCTGGACGGTGCGGCCACTCTCTTGGCGTTTGCGCACCTCGTCCGACGGATAGAGATCGAGCTCGGCGCGCAGCTCGAGATCACGGCGCTCCCAGAAGCCCTTCAAGGTCGGCAGATCGTGCGTGCTCGCGGTCACCAAGGCGCAACGCGGATAGTGCTCGGGGGCCTTGGGCCGGCCGTCGTGCTCCTGCTCGAAGTAGAAGACGCGGTACGAGAGCACCTCGTTCGCGGCCAGCGCGGTGCGCACTTCGTCGGGCACGGTGCCCAGATCCTCGCCAATGACGAGGCACTGATTACGCACGCTCTCGAGCGCCAAGATGCCAAGCAGATCGGCGAACGGATAGTAAACGTACGCTCCGTGCGTCGCGTCGGCGCCCGGCGGCACCCAGAACAAGCGCATCAGCGCCATCACGTGATCCATGCGCAGCGCCCCCGCGCACTTCATGTTCTGGCGCAGAGTCGCGACGAACGGCGCATAGCCGACGCTGCGCAGGCGCTCGGGGATGAGCGGCGGCAGACCCCAGTTCTGCCCCTTCAGGGCGAGCTCGTCGGGCGGCGCGCCGACGCTCGCATCGGTCGCGTACACGTCGCCGGAAGCCCAGGTCTCGGAGCCAGAGCGGTCCACGCCCACCGCGAGGTCGATGTACAAGCCGATGCGCATACCGGCCGCTTTGGCGGTCGCGGCGGCGCGCGCCAGCTGCCCTTCGGCGATCCATTGCAGGTAAGAGAAGAACTCCAAGCGCTCGGCATGGCCGGCCGCGAAAGCGGTCACCGCGGGGCCGTGGGGGTCACGATACTCCTCGGGCCACATCGGCCAGCCCCAGACCTTGGGGTCCGCGGCGCCGAGCGACTCTTGCAGCGCCTCGTAGAGCACGTGCTGACGCAGCCGCTCACCACCGGCCGCGATGAAGGCGCGGAAGCTCTGGGCGCGCGCGCTCCCCGCGGCCAGGTGCTGCTCGCGAAAGCTGGCGTAGCAAAGCTCGAGGGCGGCGCGCTTGAGGGCACCCACGGCCGCGTAGTCGATGAGCGTCGCGGCACGTAGCGCCGCCAGCTCGTTCTGCTTTTCGGGCGAGCTCATGAGCTCACGCGCCGCGGCCGACTCGGCATAGTCGCTCAGCGACTCGACGTCGATGTAAATCCAGTTCAGGAACAACCGCGATGACGGACTGTAGGGGCTCGCCTCGGCGGGGCGGTGCGGAAACGAGGCGTGGAGCGGCGACACACCGACGAACGCGGCGCCAGCGCTGCCGGCGACGCGCGCCAGCTCGGCGAGATCGCCATAGTCGCCGATGCCCCACGAGGTCGCCGTGCGCAGCGCGTAGATCTGCACGGCGGTGCCCCAGCCTCGCCCGCCATTCGCGAACGCCGCGGGCACGTAACAGGCGCTCGGCGCGACGATGAGCCGATGCACGCCGCTACGGCCGTCCGCTTCGACGGTCAAGTCGTGATATCCCAAGGCGACTTCGGGCAGCTCGAGACGGACGCGCGTGACGTCAGCGCGCTCTTCGAGCACCGGCAAGGCGTCGTCTTCGGCCGCATGCACGACGCCGTCCTCGCAGACCAGACGCCACTTCACCCGCGCCCCACGCGGCACGCTCAACACCACCTGCAACGGCTCACCAGCGCGCTGCACCGACACCGGTGGCACGAGCTCACGCCACGGGCGCTCCTCGATGGCACGGATCGCCGCGTCGACGGCCGCGGCATCGTCGGCGGCAAAACCCATGGCGGTCAGCAAGGCACGCTGGGTCGCGGGACTGGTCACCCGCTCGGCGCCATAGATGTCGTGATAGGCATGTGAGAGCCCTACGAGCTCGGCGAGTCGGTCGAGTGCGGTCATGGATGCGGCACTAACATCTGCGGCGCGCCCTTCTCTAGTGTCACGACCTCCCACATACTGCCCCGGGGGCGCGGGCCCGTCCGAGTCATTACGCGACGATCGCTGCGCTGAAACGTTTCGCGCTATAGCTTGTGTCCGATGTCGGTCGCTTTCATCTGCGTCGCCGCGCTTCTCGCGCAAACAGAGTCCGCTTACCCGCTCGAAGCCGGCACACCCGCTGCCAGCGAGCCAGCCGCTCCTCCTACCGCGCCAGCCGCCGAGCCCGCCTCGCCCCAGCCCGAAAAAGGATTCTGGAAGAACGAGCTCTGGCAGCCCCACTGGCGCAAGTTCGGGCTCTGGGACTACGCCGGCACCGTCGTCACGGCCGGCGCGCTCATCGGCTTCGAGGAGCTCAACGTCCACGAGCGCCTGGTGAGCATCGGTGGCCGCAACCCATTCGAGGGTCCTCTCGCCGACTTCTTCAGCCTCAACACCGTCCACGGCCGCGACGAAGCCGCCGACATCAGCGATCACATCCTCTTCAACTCGCAGTGGTACCCGTACTTGTTCGACGGCATCCTGGTGCCGCTCATCGCCCACCGCGATCCCGAGACCATGTGGCAGATGAGCATGATGAACGTGCAGGCCTTCGCGGTCTCGACGCTCATCGTGCGCCTTGGTCACCGCTTCGTGGCGCGCGACCGGCCGGCGCTCGCCCGCTGCGCGACCGACCCTGGCTATTACTACGGCTGCGACAACATCGACGCGTTCGGCAACTACTCGAGCTTCCTCTCCGGGCACG
>JBDHVB010000069.1:0-23908 GCA_039809465.1 Myxococcota bacterium
GGCGCCGACGGTGACGCGATACTGACGCTGCGCGCGCGTCACGCGGTAGTTCGGCAAGTTGTCGTGCGCCGGGCGGGCCGGCACGTTCGAGACCTCGACCACGACCGCGGCGCCGTAGATCGCGGCCAGACGGTCACGCAGATCGTCGAGCGTGATGTCGAGCGGCGTCGTGTCCTGCGTCATGTACGTGAAGCCGTAGATGTTGCGGTTGATCGGCGCGCTGCCGCCCGACTCGACGACGACGC
Source organism: Myxococcota bacterium (assembly GCA_039809465.1). Lineage (GTDB taxonomy): Bacteria > Myxococcota > XYA12-FULL-58-9 > XYA12-FULL-58-9 > JALHOP01 > JALHOP01. Next base: position 246 of record JBDHVB010000069.1, read on the forward strand.
CAGCCGGCGACTCGAACAAGTGGCCCCAGACCATGTCGTTCGGATCGTCCTCGACGACCTGGTTGTTGGCGTTACGCAGCTCGATGCCGTAGGCGCGGGTGCGATAATTCGCGGTGACGCCGTTGAACTTCTCGACCTCGAAGGCAACGCGATAGTCGACAGCGGTGTCGGGTGCCTCGGCGAAGGTGAGCTGCTTCAAGTTCTGCGCGTCGCAGACCTGCGAGCGCGGATACTCGGGCGTGCCCTGCGCCGGCGCCGGATTGGCGACGCGCGGATCGGTCTCGCCCAAGTTCGGCTCGTAACGGCAGTTGTGGTTCGCGTCTTCTTCGCCGTCGGTCTTGCCGTCGCCGTCGGTATCTTCGACCGTGGGGTTGGTGATGCAGGACGGTGAGGTGCAGTTGCTCGAGTCGAACTGCACTTCGCAGCGGTCGGTCAGGCCGTCGAGGTCGGTGTCGATGCTGCGCGGGTCGGTCTCGTCGAGATCGACGCGGCCGTCGTTGGTGAGGTCTTCGCAGCGCGTGAAGTCGAAGCCGATCGGGCAGCCGTCGATGAGGCCGTCGCGGTCGGTGTCGTTGAAGCGCGCGTCGGTCTCCGCGAGCTGGTAGGTGCCGTCCTTGTTCTTGTCCTCGACGCCGTCGGTGAGGCCGTCGCAGTCGGTGTCCGCCAAGAAGGCGCAGCTCTCGACGAGGCCGGTGCGGGTGCCGCCGGGCGCGTTCGGATCGGCGATGGTGCCGCTATCGCACTGACCGTTCTTGTTCTTGTCCTCGAAGTCGTCGCGGATGCCGTCGTTGTCGGAGTCGATCTTGCGCGGGTCGGTCTCGCCAGGCGCCGTGCCGGTCCAGCAGCCATCGCTGCCGCGCGGCGCGGGGTCGACCACGCCGTTGTGGTTTGCGTCCTCGGCGCCGTCGTTGATGCCGTCACCGTCGGTGTCGATCTTGCGCGGATCGGTCTCGGTGGCCGACTCGAAGATGCCGTTGTGGTTCGCGTCCTCGATGCCGTCGAGCAGACCGTCGTTGTCGCTGTCGTTGTTGCGCGGGTTGGTCTCGCCGGTGTTGAGCTGACCGTTGCGGTTCCTGTCTTCCGAACCGTCGGGGAGGCCGTCGCAGTCGGTGTCGGCGGTGAAGGCGCAGCTGTTCTCGGCGCTGTCGCACGTGCCGTTGAAGTTCGCGTCTTCGCGGCCGTCGGCGATGCCGTCACCGTCGGTGTCCGCTAAAGCGGGGTTGGTCTCGCCCTGCGGCTCACCTGGATCCCAGCAACCGTTCACGGTCACGGTGTCCTGGAAGGGGTCGACGACGCCGTTGCAGTTCTTGTCTTCGCCGCTGGGGCCACCGTCGTTGATGTTGTCGCGGTCGGAGTCGACGAGGATCGGGCTGGTCTCGCCGCGCGCCAGCTCGAAGCGGCCGTTCTTGTTCTTGTCTTCGAGGCCGTCGGGGATGCAGTCGCCGTCGCTGTCGGCGCTGCGCGGATCGGACTCGCCGGCGTCGCGGTGGCCGTTGAAATTCTTGTCTTCGCAGCCGTCGAAGATGCCGTCGCCGTCGGTGTCTTTCAGGGCCGGGTCGGAGTTGCCTTCGCGGATCTCGTCGGCGTCCTTGATGCAGTCCTTGTCGGTGTCGTCCGCTCCAGCGGTCGGGCACTCGCAAACGTCGGCAGGCGGCGGCGGCTCGTCGCCGCCATCACTAGGATCGCCGGGGTCGCTGGGATCGCCGTCGTCGCTGATCGGATCGCCGTCGGTACCATCGTCCCAAGGCGCGCCGTCGGGAGCGTACTTGTTGCCGTCCCGATCGAAGCAAACATCGCCGGGCGGCGGGCAAACGAGCGTGAAGCCTTTGTCATCTTTGCCGCAGCTCACGAGGCCGATGAGCCCCACGAAAGCGACGACGCTAGCTACGTACGATCGGTTCAAAGACAGCCCGAGCATTCGACCTGCTCCTATAGACACGACGACCAATTTCCAGGTGCTCCCCAGCGTATAGAGAAAACACCAAGTATGGGCCCATATCGTATCCGAACAGTTCGATGCACGCCCGTTTAGTGCACACAATCGGACACATACGTATGACCACGCCCACCCATGATCAGGATGTCGTGATTGCCGGGCACGCGCGAGGCGCGGTGCGCGTTTGCTTGACAACCCCGGCCCGGTGACGGCATCTGCGCCGGCTCAAACGTCATCTCCGGAGCACGACGTGGCCTCGACTACCAAAGCGCACATGACCAAGCTGAAGAACAAGACCCGCGCCCTCGGCAAGAAGCGCAAGAAGGCGCTGGCCAAGAACGGCTCGACGCCGTCGAAGGCCAAGCTCTTCGGCGACACCAAGTAAGTTACGGCGTTCGATTGGCGCGCGCTTGCGAAGCGAGCGCCTCGAAGGTCTCGAACGTGTCCAGGGCTCGGAGCGATTGCACGAGCCTTACGTAGTCGCTCCGATGCACGCCCAAGGACGCTGCATCGAGGAACTGCCGCGCGAAGATCTGCTCTTTGCCCGAGACGGGCTGACGCAGCAGCGCTTGCAGCTTGAAATACTCGAGCTTGTCGATCTTGCCGTTGACGGTGCCGAGCGCCGGCGAGCTCAGGGCGGCACGGGCCGCATCTACGAAGTCATTCATGGGCGCCTCGCGTGTTGGTGACACGAAGGCCTACCCGCCCTTCCCGGCCACTGGCGGCTCGCGCGATCTGTCAGCTCGCCAGGAGCCTTTTCGTCCCCCCGCTCAGCTGACCGGTGTGAGCCAGTCCATGTGCTTCGGGTTCTCGCCGCGGACCGCCTCGCCATAGGCTTTCTGCACGAGGCGTGTCAGCTCACCCGGTGAGCCCTGGCCGATCCGGCGGTTGTCGATCTCGCGGACCGGCGTCACCTCGGCGGCGGTGCCGGTGAGGAACACTTCGCTCGCGCAGTAGAGCTCGTCACGCGAGATGAAGCTCTCCTCGACGCCGATGCCTTGGTCGCCCAGGAGCTGGATGACCGTGTCGCGCGTGATGCCGTGCAAGATGGCCGCGCCCTTCGGCGGCGTGCGCACCTTGCCGTCCACCACCAAGAAGAGGTTCTCGCCCGAGCCCTCGGCGACGTAGCCCTGGCGGTCCAGGAGCAGCGCTTCTTGATAGCCAGCGGCGTTCGCTTCACGGCGCGCCAGGATCGAGCTCACGTAGTTGCCGGTGATCTTGCCCTTGGAGAGCATGGCGTCGACCGCGGGGCGGCGGAAGCTCGAGATCTTGCAGCGGATGCCGTTCTTCACACCCTCTTCACCCAAGTACGTGCCCCAGCGCCAAGCGATGACCTCGACCTGCGTGGGATTCTGCGCGGCGATGCCGAGCTCGCCTTCACCCATGTAAACGATGGGGCGCAGATAGCAGCCGTCGAGCATCTGGTTCTTGCGGACCAGCTCGACGCAGCCGTCGATCACCTGCTGCATGGGGATGCCGATCTGCATGGTCGCGATGTGCGCCGAATCGTAGAGGCGCTTCAAATGCTCGGTCAGACGGAAGATGGCGGCGCCACCACCTCTGGTGGCGTAGCAGCGAATGCCCTCGAAGGCCGCGAGCCCGTAGTGCAACGAGTGCGTCGTGACGTGCAGCTGGGCATCATCCCAGGCCACGAGCTCTCCGTTTCGCCAGATCCAATCCGCCTTGCGCATCGACGACCTCCCCTGCGCGTGAGCCGGGCGAGGGTCGCATCGATGCAAGCTCGGATCAACCACGTGAGGCGAAGAAGCTCTCACCGATGAACACGAGGCAGAGCGTCAGCAACAGATACGACGCGAAGCCGCGCTGCGCGAATGGATCATCGTACTGCCCAGCGCCGATGGTCACCGACACGACGCGCTCGCCGCTGCCACCCCCGAGCGCTTCGGCGATGCGCGACGGCTGCACCGGCTTCCAGTCGGACTCGTCGAGCATGGCGTTCACCGCGACATCGAGCCGCGGCGCGGGCTGCCAGTCCTTGCCCAAGACCTGCGCGCCATAGAAGCCGGGCTCGGTGAGCGGCCCGAGCTCGACTCTGCGCCGCGTGCCCTCCTCGCTGCTGCGCTCGAGACGCGCGCCCGCCGGCGACACCAGCGCCACGGCTTCGGCGCCGGTCGGCACCGGCAAGTCGACGTTCGCGCCCACGCGCACCGGCGCGATGCTCGAGGCGCCGATGGCCTTGGCGAGATAGCGCACGCAGCGCTGCACCAACGCCGGGTAGGCGCTGCGCAGCGCCAGGTCCGACAAGTCGATGTCGAGGCTGGTGGTGAGCATCATGACGCGGCCCTTGGAGGCGTCGCGGCGCTCGACGAGCGCCGGCGCGCCGTTCTCGAAGCGCAGCACCGGCAGTGTCTGCTTTCGCGAACCGACGTCGACGTTGAAATAGCCGCGGGTGCGTGAGGCGCGCAGGCTGTCCTGGGCGGCTTGGCCGAGGCTCGCGAGCACGGGGTGATCCCAGTCCATGTCGCCCAGCGCCAGCGGCGGCGTGCCGGCGACCTCGTCGGCCGCCTTGTGCAAATCACGCAGCGGGTGCGGCAGCAGCTCGCCGAAGAGTGTGTTATAGCGTTCGAAGCTCACCTCGCTGCCGAGCGTGAAGAGCAACCCACCGCCGGCGTTCACGAACTTGATGAGGCGCGCCACCATCTCTTGCGGCAGCTCGGCGACGTTCGCGAGCACCACCACGTCGTAGCCCTCGAGCGCGAAGTCGGCGGTCACCTCGTCGACCCCGACGATGCGCAGGTCGATGGGCGGATCGCCCTTGGGTACCGCCTGCACGGCGCGCTCGAAGAAGAAGAGCTCGTCGTCGTACGGCGTGGTGCGCGGATCACCGTCGATGGCGAGCACGTGCACGCCGGGCGCGATCTCGGCGACGAACGCCATGGTGTCGTCGGCCGGGTAGGCGCTCTCGCCGGCGAGCGTCACCTCGCAGCGGAACACGCCGGTGCCCGCGAAGGCATAGGTGAGCGTCTTCTCGGTGGCGCCGAACGCCGGCACCTCGACGAGCACGCGCTGCGTGACCTCGCCGCCGACGCGCAGCTCGAGGGGCGCGTCACGCACGGGTTCGGGTCCGTAATTGCGGACAGTGACGCGGATGCGGCGCTCCGAGGCTTGGTCACCCGCGCCCTCGACCGACACGGCCTCGACGGCGAGGTTCGCCAAGGCGACGGGCGTGGGACGCTCGGCGGCGTCGATGAGACGCACCTCGGGCGGCGGCTCCATCGCGGTGGGCCGGAGGTTCGCGAAGCCGTTCTCGGCGAGGTCACTGACGATGACCAGCGTCGCGTTGCCGCCGTCGCTCCCGAGCTGCGAGAGCGCCATGTCGATGGCCGCGCCCATGTTGGCGACGCCGTCGGGAGCGCCCAGCTTCTCGACCGCGTCACGCACGGCGGTGAGCTCGAGGGTCGGCGCCTGGAAGATGGGCGTCACGTCACGGCCAGCGACGATCAAGGTCGCGGCGTCACCGGGAGCCAAGTGCGACAAGACATCGCGCGCCTTGCGCTTGGCGTTGTCGAAGAGCGAGCGCCCGTCGTGCATGTAGCGCATCGACGCGGAGGCATCGAAGACGATGGCCACGCGCTTGCTGGCGGTCCCCGCGTCGGCGGCGCGCTTCGGCATCGGCCGCGCCACCGCGAACACCAAGGCGAGCACGGCCAAGGTGCGAAGGACAAGCAGCAGGATCTGGCGCAGCCGCTCACGGCGGGCGAGGCGCTTGTTCACCGCCATCAAGAAATCGAAGGCGGCGAACTTCACGACAGGAGCGCGCCTGCGGCCAATCAAGTGAATGATGACCGGCAAGCTCGCTAGAACCGCGCCCCCCAGGAGCCAGGGGTATAGGAACGTGAGCTCACCCACGTTCCCCTCTTAGCACTCAACGCTGGAGGCAGAAACCACCAGAGAACGCAGCTTCGCTATTCTGGAAGTTGAGCTGGATGCACTCGGTGCCAGGCATGAGCGTGTCGCAGTCATCGCGTGTCGCGCACGGCGTCGTGCACGAACCCTCGAGACACCACTCGCCCGCGCAGTCGGCATCGCTGCTGCACGAGTCGCCCAAGTCACCGCCGCCCGAGTACAGGGGCGCGGCGCAGACGCTCGTCCAACCGTGGTAGCCACTGTCCTCGACGAGAGGCCAGAAGACGCACACGTCGCCGCCGCCGCAGTCGGTGCTCGTGCGGCAATGTGAAGCGCACTCGCCGTCCAGACAGATCCCGCTGTCGCATTGCTCGGCGCTGCTGCAGCTCTCGCCCGCGGCCCGGTAGTTGGTGAGATCGCTCTCCCAGCAGATGTGCAGGTAAGCCGCGCCGTTCGGATAGGCGTAGCACACCTCGCTGCTGCCGCAATCGCGGTCAGCGGCGCACTGCACCACGCACTGCCCCATTTCGCTATTGCAGACCTGCGTCTGGCACTTGTTGCTGCTGGCGCTGCACGAGCCGCCGGGCGGCGTGGTGAACGGGTAACCCGGCTCGGACGAGCCCAGCTGCCAGGCGGCAAGACAGATCTGCACGCCGTCGAGCGTCGTCGACTCGTAGTTGTAGCAAGCGTAGCCCGACGGACAGTCGTCGTTGCCGCCCTTGCCCGAGCCGATGCACGGCACGGTGCAGATGGTCTTGCCCACGACGAGACCGCTGCACACGAGGCCGGAGCCGCACTCCGCGGTCGTGGTGCAAGCGTCGCCGAAGGTCGGATCGTCCGCCTCGGGCGGTGGAATGATCGGCTCGTCGTCATCGGGGACGACGTTGACTGGATCATCGTCCCCGGTGTCGCGCGTGTCGCCAGGCGTCACGCTGTCGCCGCCGAGCGGAGACAGCGGAGTCGTGCGTGTCGAGCCACTACACCCCGCGGCGAGTGCCCCGATCACGAGGATCAGGGCGCGCTTCATCGGTAAACCCGCGGCTGCAGCGGCGTCATGCTGAGCGGCTGCGCGGTCGAGCCGGTCGGCGTACCGAACGGCAGGCTCGTACCACCGAGCGGCATGCCGGTCGTGGCGCCGAGCGGCGTCGCGCCGGTGCTGCACACGTCACGGATACCCATGAGGCGCTTCACGACCGCGCCCACCGTCTTGTCGAAGAAGCCGATGAGCCCGTAGTTCGAGAACATGCTGCAGCCTGGTGTCGTCGTGCCGGGCGTGGTGCGGCTCGGGTACTGGCCGATGCTCGGCTGCGTCGGATACGGCGTGGTCGGGATCGGCCGCGTCCCGCCGATGGTACCAGGCACCTGCGTCGCGGGCTGAGTGCCGGGGACGAGCACGCCAGGCTGCGTCGGCGTGTAGCCACCCACGCGGCTCGGGTAAGTCGTGCCGGGTGTGGTGACGCCAGTGACGGGCGTCGGCCGCGTCACGGTGGGCACGGTCCGCGAGGGAAGAGTCGGGTTGGGGGTCATCACGCCCGGGACCGTGGGGATGGGACGCGCGATGTTCGGCGCGGTGATGGATGGCGTTCCACCAGGCACGAGAACGGTCGGCTGCTGCACGGTCACGCCACCAGTACGCGACGGCATGGTGAGACCCGTCACGCGTGACGGCATCGTGGTGAGACCCGTGTTCGGCATGGGACGGCCAAGGCCGATCACACCGGGCTGCGCCACAGGACCCGTCGTCAAAGGGACGGGCATGGGGCGTTGCTGAATCACTCCAGGAGCTGCGCGCAAACCGTAGTTGCCGGGCACACCCGGTCCAACACCAAATGGGCCTGCCATGGTGGGTCTCCTCGCGAGACCGCTTCCATGTGCTGCCCCTGTGCAGCCGCGAGTGGGTCCCGCTATGTACTCAGATCGATTATCGCTGTCGTAGCCTGGTGTTGCGCGAAAGTGACAGGCAGGTCGTTTGAACCGTGCCCGTCAGAGTGGCGGATGCCCCGGCGGCGGCCCCATGGGCGGGAAGCCGGGCCCATGCTTTTCCATGGCGGCGCGCTTGGCATCGAAGCGCTGCTGCTGCTCGTCGGAGAGCAGCGCGCGGATTGCGTCGAAGGCACGATCGCGGCTCTCGCGGATCTTGGGGAACGACTCCTTCATCATCGCTTCGATCTCGTTGTGGTGCTGCTCGAGGATGGCCCGCGCTTTCTCCTCCTGCTCGGCGGTGAGCGCGAGCTCATGGAGCAGCGGCCCACCAGGACCACGTGGTCCATGATGACCATGATGCGGCCGCAGCCACGCCAACAGCCCCGCCGTCGTGGCGGCGCCCGCGAGATACACCCCCAAGATGATGAGGCCCGACCAGAGATGAAGCCGTCCTCCACGCACGTCAGTCATTCAATGCTCCCATGAAGCTCTCGACGTCGGTCGGCCGCTCGCCCGTCGCGGCCCACTGGCTGAGCAGCTCTCCAGCGCGCACGGTTCGTGGGCTCGGCCGCGCGAGCCACACCGGAATCCACGCGAGCATCGCGGCCACGGCGACCGCGACCAGCGCGGCGCGCCCTTGGCGGACCAAGACGCTCTCGAGCGTGGGTGACGCGCCTCGCAGCACGCGGCGGACAGCGGCCTCGAAAGCCGCGCCCGGCCACGGCGTGAAGCCCGAGAGATCGACGCGCTCTTCATCCATGACTGCCCTCCTTTTTCCGGGTGGGATCCCACGTGAGTGTCTGCCGCAGGTGCTTGCGCGCGACGAAGAGATGCTGGCGCGACGCGACCTCGGAGATCTCGAGGGTGTCCGCGATCTCGGCGTGCGTCCACGACTCGAGGTCATGCAGCAAGACGACCTCGCGCTGCACCGGTGACAACCCATCGAGCGCCTTGGCGAGGTGCTGGCGCACCGCGAAGCCCGAGCCGGTCTCGGCTTGCGGCATGGGTTGAGGCCGCAGCGCGAACGCCTGGCGCACCTTGACGCGGCGCAGGTGCTTGAGTGCGCGATTACGGACACTGTGCCGCAACCACGCTCCGAAGCGCGCTGGCTCGCGACATTGGTGCAACCGATTCAAGGCGATCATCATGCTGTCCTGCGCGATGTCCTCCGCGTCGGCCGCGCTGCCGACGATGGCGACCGCGACCACGAAGGCGGCGCGGAGATGACGACGCACCAGTGCCTCGCGGGCGCGCGGGTCCGCCGCGAGCGCCAAGGCCACCAGATGTTCATCGCTCTCGTCCTGCATACGCGACGCTTACACCTCTTTAGACCGCCGACTGGACGATCGCGTTAGAGGGGAATTTCTCCGCTAACGAACGCTCCCGGACGTGGGTCTATGCCGTTGTGGGACCAGACCCCACTTCGCCGCCGCGAGGACCCATGTCGAACCTCCGAGCTTCATCGCTTTGCATCGTTTTGAGTGCCGTTGCTTGCGCTGACCCGGGCTCGAGTCCCGCGGCGGCGAGCTTCTCCGCCAGCACCGTCGAGAATCGCATCGTCGGTGGCGCGGCCTTCGCGGGCCTCCCGGCGGTGGGCGCGGTCACCTATCAGGGCCAGATGTGGTGCACCGGCACGCTCATCAGCGCGCGCAAGGTCGTGACGGCGGCGCACTGCTTGTCCGACGTGTCGCCGTCGAGCCTCGGCTTCACCATCGGCACCAGCATCGACGCGCCCGAGAAGACCTACGCCATCAGCGGCGGCGCCCAGTATCCCGGCTGGAACGAGAGCACGCTGTCGGGCGACATCGCCTATCTCACGCTCGCGCAGGACGCGACCGAAACACCGGTGAAGCTCTTGAACAACCTCGACAGCAGCTGGGTCGGCGTCGAGCTCACCTTCGTGGGCTATGGCGTCGATGACGGACAACGCCAAAGCGGATCGGGCGTGAAGCGCGCGGTGATCATGCCGATCTCCGAAGTGGGCTCGACGCAGTTCGCCTACCAAACCGCCGGCAAGAACACCTGCAACGGTGACTCGGGTGGACCGGCGTTCTTCGTGGACCAGGGCGGCAACTATCTGCTCGCCGGCACCACCTCGTACGGCGACACGTACTGCACCCAGTATGGCGTCGACACCACGGTGCCCGCGTACTTGAGCTGGCTGGGCGCGACCGGCACCGCGCCGTCGGCGACCACCACGACGACGGCCGACGATGACGATACGACCACCACCACGACCACGAACGATCCGTGCGGCGGTGAAACGTACATTGGCCGCTGCAGCGGAGACACCGTGGTCTGGTGCGAGAACAGCACGGTCTACGAGGTCGACTGCTCGCGCCGCAACAAGACCTGCGTCTACTCGGACTACGACGGCTATTACGGCTGCGCGGTGAAGACGCAAACCACGACGACCGACCCGTGCAAGGGCGAGACCTATCAAGGCCGGTGCAGCGGCAGCACGGTCATCTGGTGCGAGAACGGCACGGTGCAGTCGCTCGCCTGCGGTGACTACGGTGGCACCTGCGACTACGACGCGTCGCGCGGCATCTCGAACTGCTTCTACTAAGTTTCGACGCGGCTGCCGGTAGATCGGCTGTCGTAATTGTGGCTATGGTCCTCGGGCGATGCGAGAGACCTCTTACCGCAACTACAACTACCGGCCGCCGCAGCTCGAGCACCGCTACGGCGCCAACGTCCACTTGCTGGGCGACCCGGTCATGCTCACGCAGCTCGCGCGCCTGTCGCGCCCCGAGACCTTGCAGCCCGAGGTCACCTGGCTGGTGCGTGACATCTACGAGACCTTGGTGCGCATCGTCATCGCCGCCGAGTTCCCACGGAGCCCGGCCGAGGTGCGCACCCGCATGTTCGCCGCGACGCCGAACGGGGTGTGGAGCGGTCAGGTGCTCGACGCCGCCACCAAGGTGGTGACCGTCGACGTGGCGCGCGCCGGCACCTTGCCCTCGCAGATCGCCTTCGAGACACTGGTGCGGCTGCTCAATCCAGATGCCGTCCGCCAAGACCACGTCTACATGAACCGCGTCACCGATGATGCGGGCGCGGTGTCCGGTGTGTCGGTGAGCGGCAGCAAGATCGGCGGCGGCGTCGACCGCGCCGTCGTGCTCTTCCCCGATCCCATGGGCGCGACCGGCGGCAGCATGAGCTGGGCGATGAACATGTACAAGAACATGGACGGCGCGCCGATGAAGCTCATCGCGCTCCATTTGATCGTCACGCCCGAGTACTTGCAGCACATGACGACCACCCACCCCGACGCGATCATCTACGCCGTGCGCCTCGACCGCGGCATGTCCGAGCCCGACGTGTTGAAGTCGGGCCTCGGTGAGCGCTGGGCCGAGGAGCGCGGCTTGAACGAGAAGCAATATATCGTCCCGGGCGCCGGTGGCTTGGGCGAGATCCTCAATAACAGCTACGTGTGAGCAGCATGACCTCCTGGCGCGACAACATCGACGTTCTCTACGATGCCGAGACCTTGAAGCGGCGCGTCGCCGAGCTGGGCGCGCAGATCACGAAAGATCTCGCGGGCAGCTCGCCGATCTTCGTGGGCATCCTCAAAGGCTCGGTGCCCTTTTTCGCGGACTTGGTGCGCGCCGTCGAGCTGCCGCTGCAGTGCGAGTTCATGGGCATCTCGAGCTACGGTGACGACATCGAGTCGAGCGGCGTCGTGCAGATCACCTACGACCTCACCAAGTCGGTCGAAGGCAAGGACGTCGTGCTCGTCGAGGACATCGTCGATACCGGCCTGTCGATGCAGTACCTCTTGGCCAGCATGGCCACCCGCAAGCCGCGCTCGGTGCGTGTCTGCACGCTGCTCGAGAAGCCCGACAACGCGCGCGTGAAGATCCCGCTCGACTACGTGGGCTTCCGCATTCCCAACGAGTTCGTCATCGGCTACGGCCTCGACTACGCGGGCAAGTATCGCAACCTGCCCTTCATCGGGGTGTACCGTGGTCCGCTCGAGTAACGAACGCGGCAGCATCGGCGGCTTCTTCAAGGGCCTGCTGATCTTTTGCTTGGTCGTCGCGCTCGGCGCGGCGGTCGCCTATCTGCTCGCGGAGCGCAACCAGCGCCACTTCCGCATGCGCAATCAGGGCGGCATCCTCTTCATCGAGCGCGGCCGTTTGCTGCCCATCGGCTACGAGCCGTTCGCGCCCGAGGCGAAGGATCTGCAGTCCGCTTACGCGCCCATCAAGGTGCCCGCGGGCGAGAAGGTCGCCGAGGAGGAGAGCTTCGAGGACCGCACCGAGCTCGACCGCGCCTTGTTCTCGCTGCTCGCGGGCTGGGCGCGCGGTCGCTTGCAGGCGAGCGACGGCGAGTCGTTCGACATGGCGAGCGCCTACGTCTCGCGCTGCGCCCTGCTGCCCGGCCTCTCGGAAGAGCAGCGCTCCGAGCTGCGCGCCCTCCGCGCCGACCTGGCCTACAAGAACGGCAAGCGCATCGCGTACGTCGTAGCGGACGATCTCGACAAGGCCGTGCAGGAGCTCAAGCTCGCCTTGGAGCTCGGCACCTCGCGGCCGACCGACGCCAACGACTGGGCCACGCAGATGGGCAAGTGGGCGCACGACTACCGCGCCGCGCTCGCCGACCGCGCCAGCAACAAGCCGCCGCTCTCGCCGCCCGAAGCACCCGCGGCACCAACGCAACCCACACCAACCGAGCAGCCCAAAGCCGCGCAGCCCGAGGCACCCTAGCGCATGAGCGTCACTCTCTTCGGGGAGAATGAAGCACGCTACGCCGCCCTCTCCGGGCTGGTGCAAGGCGCCCGCGTCCTCGATCTCGCGCTCCACGCCGACGCGCGCTGCGTCGACGCGCTGGTGACCGCGGGAGCGCGGAGCATCACGGTGTGTGCGCCCGAGCGGATCCGCGCCGACCTCACCACGCAGAACGTCGAGCTGCGCCTGGTGCCACCGGTGGCGCTGCCCCTCGAGTTTGCGCCACGGACCTTCGACGTCATCGTCTGCTTCGATCTCATCGCGCGCATCGCCCAGGATCCATCCTGGATGAGCAGCCTGCGCGAGGTGCTGCACCCGAATGGCTGCCTCGTCATCGCGACCTCTTCAGCGGACGACGCGGCGGGCATCCTCGGTGAGCCGTTCGGCGTCGCCACCGTGTTCGCGCAAACCCCGCTGGTCGGGCACCTCCTCTACGACATCGCCGCCGACGAGCTCGAGCCCGAGCTCGACCGCACCTGGGCCGACGGCGGCGACGAGGAGCCCACGACGTACGTGGTCGTCTTCGCGCCCGAGGAGAAGCACAACGAGAAGCTCACCATGGTGCAGATGCCCTTCGGCGCCTGGGAGAAAGTGACGGGCGCCGAGCTCGAAGGGGTGCGCGCCGAGCGCGACTACCTGAAGGCGCAGCTCGCGGCCGTAAGCGATCAGCTGGCGCGCGCCGCCTGGCAGGCGGACAACGACGCGCAGAGCAGCGCGCAGCAAGAGAACGACAACCTGCGCAGCGAGCTCGAGGTCGCGGTGGGAGAGCTCGAGACCCTGCGGCACGAGCTCGAACAGCTGCGCGCCGCCGGCGCCGTCGGTGATGCGAACGAGGAGCTCGCGCGTCACCGCGCCGACCGCGCCTCGCTCGAAGCGCAGATCGCCGACTTGCTCGAGGAGAGCGCCGTGATGTCGGCCAAGAGCCTCGCCTGGGAAGACCAGCGCGAGAGCAGCGCGCGCGATCACGCCCGCATCGCCGAGCTCGAGGACACCATCGCCATGGAGCGCGCCGCGGCGGCCCAAGCCCAGCAGGCCACGGCCGATGAGCGCGTGGAGCTGCAGCGGCGCTTCGACGACCTGCAGCGCGCCCTCGATGCCAGCCGGCAGCGCGGCGATGATCTGGCGCGCCGGCTCGACCTCGAGAGCCAGCAGACCGCGGACCTCAAGGACGCTCTCGAAAACGCGCGCAACCAGGCAGGAGCATTGGAGAAAGAGCTAGCCGTAAAAACCGCCAAAGAAATCGCCGAGCCCACTGGCGAGAAGGCGCTCGACGGCGAATCTTAGAGGTTGCGGGGGTGTTGGCTGTCCGCCGGCAGCCGGGTCATCTCGTGAAGTCACTAGGATACGTACCGTGCGCGAATTGAACGTCGACTGGCCGGCGCTGCACAGCGCCTTTCAAATGAACATGCCCGAGGTGCGGTGCTTCCTGTCCCTCGAGGATGGACGTGTGCTCAAAGTCCCCCCGGGCGACGCGCGTCTCGCTCAGGTGCGGGAACAGACCAGCCGCTACTCACCCATCGAGGCCGTGCCCTCGCGCATCCAGTACCAGTGGCTCGACGACTTCATCCGTCAGGTCGAGGACCCAGTCGTCAAAGGCCGCATGGAAGCCGCCATCAACGGCAAGGGCGCCTTCCGCCGCTTCAAGGACATCCTCCTCACCTTGCCCGACGAGCGCCGCCGCTGGTTCGAGTTCCGCGACGCCCGCATGCGCGAGCGCATCGTCGAGTGGGTCGCCGAGCAAGGCGTGCGCGCCACCAACGAGCCACCGTGGCTTGGCGAGCCCGTGAACGGCGAATCGTCCGCGAAAGCGGCACACGACATCATCACGCACGAAGCCAACGAAAAAGAGTACACCGACGCGCTACGCGACCACTTGATTGCCTGGTCCGAAGGCAAGACGGCCGACGCGCTCTCGCCGCTCTCACTCGAGAAGCTGGCGCAAGACATCGCCAAGGCCTTCGACGTCAAGCCGCGAGGTTAGTTGGCCGAGAGAGTCGCGAGGATCAGCACGATGTTGAGCGCCAGCACCAGGGCGGTGCCGGTCCACGCCAGAGCGTCCGTGAGCCGCGTGTTCTTGAGGGCACCCATGACCTGGGCGTTGCGGGTGAAGAGCACCAGCGCGATCATCGGCACCGGGAGCGCGATCGACAGCACCACTTGGCTGAGCACCAGCGAGCGTGTCGCGTCGAGGCCCAGGCCGACGACGATGAACGCGGGCACCATCGTCACGACCCGGCGCACCCAGACGGGGATCTTGAAGCCGACGAAGCCCTGCATGATCACCTGGCCCGCCATGGTGCCGACGACCGAGCTCGAGATGCCGGAGGCGATGAGCGACAGCAGGAAGATGCCGGCGGCGGCGATGCCAAGAAGCGGCGTCAGCGTGTGATAAGCCGTCTCGATCTCGGCGACGTCGCTGTGGCCCGCGTGGAAGGCGCTCGAGGCCATCATCACCATCGCGGCGTTCACGACACCCGCCAAGGCGAGCGCGATCACCACCTCGCGGTTGGAGAGACGCACCAGCGTGCGCTTCTCGTTTTCGTCGCGGGCGATGAACCGCCCCTGCGTGAGGCTCGAGTGCAGGAAGATGGCGTGCGGCATGACCGTGGCGCCGATGATGCCGACCGCGATAGCGAGCGCCTCGGCGTCGGGGATGCGCGGCGTCGCGACACCCTTGGCGACGTCGAGCCACTCGATGGGCGCGATGAAGAGCTCGGCGATGTAGCAGAGGGCGATGATGCCCACGAGCACGCCGATGATCAGCTCCATCGGCCGGAAGCCCGACTTCTCGAAGCCCAGGATGAGGAACGTGATGACCGCTGTCACGGCCATGCCCGCGATCATCGGCATGCCGAAGAGCAGCGACAAGCCGATGGCGCCGCCCAGGAACTCGGCGAGGTCGGTCGCCATCGCGGCCACTTCGCTCACGATCCACATGGCGATGACCACGGGCTTGGGGAAGCGCTCACGGCACATCTCGGCGAGGTTCTTGCCGGTGACGATGCCGAGCTTGGCCGACAGGCCCTGGAACAGCATGGCGATGAGGTTCGCGAGCACCACGACCCAGAGCAGCGCGTAGCCGTACTTCGAGCCAGCCTGGATGTTGGTCGCGAAGTTGCCGGGGTCCATGTACGCGATGGACGCGATGACGGCCGGCCCCGCGAAGAGGATGAAACCCTGGAGCGGAGTGCGCTTGCCAGCCAGCGCTTCGATCATGCCCGCGCGTGTGCGGTCGCTCAGCGTCCCGCGCTGATTCATACCTTCTACAATAACATATAGCCGACGCTATACCAGGGGCGGCGATACCCAGGGGCCCCAAACAAATCGGGCAGTTAACCGCAACTTTCGCTGGGGTAGGGAGATAACCACCGAGCCCTTTCGTTCCTGAGGGATTCCCACATGAGCAATGAAGTCCGCAGCCAGCGCGCACCGCTGGGTCGCACGAGTGTCTCCTCGCCGGCTCTTGGCCAGAGCGCGCCAGCCTCGCCCAGCAAGTCGTTCTCCGGTCCCATGATGCGCAGCGGCCTCGGCGTGGGCGGCGCCTCGAGCAGCATCGAGCGCTCCTCGGGCATCCGCGGCATCGCGCCGGTGCGCATGACGGCGGTCAACAACCCCGACTCCGACTCCATGCGTCACATCGAGTACCTGGCGTCCGCCGAGCTGCGCGGCCGCGGCAGCCCCTCCGAGGGCTACGACATGGCCTCGAAGTACGCCGCCGACCTCATGAAGAAGTACGGCCTCGAGGGCCCGAACGCCGCCGATCCGTCCGGCAACCCGCACTTCCAGACCTTCGAGATGATGGGCATCGACGTCGGCCTCGCCGCGGAGTCGGGCCTCCACATCCACAAGCAGACGCGCCTCGGGCCGGAGCTCTTCCAGTACGGCTACTACCTCGACCACACCACCACGAAAGAGGAGCGCGAGCTCATCGATCGCCTGCATGGCCGCATCGCGAACCGCATGAACATCGCGCCGGCCGCGAACACCGTGCAGAACGTCGTCGGCGTCGTGCGCGGCACCGGTCCGCGCAAGGACGAGTACATCGTCTTGATGGCGCACCTCGATCACGTCGGCGCGCGCGGCAACACCATCTACTACGGCGCCGACGACAACGCCTCGGGCTCGGGCACCCTGCTCTCGACGCTCCCCCAGCTCCAGGAGCTCCAGAAGGCCGGTAAGCTCGACCGCTCGGTCATCCTGCTGCTCACCGCCGCCGAGGAGAAGGGCCTCGTCGGCTCGCGCTACTTCGTCAAGCACCCGCTCCCGGGCATCCCGCTGTCCGCCATCAAGGGCTGCTACAACAACGACATGCTCGGCCGCTGGGAGCTCGACCGCATGTCGCTCGGCGTCGGCTCGCGCAAGACCAACTTCATGGCCGACCTCACCCTGCAAGCCAACGAGAACCTGGGCGAGCGCAAGTTCACCACGGTGAACCGCGACATCGACCAATACGAGCGCCAGCAAGACGGCTACAACTTCAGCGCGGCGGGCATCCCCACCGTCTACCCGATGGAGGGCCTGTCGAACCCCAAGGGCGGCGGCGACCTCCACCAGGACTACCACCAGCCCACCGACACCGCGGACAAGATCGTCCGCGATAACGGCGGCGAAAAGCCACGTCGCTTCCGTGACCTGACGGTCGAGGTCGCGCGCTTGGCGAGCAACGCGAAGATCGACGCCAACGGCGGCTTGGTGACGTAGATCGCGTAAAGAGCACGGCAGGAGGCTTGCGACCCCGCACCTCCTCTGGTTCTTTTACCTCTGTGTCCACGCCACTCAAGCGCAAGGCTCCCGCGCGCCGCAAGTCGCCCGAGCCCACCGCCATCCAGAACCGCTACGTCCGCGCCCGCGAGGCTCGCCAGACCGAGGTCGCCGAGGATTACGTCGAGCTCATCGCCGAGCTGATCGCCGCCCACGGTGAAGCGCGCACGGTCCACATCGCCCAGACCCTCGGTGTCTCGCAGCCGACGGTCACCAACACCATCCGCCGCTTGGCGCGCGACGGCCTGGTCACCGCCAAGCGCTACCGCTCGATCTTCCTCACCGACAAGGGCACCGCGCTCGCGGCCCGCTCACGCGCCCGCCACGGCATCGTCCGCGACTTCTTGGTGACCATCGGCGTCTCGCCCGCTACAGCGGACACAGACGCGGAGGGCGTCGAGCACCACGTGAGCCAGGAGACCCTCGCGGTGTTCGCGGCGATGACGCGCAAGCTGACCTCGGGGCGCTAGGCCCCGAGATCATCGGTCGCGCATTACTCTTGCGGCTTCGGCGCTCCACCGCCAGCAGCGCGGCGCTTCGCGTCGGCCGCGAACTCACCGTTGGGCGCGAGCGTCACGTAGAGCTCACACTGCTGCTTGGCTTCTGGACCGCCGCCGAGGGCGCGGCAGTAGAAGTAGTGGCAGGTCGGCTCGTACAGGAACTCGTCGATGCCCGTCTGGTAGGCGGTCATCGCGGCGTCCGTGTTCTTCGCGGTCTCGTGCGCCTGGCCGAGCTCGCACCAGGCCTGCGCGAGCAGCGGCTTGGTGGTGCCGGCGGGCGTCTTGCTGAGGAAGTCCATCATGATCGAGACGGCCCTGGCCGAGCGACCCGACTCACGCAGCGTCTGCGAGATGCCCATCTGCGCCTTGGTGTACGCCTCGGGCCCCAGCTCGCGGCTCACCGACTCGAAGACGGTGATCGCCTTGTCGTACTGCCGCATGCTGCGCAGACGCTGAGCGTTCAGGATCTTCACCTCGGGGTCGTTGGCGGACAGCTCGGTCACGCGGTTCAACGACGCCTCGGCGCCCGCCGCGTCACCCACGGCCATCTGCGCTTCCGCGAGACGCTTGAAGTAGCGTGGATCGTTCGGAGCCTTGGCGGCCGCGGCCTTCAAAGCCGCGAGCGCTTCGCTGTTCTTCTTGAGCGCGAGGAGCGACACGCCACGGCGGTAGTCGAAGATCGGGTTCGCCGGATCGAGCTGCTGCGCCTTCTTGAAGTCGGCGTCCGAATCGGCGTGCTTGTTCTGGAACTGCTCGAGCTGCGAGCGCGCGAAGTAAGCCATCGCCTTGACGGGCTGCGACAGGTCGTCTTCCTGCGCGAACACCTTCTTGATGTTGGCCTCGACCTCGACCTGACGCTCCTTCAAGCCGATGGCGCGGTCGAGATCGACCAACGCCTTGCCGAGCAGCGCCTGCGGGTGATTGCGGTTCGACTGCAAGGCGCCGGCGAACTTGGCGTCGGCGGAGTCCCAGACGTCGCGGATGTAGTAGTACCACCCGAGGAAGTTCTGAGCGCGCACGCTGCCCGCTGAAACGGACGACAGCCGGCGCTCTTGCACCTGGGTCTGACTCTCCGCCGGCTTCGAGGCCAACAGGAGCCGGAACGCCTCGACCTCGATCTTCGGGTCGTTGATGTTGCGGTCCTGCGTCTTCTTCACGGCCGAGATGCCGACGTCGTACTGCTTGTCGTAGTAGGCCATGAGGGCGCGCGCCGCGATGCGGTAGGCGCTCTCCTCGCCGCCGGCCTTCTCGGCCTTCTCGAGGAAGCCACGCGCCTTCTCGACGGACTCCGGCACCTGATGGTCGACCGCGAGCACCGCGTGAGCGTACGCTAAAGTGGACAGCGCGATGGGCGAGTCATCGTCGACCTTGAGCGCGTCCTCGCCACGCTTGGTGGCTTCGATGTAGCGGGCATACACGTCGTCATCGATGGCCGAGCGCACGTCGCGGATGACCGCGGCGAGCTTCTTCTCCTGCGACGAGCGGTGCAGCTGGTAGCCCATCCATGCCATGGCGACCGCGAGCACGCCCAGGGCCACCATGATGGTGGTCTTGATCGAGCCGGTGGTCTTCGGGACGAATCCCAGGATGGTGAGGCGGCCGGGCCCCGCGGTCTCGATGCCCGACGTATCGTTCGCGAAGCCCAGCGTATCGGGCGCGAAGAAGTCGTTGACGTGCTCGAGCTGCTTTTCGGGCTGCGACGGCGTATCCGAGTAGACCGGCATCGGCGGCTGTGAAGCCTGCGACGGGGTCTGCTGCATCTGCTGTGGCGGCGGCGCCTGACGCGGCTGCTGAGGCGGTGGCACAGCCTGCTGCTGCTGTGCCTGCTGCGGCGGACGCTGTTGCTGCTGCGGCGGCGGCTGGAGCGGCGGCATCGCGGGCATTTGCTGGGCCTGGAAACCACCCTGCTGCGGCGGACGCTGCTGTGCCTGCTGCTGCGCGTATTGCTGCTGCTGCACGTGCTGCTGCTGCTGCGCCTGTTGCTGCGGCGGCGGACCTGCCGGCCGTTGCGGCGGCGGAGCCTGAGGCGGCGGCGCGGCTTGCTGCTGCTGCGGGAGCGGCACCCCCAGCTGGCGGAGCATCGCCTGAGCTTGCGGCAGGTTCGGATTGGCGGTCAGCGCGGCGGTGAGAGCGCGAATGCCCTCGTCACGGCGGCCCGACTCCAGGAACATCCGTCCCTGCATCTCGAGGAGGAACGGGTTGTTGGGGAACTTCTGAACGGCGGCCGCGAGCTCTTGCTCGGCCTTCGGCGCTTTCCCTTGCTCGAGGTAGATGCGGGCGAGCATGACCGGACCACGCACGTCGTCCGGAGCACTCTTGATGCCCTTCTTGCAGACGACCATCGCTTCCATGAAGCGCTTGGCGCCGAGATAAGCCTCGCAGAGAGGGATGCACGCCTCGAGTGTCGGGCTCTTGGCGAACTCGACCTCAAGCTCGTGGATGTCACGTGCCATATGCCGGTGTTTTCCTCGAAGTGGCGTCGCTGTTCAAGAAATGAAACGCCTGCTATCGTAGCCCAAGGTCCTACATGCCACGCATTTATTTTCCACGGCTCGCGCTTCTGGCGGGTCTCGCGATTTCGATTTTCCAGGTTTCCTGCGCCACCACCGAGGGACGCGGCGCCGCCAAGACCGTCGACGACATGTACGCGCAAGCCGTCGCCGACCTCAAAGACGGCCTCTACCCCGAGGCGCTCGACGGCTTCGAGACCATCAAGGCGCGCTTCCCGTACTCGAAGTACGCCGCCCTCTCCGACCTGCGCATCGCCGACGTGCACTACGAGCGCCAGGCGTACGTCGAGGCCGTCGATGCCTACCGGAACTTCCTGAAGTACCACCCGACGCACTCCGAGGCGCCTTACGCGATGTTCCGCATCGCCGAGTCGTACCAGCAGCAGATGCCGACGGACTTCTTCTTCCTGCCGCCGTCCGCCGAGAAGGACCAGGCACAAACCAGGCTGGCCATCTCCGCCTTCAAGGACATGCTGGGCCGCTACCCGCAGTCCGAGTACGCCGAGAAGGCCAACGAGAAGCTCGACGAGTGCCGCAAGCACCTGGGCGACCACGAGCTGTACGTGGCCCGCTTCTACTTCAAGCGCGAAAAATGGGTGGCCTCGGCCGCGCGCGCCGAGGGCATTTTGCGTGACTACCCGGGCCTCGGGCTCGACGCCGAGGCGCTGTGGATCGCCGGCAAGTCGCGCTTCGCCGTCAAGGAGCTGGTCGAGGCCCGCGTCCACCTCAGCAAGCTCGAGGCCGAGTTCGCGGACACCAGCGAGGCCAAGAAGGCCAAGTCCGTTTTAGAAGAGATGAACAAGGGCAAGGTCGACGACAAGGCCGCCGACGAGGAAAACGCCAAAACGCCGGCCGGCAGCGACGTCGCGAACCCCGCCCCCAGCGCCACGGCCAGCGGCTCCAAGAATCCGACGGCCAATCCGCGCTAACGAGCGTCCGAAAACCCCGTAATAGTTGACCGGTCCCGGGGTTCGGACGACCATAGAGCCACGCATGGACGAACAGCTCCGCCAACTCCTCAGCCTTGGCAAAGAATACTACCTGAAGCGCGACTTTCCCGGCGCGCGCGCCTACCTCGAGCAGGTCGTCGAGAAGAGCCAGAGCTTCGCGGACGTCTACAACATGCTCGGCGTCGTTTATCACGACATGGGCCAGTTCTCGAAGGCGCAGAGCGCGTTGGAGCGCGCCCTGCAGCTCAACCCCGCGTACACCGAAGCGGCCCTGAACCTCGCGGTGCTCTACAACGATCTCGGCAAGTACAACGAGGCCAAGGACATCTACAAGAAGGCCTTGGTGAACAGCCGCGTGCAGAGCGGCGAGCTCGACCCGTTCGTGGCCGGCAAGATCGCCAACATGCACGCCGAGATCGCGGACGCCTACTGCTCGGCGGGCCACCCCGAGCGCGGCATCATGGAGTACCACAAGGCCATCGAGCTGCGGCCGACCTTCGCCGACATCAGGACCCGCCTGGCTTCGGCGCTCCGCGATACCGGACAGATGAACGACGCGGTCGCGCACTTGCAGCAGGCGCTGGTCGACCGTCCGGCCTACAACGCCGCCCGGGTCCTCCTCGGGGTCTGCCACTATTCGATGGGTAAGCTCCCGGAGGCCATCGCCGAGTGGCGTGAGGTCCTCGCCAAGGAGCCCGGAAATGCTCGCGCCGCAATGTACTTGAAGCTGGTACAAGCTAGCGCGTAGGGTAGACGCGATCGATTATGGGTAAAAACGCCTTCAAGTTCATCTCCGGCAAGTACGTAGGCGGAGAGTTCCCCATCCCCGACGACGGTGAGCTGCTCATCGGCCGCGCCAGCGATCTCGATCTGGTGCTCGTCGAGGACATGGTGTCGCGCAAGCACGCCAAGCTCTCCGTTGCGGGCGGCCAACTCTCCATCACCGACCTCGGCTCGACCAACGGCACCTTCGTCAACGGTGAGAAGATCCGTAGAGCCGAGCTCAAGCGCAACGACCGCATCCTCATCGGCACGTCGATCCTGAAGCTCATCGACGAGTCCGAGATGACGCTCGACGCCGGCCGCAGAGACACCAAGTCCGTCAAGGACATGATGCAGCAGCTCGGCAGCCGCGCCTCCGAGTCCTCGACCATGAGCGGCGACCTGCAAGAGGTTCCGCTCCCCGACTTGCTGCAGCTCTTCGCCACCAACCGCAAGTCCGGCACCCTGACCATCAAGGGCAACAACAACGGTCAGATCTTCATCAAGAACGGTCAGCTGCAATCGGCGGTCATCAAGGGCCTCACGCTGCCGGCGATGAAGGCGATCGCGCGCATGATGACGTGGACGGCCGGCTCCTTCCAGCTCGAGCCCATCGACGAGAGCATGCGCTTCCCGGAGAACTTCACCGAGAACACCGAGAGCGTCCTCATCGAGGCGCTGCGCCAGGTCGACGAGATCCGCCGCATCCAGAAGGACCTGCCGGACGGCGAGACCAAGCTGGTCATCTCGAACCCGCTGATGCCGCGCTTGAGCGATCTCTCGAAGAGCGAGCTCGACACGCTGCAGGCGGTCATGAACTTCGACCACTACCAAGACGTGCTCGACAAGGACCCCCGCGCCGATCACGCCGTGGTCATGGACGTGCACAAGCTCTTGAAGCAGGGCTACGTCGAGGCGGAGTAGTCCGCTCTAGCGGTGCCCTACTGCTTTTACAGCTGATAAGCGCCGACGGTCGTGGGTGCGGTGCGCCGGCGGCCGGCGCGGTCCGTGATGGGGCCCTCGCAAGGGTAGTCCAGGCTGGCGTCGTCGAAGCCGCAATCGGCGGTGGACGCGTCGATGCCGATGGCGAGGTTGGCGCTCTGCGGCCGGTAGTCGGAGTCGACGAGCGTGGCGGTCCCACCAGCGTTGACGTTTCCGCCAAAGCGGTGCGGTGGCAGGATCCCGAAGTCACCGCTACCGATGGGCCTGTAGCCGCCGAACGGATCGCGGTAGACACCGGAGTGCTCGATCGCGAAGACGTTGTGGAGCAGCGCGGCTGGTAAGTTCGCGGCGGCATCGATCCCCGTGCGGGTGCCGCTCGAGCTCGCGCCGACGAAGAGGTTGTTGACGATGCTGGTGCTCGCCCCGGAGTCGGAGGTGAAGAAGACACCGGTGAGGACCCCGATGTCACCCGCGTCGATGGTGTTGTGGATGATGCGCGCGCTACCTGCCTGCTGCAGCTGAACGCCACGGCCGCCCGACGCTGCTCTCAACCTGATGACGTTGTTCGCGATGAGGGGCAGGCCAGTGCCTTCGACGACCACGCCATACGTCACGCCGGTGAACGCGCCGCCGAGGATGACGCAGTTGCGCACGTAACCGCCGCTGCCTTGGAAGAGCACGACCTCGTTCGGAATCGTGCCTTCGATGGTGAAGCCATCGACCCCCGCGCTCGCCACTTCGATGTATACCGGCCGCGTCTGGGCCCGCAGCCGCGTCTC